>PKDL01000309.1 GCA_002863065.1 Pseudomonadota bacterium
GGCACGCTGAGAGAGGTATGCGTCATAATTACCGCGGTAGCTACGTACACCTTCTGGCTCAAGGCTGATCACCCGGCGCACATGCCGATTTAGAAAGTGCCGGTCATGACAAATAAGTACGACAGCCGAACGTAATTCTCCCAGGAACTCATCAAGCCATAGCACACTGCGCATATCGAGATGATTCGTCGGCTCATCGAGAAGCAAAAGGTCCGGTTGTTGAAATAACAGTCCTGCCAGTGCTACTCGCATCCGCCAGCCACCGGATAGTTCTCTCGCGGGACGAGAGGCCTCGCTAGGGTTAAAACCCAGCCCCGCTAATATTCTAATCGCTTGATGCTCGCTGTAGAATGTATCGAGGTGCGTCAGCCGTTCCGTTAGCTCCGCGATACTTTGCGCTAGTGCCATCTGCTTTTCGGGGTCACTGCTCGACTCCAAAGCACATGTATCCATTTCGATACGCTCTTCAATGTCTAGGCGCCCTGGTACTGTTGATAGCACCGCTTGTAATACCGTTTGCTCTTCGTACTCGGGGATATCCTGCGGGAGGTACCCCAAATGACAATGCTTTGATCGACGAACAACCCCATCGTCAGGCTTCAATGAACCCGTCAACAACTTCAAGAGCGTAGACTTTCCGGCGCCATTCGGACCAATAAGGCCAATCTTTTCCCCCGCCTCGACGCGGAAACTCGCCGACGACAAGATGCGCTGTGCACCGTAGGCCAATGATACGCGTTCGAACACAACCAAACTCATCGATACTCTCTCGTACTACGCCGCAGATGCGACGTAATCTTTGATGACATGGGACTTGAACATGACCCTATCGCGCGTACAGTGCCACGATTCCTGACAGTCAATGCCCGGGCAAATCGCCACCGTATGAAACAATGGTCAGACTTGCCAATAAGACCATACCAAATCAGATCGTAGAGCACCGAGGCTACCCGCAAGGTCAACACGGTCAACCTTACGCCGTTGGCATGAAGCATGGTGAGTGCCAGTAACGCGTAAATATACTGACACTCGTATTGATTGGCATGCCTTGCGGCTTGTGGGTTCCCTCGCATTTCCCGTAGCATGCAAGGGTTAGGTTATAAGTATCCGTTTTGGACCATGGCGTTCGTATGTCGTCGGGGCATTCCGCCGCGGCGACCTCCAGGGGACTGATGAATGAAGGCAGATAATCGCTCGTTCCGACTTCTACTGAGTTTCATTACTGCGCTCGCGTTCGCCGGGTGTGGTGATGATAGCCAACCTGGAACGCTGAATGGTGCAGATAGTCAGTCCGTGGACCGCGACGGTGAATCGGTGGCTGATACCGGTATCGGAGACGCTTTCGTTGACCCTAGCGATGGCAGTACACCCGGTGCAGGGGCCGATATAACGACTTCCAGCGAAACATCGCAGACCGAAGGCGACGGAAGCGAATTGAGCTGTGGAGTGTTCGGTGATGAGTGCACATCCAACGATCAATGCTGCGACGGATATTGTGTGGAAACTTTCGACGGCCTGCAATGCACGACAAGTTGCATTGAAGAGTGCCCGCCCGGTTGGAGTTGCCAAGTCGTTCTCAACAGCTATCCCGACGTAGTCACCATATGCGTCCCGAATACCTCCAAGCTCTGCCGCGAATGCACGTCAGACCTTCAATGTAACGGTGGTAGCTGCGTTCAAATTGGTTCAAACAGTGAGGATTTATACTGCACCATAGACTGCTCGCTCAATGCATGTCCCGAAGGTTTTGAATGCATTACTGCAGATAGCGGAGCGCAGAGCTGCCGACCAGTGAATGGTACATGCGACTGCAATACTGCAAATAGCGGCGCGGCAAGACCATGCGCGATCCAGAATGACTTTGGCGTATGCCAAGGAGTGGAAACCTGCGAACCAGCCATAGGATGGTCCATATGCAGCGCGAATGAACCGTCGGCAGATATTTGCGATGGGCTAGACAATGACTGCGACGGCGCCGCCGATGAGGATTTCCAAGAACCAGCTCCTTGTGAGGCCACCACCGAATTTGGCACGTGCCAGGGTATCGAAACCTGCCAGGGTGCCAATGGATTGATCTGCAGCGCATCGCAACCGACCGCCGAAGTATGCGACTTCTTGGACAATGATTGCGACGGTACGACGGATGAAGACTTCAAAGACGAGAACGGTGTTTATGGCACCACTGTACATTGCGGCGGCTGCGGCAATAGTTGCGAAGGAATATTCCCCAACGCCACCGCTAAATGCGATGTTACCCAAGCGTCCCCCCAATGCGTAGTCGACGAGTGTGATGACGGCTACTATGCCTCTGGAAACTACCAATGTCTGCCAGAACTCGACACTGTGTGCCAGCCCTGCACTGCAGACTTTCAATGCGGTGGGGGAGTCTGCATTCAAGTGGCTGGCGGCTCATTCTGCGCAAAACAGTGCGGGGCTGGACTCGATAACTGCTCCCCTGGATTCCTGTGCCAAGCCGCCGATGGGCCGGATGGCAACCCAGTGGGCCAGGCCTGCTTACCCAAAAGCGGCGACTGCGGATGTATACCGTCCACGCAGGGACAAAAGAAACCCTGCCAAAGTCAGAACGGCCTGGGTACCTGCTTCGGGTTCCAAACATGCGAAGCCGAAACCGGATGGTCCGCATGTGACGCATTAGAACCAGGACTCGAACTCTGCGACGGTATAGACAATGACTGCAACGGATTCGTGGACGATGGGCTCCCACCGAGCGAGCCGTGTGAAAATTCCGTGGCAGGTATCGGCCAGTGCACTGGCCTCGCATTTTGCCAAGGAACACAGGGCTGGGTCTGTAGTGCGGAGGTGCCATCCGTTGAGTTGTGCGACTTCAAGGATAACGACTGTGATGGAGAGGTCGACGAAACATTCAAGGACGACCTTGGAAAGTATGTCGACCAGCAACATTGCGGCTCTTGTGGTGCCTCCTGTGACGGAGCGATACCGAACGCAATAGCCGAATGTAACGGGAGTCTCGCAACCCCTCTATGCACTATTACCAGCTGTGAAGACGGCTTCTACCAGGTCAACGACTATCTCTGCCTTCCAGAAGGTAAAACGCACTGTAAATTGTGTTCTGACGACGGCCAATGCGGCGGCTTGACGTGTACTACTGTTGGTGACGGTAGCTACTGCACCGAGCAATGTACTGACAGTACTGACTGCCCAGATGGGTTTGAATGCCAAAGCCTGTCAGGCCAAAACTGGTGCGTTCCTCCCAACGGCACGTGCGACTGTAATTCCGACACCGCCGGAGCCAAAAAACCGTGCAATACGCAAAATGACATTGGTACCTGTGTAGGTTTTGAGACATGCGAACCCGCCACGGGTTGGTCCGCATGTAGCGCAAATACGGCGACTGAGGAAATCTGCGATGGCTTGGATAATGACTGTAACGGTGTTCCAGATGATGGGTTGCCCGAGACGCTACCCTGTGAGGATACAAACGAATTCGGTACGTGTACCGGCAGCTCGACCTGTGCCGGATCTCTGGGCTGGGTCTGTAATGCCCAAGTCCCCGCCTCAGACGTCTGTGACTTTCTAGATAATGATT
>PKDL01000410.1 GCA_002863065.1 Pseudomonadota bacterium
GTATCTCCATAAGGCCTGCCGTTCGGCTGAACGGATGTTGGAGGCGTGTTTTCGGCGGGCGTCGTTTCTTCATGCCGCAGGCTATCCGTTCGGGTGGTACCCAACCGGGGCATTGGCAAACTTGGTCGGCAATACGCTTGTGGGGTTTCGCGATATCCCACGTCTTGATGATGTCGATATCTGGTACGCACTGAAGCAGTGGGCTCGGGAGGAGGATCCAATCCTCCGGCGTTTGGCGGACGGCCTGGTCTGCCGGAGGTTGTTCAAGACATTGCCTATCACCGCGGACAATGAAGCGTATGTACTGGAGCGGGCCAGATCGGTGGCGACGGCTCTAGACCTCGAACCATCGTTTTTTGTGCTGGTCGATTCGTCAGCGGACACGCCCTATAAGCCCTATGTTCCTGGTTCGGGGCGGACAGACCAATCCATCCGCATCGTCCAGCGGAACGGCACGGTGGCGCCAATCGAAGAGGTGTCCGAAGTCGTTGGCCTGTTGGGACAATTGCA
This sequence comes from Pseudomonadota bacterium, assembly GCA_002863065.1. GTDB lineage: Bacteria > Myxococcota_A > UBA9042. Next base: position 511 of record PKDL01000410.1, read on the forward strand.
CTTCAATGTAAAGCGCCTCGTTGCACCCGCTGAGGTGATAGACCGCCTGCGATGAACCAACTCTTGGCAACACAGGTCGCAGCATGTGCACTGCTATTGGCGTCATTCAGTGCCACCGGTATTCGATATGCCCCCGTACAAGCGCCGTTTCATTACGGGGCGGTGCACCGCGTCGCCATGTCGGACAATGAACGCTATCTAGCCACCGCTGGAGTGGATGAGACCCTGCGCCTGTGGGGTGCGAAAGGTGAAGGCTTGTGGAGTGTGCAAGCGCCGTGGCGGGTGAGCGCATTGCACGTGCTCTCAGACGGAGAGGTGGTCGCGGGAGGCTATTCGGGTGAGCTGGCGTGGTTTGACCCGGATACTGGCCGGGTTATTGAGCGAGCGAGGGGCCATACCGAACAAGTGACACATGTCACGCAGGTTCAGGGACGATCCCTGCTGAGCGTGGCGGCGGATGGGACTGTGCGAGAATGGTCGATGTCTGCAGATGCGGTCTCGGGTACAGGGTTTCGAGTCGAGGGCCAGGTCCATGGTCTGGCCGTCACAGAGAATAGGGTCGGCATCTTAGGTACACCAACGGCGATTGGCCCACTCGCGCTGTCGGTCCGCACCCGTCCACTGGCGAAGGCGCTTACCAAGAGGCTGGTGATACCCGGGGCTCCCACCAGCCGACAGGCTGGACTGGCTCTAGCGGAAAATGATGACGCGTTCTGGGTGCTATCGGGCAGAACGTTGCGCCAAGTAGACACAAGTGCCCTGGACGTTCAGGCCACGGTAGAGCTGTCGAGTCGCCCAGACAGCTTTAGCGCCCCGTATCGTGGGATGCGTATTCGGGACAGCCAGGATGAGTTGGTGTTGATGTCGCCTGCCGGAGTTGAGGTCTATTCACTGGAGTCGGGCAAGCTGCTTTGGTTGTTGGCTGTGCCATCGGTGAGCAGTGTGAGTGTGGGGAGCTCGGATGGTCGAATCGTGTTCGGTCATCACGATGGTGCAGTGTCCAGTGTAGTACCATATGGAACCCAGGTGCCCCTTATTGCGGCGGCACCGGTAGTGGATCATCTGGCATTTCGCCCGGCATCGGCAGAGTTGGTCACCGCCGGCGGAGGCACACTGAACCTATGGAATGCGGTATCGCTGAGTACTCTGAGGCGGGAGAGCGTGTCGGGCAAGGGGATGCACCGCCTAGCGTTCAATGCCTCAGGTGGGCGATTGGCCCATACGCGTGGTGCGTCAGTGATGATACGGGACGGTCGGTCGCTCAAGGTGGTGGATGTCGTAGCGCTTCATTCCGACATTAGCGCATTGGGTTGGTCGAGTGCTGGCCGGTTAGCGGTCGGGATGGTGAATGGGCAAGTGACGATGGTGCCCGATGGCGAGTCACCGGCGTTGACGTTTAGCCTAGAGATGCAGGAAATACATGACCTCGCCTGGCATCCCGATGGAACCCAGTTGTATGCAGTCTCGGAGGATGGGTGGCTTGTGGTGCTCTCAGCGGCCGATGGCACGCTTATCCGCCGTATGCGTCCGCCGGGGCAGGCAGTTGCGATGCTCGGAGTGACGGTGCACCCGGATGGGGCTACGGTGGCCACGACGCAGGCGTTTTTGTCGATGTATGACGCAGTGCAATTATGGGATGCTGACGGGGCGCATCGGATAACGATTCCTACGCCAGAGTTATCACCACATGACGTGGTATTTGGTCCGCGAGGGGATGTGCTGCTGACGGCTAATATGTCCGCCAGTGTCGATATTCGCAGTGGTGAGAGTGGTGCCTTGTTGCAGCGCCTTTCGGCACCGGGTGGGTATGTGTCTCAAGTGGCCATGAGCACCGATCGCCGTTTTATCGCCGCGGCACATTCCGGTGCGTTGAAAGCGTTGCGTTTATGGAAGCGAGTACGATGACTGCCAACGAATTTGTCACCATGAAGCGGGCCGCCGCATTGTGCGGTGTCTCACCACGTACTGTGGCGCGATGGGTAGATTCCGGACAACTTCCCGCGGTGTTTACCGGCAGTGGCCATCGGCGGATACGACGCGATGACGTGTATGCGTTTTTAGCGGCTCGCCGAAGCCTCCGGGCAAGAGCATCACGTGGGGTGATCCGCGTGGTGGTCGTTGGCGTACGAGATGACGCTATCCGCACCCTGCGCCGCGCGGTCTCGGATATGGGTGCCACCTTACGGCTAGAGCATGCCTGGTCCACCTTAGAAGTGGGGCTCTGGGTCGGTGATTTACGTCCACAGCTCATCCTTATCGATAGTGACCATGTGAAAGATGCCCATCTCCTGGCCGGAGCGGTCCGCTCTTCACCTCAGGCAAGTACCGCACAGGTGGTACTGACGGATGCGCGGAAACGACAAGATCCACTCGTATTCCGCGATCTCGTGGCCTCACTCCCATTGGATTGAGGCAAGATCGGCGGAGCCCCTATCCATCTTGAAGGCACCGCCCGTGTTTGATACTTCTAGCCCCATGACTGCGCGACAGATTGCAATGTCCATCACGGTGTTGACGTGTCTCGGACTTCCACAGGCCGAGGCGCAGGTTCAACTCGACGTGGGGCGTTGGCTTAATCGACCAAAAGTGAAGCTCGTAGTGGTCGAGTTTTACGCCACGTGGTGCAAGCCTTGTATGGAGGCGATTCCGCGCTGGCGTAAGCTCCACGAGGCCTATCGGGATAAGGGCTTGCGCCTGATCGTGGTGAACACCCGCGATCCAAATGCAGGCTGCCGGGCACTCCCCTGGAATCCGGATAAGTCGGAATGCGATTACGATGGCATCCTCGACAAACGCTTTGGCGTGAACGGCAAGCTCCCGAGCGCATTCTTGTGGTCCTGGCAGGGAAATCTGCTCGAACAAGGTGCACACATCGATGATATTGAAGCCGCCGTACAGCGTTATCTCGATGACGCCCCCCGGGTGGTGGTGGAGGCTGAAGCCCCACGAGGTAGCGCGGCGCTCCAGGCGCTGGTGCAGAGCGAACTCACGCGCACAGGTAAATTCACAGTGCTCAGCTCCAAAAAAGACAGGGCCCGCCTGCAGCGCCTTCGC
>PKDL01000097.1 GCA_002863065.1 Pseudomonadota bacterium
TGTACTCACTCTTTAGGTCGATGAGTCCATCGTTGTTCGAGTCATGGTACTTCTGCCAGTCGTCTTTGCCGCCCTTACCAGCAACTTCGGCGTCGGTGTACTTGTCGTAATCGCGTGCAGCGCCAAAGTAACCAAAGCCTTCGTCCCATGCGTGCTCAAGTGCAGTGTAGGTTTTGGTGTCCCCGTTCTTCACGTAGAGTGCACTGTGGTCCGCGCGCAGACCTTTATTTTCGTTTCCTTCATTCATGAAGTTTGCGCTGTCGAGGTAGCCAGCGCCGTCGAGGTAATCATCGGCGGCTTGAGAAAAGGTCACCGCGCCGAGCAAGAACTTCTGAGCTAGCTGCTTTAGATCCAGTCCGTCGGCCGTGATGTATACCGTTAGCGTTTCACCGTTAGGGCCTGTGGCTTTGGTCTCATCAGTAACGTCCTTAGCCTCTTTCGCGATTTTCGAGAAGAAGGCTTGAATCAGATTCTCTGGGGTGTCAATTCCGCCACCGAACTCGGCAATGGTTGTGTCAGTCCAGCCGGCGAAGCTGGATCCATCCGTCCACACTTTGTGATCGGTCGCTGGGTCATTACCCGCGGTTTTACCCACGAGGTTCTTCCCTTCTGAGATGCCTTCGATCGTGGTTTGCTTTCCGTTTCCATCAAGGGCAAGGCCGCCTTGGAGGTTCCATTCGCCATCGACATTAACGTCGTACTTGTAAATGGCGTTTAGGAAACCAACGCCTTGCTCGATGGTGTTGACTTCAAAGTCACCAGCTAGCTTGGTGTCGAGTGAACCGATCCAATCATATAGTTCTTGGATGAGGGCGTGACGTGCAGTCTGACCGGAGTAGCTAACGCTGGAGGCGCCGGAACCGTCACGACTCGTGAAGGCATAGCTTACCTCGTCCGGCGTAATGCCGTCGCTGGCGTCAGCAGCGTCGGTAGCATCCGTGATATCGGTAGCGTCTGCAGTGTCAGTTGCATCCGCGGTGTCGGTTGCGTCAGTGGCATCGATAGCATCGGCTGCATCCGCGGTGTCGGTTGCGTCCGTGGTATCCGAGGTATCTGTGGTTTCAGTACCATCTGCGCCGTCAGTAGCCGTGGTAGCGGTGCTTCCATCGGTTCCGTCGGTTGTTGCGTCCGTACTGTCTTCACTGCACGCGCCTAGTATGGCGGTAAGTGCGAATAGAAGAGCTAGGCTGTATCTACTTAGTTTGCTCATTTAGGCTGTCCTTTCAGATCGGGTGTTCACCGACATCAGAATTCGGCGAAACGATACTGAGAATGATTATCATTTGCAACTCTATAAGTTTTTCCACCGGTAAAAAACAACAAGCTGTGTGATAAAGGGTTGCAGTTGCCTTTTTAGATGGACAGTAGAGCCTTGAGCTTGGTGGGTGGGATCGTTGGTGAATGTGCGAGGAGTTGCACGATACATTGCGCGCGATCATAGGAATCGGACAGCGCCATGATGGTGGATACCGCGAGGCCAACCTCATCTGCACGCGAATGTCGTATCGCTTCTACTTTTAGCCCTTGCTCTTGCCCGGCCGCCTGCAGCCCTGCGAGTAGGCCTTGGTGGCGAGTAATTAGTTGTACCTTGATCAATCGAAGACTCATTGCGCGTTCTGGCTGTTGAACCATTTCAGCTAAACGTATCCATTCGTTCGCTAATTGGGGGTTGCCCTGGGCCGCGATGCTCCAGCGTCGCAAAAGCGAGGAGCGGGTACCTTCTCTGAGTTTAGGGAAAACGGAAAATACCGTGCTGGCGGAGTCGTAGATCACGGGGTTGTACTGTAGCGATAATCGGGTGATTAGCTGCGCACCTCGAAGAGGGTCCTTCGCAGATCTCGCCTTCAGCAAGGCTTGCGTTCGGAACTGAGTGGCAACGGATTGCTGGCCTTCTTCATGTGCGAGCACAAAGAGATGCGCCAAGCGTTCTGCATGTTCCTGTGCGCTTGCCCTTCGGCTTGCGATTTGGATTACGGTATCGAGTCGAGTCGTGGCACTTTCTACATATCCGGCTCTAGCTTCAGAAAGCGCAACGTGCATCAGTGCTTCCATCTGCTCTCGCGGAGTGAAAAGTGCCTGCGCCTCTTGGGCGGCAAATTGAAAGTACTTGGGTCGGTATCTGGCAATTTTCAAAAACACCGCTGCCCGTCCTCGCCGGGTCTTTACGAGATTGAGATACTTGGGTAACAGCGCCGATTCGTCACAATCAGAAGAATTTTTGGGCTGGAAAAGGCATGGGAGTTCGCGCTGCAGCACAGCTACGGCTATCGCGGCCTGAGCAGTGCCTCCTGATGCTCCAAGTTTCGCGGCTTGAGGAATTGCTAACTCAAGATTGCACTCCATTGGAGCCAATCGGGCCAGGTCGGTAATCAAGTGTCCTATGAGCTGGTGATCCGCAATCCCGTTAGCGAGCTGCATCAATCGATGCACATCACCGGCGCGTGATAGGGCTTTTGCCAGTTGTTTGATGGCCAATGGATCCGTAAGGCGCAGACCAATTTCATCGAATATGAACGCAGCAGCTTCTTCCGCTCCATGTGCGCTGTAGATTGCAGCAATGGCTGCTCGTGTATTGATATCGTCGGCCTCCCTAGCTAGCTGCAGCAGCCGCTCCAAAGTCAGCCGTGCGAGGTCTGGCATATCATTTTCGGCTAGGGTACGGGCTAGGTGTATCAGTAGGTGATTCGATGCCGTAGGTACCTGCTTTAGCCATTCATAGACCTGTTTGAGTCGTCCGGCGCGGGGAGCAACTGTGATGAGACGACGCACATCATTCCCTCGCTGCGCGTAATCCTGCTGATTTTTGAGGCTGCTGAGTGCAGCATCCCAGTAGTCTGAAGCTTTGGGTGATTGGGATTTTTCGGCTTGCTCGAGCCATGTGCTCGCTGTCATGTCTGGAGCGATCCAGCGCATTGCTTCTTCACGCCAATGTTCGTCGGCAGCGGAAAGGATGCGTACCAACCTACTCAAGAGTATTTTTCGCTGACGTTCAGGTTGCTGTATTACGGTCCACAAAGCAGCGGCGGGTAGACTACTTGTGGCGGCGATACCTAATTCAGACCGCGGCAAGAGAGTATTTTCAATTTGTTTTAACAGCGCCTGAGCTGAATCAAGCGGGGCGGATGCGAGCGTCGCATGGGAGGCTTCCAGGTACGTTGACAACCGTTTTTTTGCGGTTAAGCGTAATACCTTAGCCTCTCCAAAAGCGAGCCGGCTCTCTAATGTGTTGGCTTTTTGAAGCAACTTTTGGACTGAAGCCGGTACGTTAGGACCTGGCGCACATGCAGTACTGAGTATGGCGGCTATAAGCGGTGCTATAAGAGATGGTGTTCTCCGCTTCAAAAGGAGTTCTACGGTGTGCGGTTCCATTGGTACGAGCATAGCCGTTATGTCATGATCTCGCATATGGACTCTCTCATTGTCCTTCATCGACTTGCAGTGTCGTTACAAGCAGTAACGGGGATAGTGTGCGCCGGGGTGGGTTTTGCGCACATCTGGCGACTTGTTTTTGAGAAAGGCGCCCCATTGCTCTCCCGTGGCGTAC
>PKDL01000501.1 GCA_002863065.1 Pseudomonadota bacterium
CCCGGAGCATGAGCTTGCCACGCGTCGGTTGTACGCGCGCATTTTCGAGTCACAAGTCCTCAACCGGCGGCTTGAATGCCTCTCCTGTCACAACTCGGCCTGGTCGGTCACCGACTCACCAGACTCTACACTGGACCGTAGCTGGCCTGCGAGTGGGCGCATAGAGGCGGGAGTATTCGGCGACGATACGGGGCTAGATCCGGACAGAATATCTACTCTTTTTCGTATTCGCGATGTGATGTCTCTCGACCTGCGCGAAAACACGAATGATCTGTGGTTTCGCGGTGAGGGCCTACGCCCTTGGGGGATGGCTGCGGGTTGTGGAGAGTTCGAACCACCCGACACGTTACCCACGGACTGGCTGGAGGACAAAGCGTACTTAGTCCAAGACTTTGGTGACCAGGGGAGTATCTACGATCTAGAGGGACTCTTACGCACCGCATTTGACCAGAATCGAGGAGAGCCTCTCGATTTTAGCCCTAGCTCCACTCCGGACGGGCTCACTGCTCTGGTACAGATGATGGCTCTCAGCGTTTCCGAAGCAATCTGGGAGGAAGTGATAGGTCGACCTCTCACCGCGCCTCACAACCTGCCACGAAATGCCATGCAGCGGGATGTGTTGCAGCACCTCGCATCCACCTTTGTGAGCTCCGGATATTCACTGAAAGCCGTCCTGCGGGCTACTGTGTTGCATCCATACTTTGCCCAGTCGGCTCCGGCTGATTGCGCGGCTGGTCTGGACGCCTACTATCTATCGCCCATCTACGATCCGTGGAGTATTGAAAGTGCAACAGCGCAAATGCACGGAAACTCAGTGGGTGATCAAGTATCAAGATTGCCCGCGCGGGTGCTTCTTCGGTCGCTTACTTCGGCCCTTGATTGGCCGCCGGCGCCGCGGTTTTTCCCACAAGACGACACAGTAGAGCAGGTGAAGTTATCGCCGATAGCCGAAATGCAGCGAGATATCGGTGCCTTTATGACGGATGGTGAAATCGGATTTCGGGGGAGTACTTTTCAAGAGACGCTGGCGTGGGAGTCCGCCTTTGGAGGGTGTCGGCCGCCAGACGCTATGACCACCGAAGCGTCTGATTTCATTGACTCACTGGAAACCGCTGCAGCAGGGCATACGCTTTACGATGCTGTCTCGGCGCTGAAGGACCGATTGCTCGCGGATCCCGCGATTTCGTCACCTGGTGAAGAAGCTGTACTTCAAGCATTGTCCGGCTATCAGCTTGATAGTCCTCTGGACGAATTACCAGACGCTAACGCCGCACTTCGGCGCGTATGTACGGCCTTTATTTCGTCACCACAATTCCTCTTATTTGGGATCACTCCTGCTGATCGGCTAACATCGAGTGTAAGCAGCCCATTGCCGGGTGTGAGCCCTGAGGTGCACTGCGACCGTGTATCTAAGCTGGTACCGAATGCCTTTTGCAGTGGGGGAAGCCTCCAATTTACGCGGTAAAGCCTGGGCAAAACAGAGCTTGGCGTAGGATTGCGGCTGTTTCTCATCGGTGTAGTTTACGCGGCATGTACGTTGGGATGTGAAGACACTCCTGATGCTACCGAGCTTGTGGAGCGGGCCACGTCGCGCCCACGCTTGCGTGTATTTGCCCGACAGACTTGTTCTAGCTCACAGCTTCCCGGGCAACTACAGGACGCTACTGATGTCCTCGGTATTACTTTTTCGCATGAGCTGGGTGCAGTGCGCGATTATCTTGATGGCTTGGCGAACGATCTAGGTGGGGTAGCGATTGGGGACCTGGATGGAGATCACTTTCCAGACCTGTATTTTGCTAATACGAATGGGCCGGTCGAAGTCTATATGACCGCTGGTAGAGGCGCACTTCAATGGTCAGCATCCAGCCTGCCGTGGTCGGGAAAAAACGTCACATTTGCAGATATTGATGGTGATGAGGTGTTGGATGCCGTGTTAGCCGAGAGTTGGGCGCGGAATCGTGGAGACGGAACGTTCGACGCACCCATCGCACTGCCAGTCACGCCTGACGTGTTGTGGCTTGGCTTCTCCGCCGGTGATATTGATGGAGATGGAGATCTAGACCTCTTTGGTTCCGGTCATGCGTCCACTACCGGGGATGGGCTACCGGCACGGTCTGGCTTGTTCGAAAACCTTGGCGGAGCCACGTTTGCTACGCGGTCCGAACTTCTAGGCGAACGCCGGGTGGAGGGGTCGACCTTCATCGTATCTCTCGTCGATTTGAACTGGGATGGCTTGCCCGAACTGTACGAAACAAACGATGCGGTCAGTTTAGCGGATATCGATGTCGACTCGTCCGATAATTTCCGACCTGGAAACCGTCTTTTTCTGAATGAAGGAGGCTGGAAACTAACGGATATTTCTCTTGAATCGGGGACGGACAGCGTATTGAGCGCAATGGGAATCGCGATAGGTGACTATAATCGAGATGGGCATACCGATTTTTACGTCACAAGTATGTTACCGGAACCCAATATCCTGCTCGCCGGTCAGGGTAGTCTTCGGTGGCAGGAGGGGCAGGTAGAAGCACAGGCTCAATCGCTTTATGACGAACATGACGTAGGCTGGGGCGCCGTGTTCGTCGATCTGAATGCAGACGGATAGGAAGACCTCTACGTGGCTCACGGTTTCCATACGCAGGGTGAATTTCCCTTTGGTCAGCCAAGTAATGCGGACAAGCAGCGGAACATTATTCTTGCTAATGCGCAAGGCCGGTTTGTCGATATGACAGACCAATACGGTGGAGCGGCTACTGGGTGGAGCCGTAGTGTTGCGGTCGGTGATCTCAATCGAGATGGGTTCTCAGACCTAGTTGTCACCAATGCCGATGGTCAGCCCGCAGTATACCTGAACGGGTGTCACTCAGATATTCCAACCCTCACTGTCTCTCTCCGTATGGGCAATGCCAATACACATGCGGTGGGCGCTATCGTGCGTGTAGGCGAGCAAATGCGGCACATTATGGCTGGTGGTACTGGTTTGTACGGAAGCGCGGTGCCGGAAGCAATGTTTGCTTTCCCTCCTGGTACTGAGACTGTGGACTTAGACATCTTGTGGCCCGGCGGACGTCGTACCACTGAAGCCGGAATACCAGTAAACAGCTATGTGATTCTGTCGGATAGTCGGTCTGGGTCTGACGAGTGAACCGCTCTTGGGTTGGACTCTGTCTTTGCAACCTGCTTGGGCTCGGTTGTGCCTCAGAGATGCTCGAGTCCAATGCCTTTGACGCAGAGGCATCCTTCAATGACGCGGCAGCCGTAGAGCCCCTCGATGTCGGTCGCGTTAGGAATCCAACATTTGATCTCGGACAAAACGACCCAGGGCAGACGGACTCGGCATTTTTTCAATACTTCGAAGATGGAATGGATGGCTCGGTGATGAAGGGGCCGCAGGGAGCTTGGATGCTCGTACTCGCTGCTCGCACGAACCAATTCGGCTGCTGCTTAGAGCGTGTGGACGTGCGAGTGTCCGTAGACGGCATCGATGGGACACAATATGCCAATCTACGCTACAAACGTCGTCCCCTGTATC
>PKDL01000135.1 GCA_002863065.1 Pseudomonadota bacterium
GCAGACTGCGATCTGACACTCATCCGGAGCATCACACTCCGCATCGCTGGAACAACAACCCTGCTCTGCCGGCGTAGGCACGAAGACACATTGGTTATTTATGCACAGATCTAGAGTGCATTCGGCTCCATCGAGACACGAAAAGTCGTCTATGCAACAGCCGTCATCCCAGTCATTTGCGCACTCCCCATCCTCGCCGCATACATCGACCGTACACAGTACACCGTCATCGCATTGCGTATTGCTTTCACAGCAGCCTGGCAAGGTACTGTCCGGAATGTTGAGACAGAATCCCTGGTCGCAGATGTCAACTGTGCATGGCGCATCGTCATTGCATTCCGATGCAGATTCACAACAGGTGTCTGAGAAGATGAATTCGCATTGATTATCGACGCATGAATTCAACGTGCAGGGGTCAAAATCATCGCAGTACGTCTCGTCTACACAGCAGCCAGCAATGAACTTATAGCTACAAACTCCAGCCACACAGCTATCTAAAGTACACTGGTTCTCGTCATTGCAATCTGAGTTACTCACACACCCGCCCTGACCCTTGCATGGCGGGACGCCTGGACCAGGAGTACAATCGAGAGGCACCGATAGGGTGCCGCTGTTGAGATTATCTCCAGTATCCCGAGCAAAGCCATTTGCGACCAAACCTTCACCGCAAGGCTTGGCTGCAAGCCGCTCAGATAACACCAGACCATCTGGTACCGCTTGTAGAATCAACACGTCGCATACCAAAGCCGCTGAGCCTGCCCACCGTAGCGGTGAATCGATGATTTCATCGATGACAGGGCTCATCGACTCCTTAGTCGCAGGGTCGTAGGGCCATACCGCCACTCTGCCAGGCCCAGTAACCTCTGGAACTCCGAGCCAATCCATTTCTGTCACGTACACGCGACCGTCGCCAGCCAATGCAAGTCCGGTGACAGTGCCAAGGTCGGTGTCAAGGCTGAACCATGGGGTTTCGCTGTCGAGCTCAAACCCATAAAGCCACCCAGCTCCACCAAGTACCATCTTCAAGCTTCCATCTATCTGGGCGGCCACTGGTGCTGCCCACAAGTCGCCTGGAGTATTGATAGTTCCTCCTATCAAGGACAGGTCTGTGGCCTGGTAGCGCTGTAGCCTGGCCCCCAGCGATTGCGGTAGGTCTCCGTTCCGCCACAGGGCGACTGCGAATGTGGTTGGCCCCGTCGGTACGATCCAACTCGGCCGGTCTGGAGCCACATCTATCGCTTCGGCGATCCACATCCCACTAAGGCCGAATCCCACTGCGATCCGCACAAGTCCGGCTTCGGTACCAACAATAAAACCCAGGTTCCCCACCCGAACAGGTGCCGTCGTAGGAGGGGACGGGAGCTCTATGGTCGCCTTGACAGCCCCGGTCCGCGAGTCAATGAGTCGAGCCTCACCGAGGAGCCCAAAACTCGATACGGCGACAAATGTATCGCTGATACGTCCTAAGCGCTGACATGCCCCCGGGATGGGTACAGTCCAGGCATTATACCCCGTCAAGGTGAACGCACTCACGGCACACGTTCCGCCATCCGCTGACACCAAGTTAACGGCCACGGCGGCGCCCGGCCACCCGTCCGCGGTATTGGCGGGATGGAAGGCACAATCCGCTTCCGTTCCGATTCCGTTGTCATCAAAGTCTTCAGTGCTCTCGTCAAAGGTGCCGTTACCGTTGATGTCCCAGCACCGCAAACCCGCTTCGATAATAACCGGTGATGTAGGAACCGACCCCACAGCCCAAGATGTGACCACTTTCGCCGGCAGGCCGAACTTCTCAGTGCGTAAGGCGGCACGGTCCGCAATAACCAAAATATCGTCAAAAATTGCCGCACTTAGCCGCAAAATATCCGTTTGAGACTCGGGAGGCGGCTCGGGTTTCGTTGCATCGTCAGGAGAGGTTTCCGGTTTGTCCTCGGTATCAACACCGGCCGCACTGTCTAACGTATCTGCCTGGGTATCTGACGGGACGGCAACATCGAGCGATGGGACATCTGAAGTCACAGCATCCTGTGGCTCAGATCGGCTATCCTGCTCGGCCCCGTCCGTATCTGTGCCGTTGGCCTCAGAAACGACTGTGCCGGCACAGGAGGTGATGGCCAACACGACCAAACTAAAAGTAAGACAGTGATACAATTGTTTCACAGCGAGGCCCCAAACGGGAAGTTATGCGTCACGACCGCCAGTGTTTTACCAGAAACTTCGCATTTGTATCGACTTCTGCCTGGTTTTTACACGGGTGCACTTACACTTCTTCATAATTTTTGGCCGACGTCATTATCGAACTCGTGATAAGGCTCCGTTCACTGAGTCTCGGCACACCATCCGGGGTTCAAGCGCGAGGTAGAGCCAAGCAATCACCCAAGTTGGTGAGGAATAAGGAGAACGTCAGATGATTCGCAAACGGTTAGAGCGACGCGTTACTCGCATGCTGATGGATCTACCGACGAGTGCTCAACGCGTTTTGGGCGGGCCAAAGCAGGATACTGATGGGTATACGCTCGATCCAAAGTGGCAGTTAGCGCTGAAACTACATAGCCTCGCGAGGCCGTCTCTCCCCACACTGACGCCGCAAGAAGCTCGCATTGAATACCGACACATTGTCCAAACTCTTCAAGGTCCGATGCCCACACTCCCGCATGTGGAAGAAATGAACGTAGGGGGGGCTGCCGGCAGCCTGCGAGCTCGTCTGTATCGGCCCAATGTGGGTAACTCCCAAAATCCACTGCTTGTTTGGTTCCATGGTGGAGGCTTCACAATCGGTGATCTTGAAACGACCGACCCAGCTGCTCGTATACTCGCGGCGCGATCGAAAGTATCCGTTCTGTCGGTCCAGTATCGAAAGGCACCGGAGGCACCGTTTCCTGCACCCGTTGAAGACGCTATCGCTGCCTGGAAATGGGCGAACAAAAATGCTTCAGACATCCTACAAGCAGATCCCAACCGAATAGGGATTGGAGGGGCAAGCGCAGGTGGGAATCTATCCGCGGTAGTGTGTCAGCATATGATTGATACCGAAGGCCCAAAACCTAAGTTCTTGGCCATGCTCTACGCGCTTACTCAGAGAGGTATCCAGACCGATTCACGGCGCACTTTTGGTGACGGTTACGGCCTTGATACCGAGCTTATCCAGTGGTTTATGGATACCTATCTCGCAGCGCTACCCACCGAAGAAAAGATTCCTGGACAGCACGACCCCCGGGTATCACCACTCGTATATGCTCGGCTGGGTGATATGCCTCCAATGCTCGTGGCTACTGCTGGCTTTGACCCGCTCCGAGACGAGGCCAAGATGTACGCAGATGCCGTCAACGGCGCGGGCGGGCAGGCAACGTACAGATGCTTTGGAAACCAGATACATGGGTTCGCCCAGTACGCTTCATCGATACCAAGCGCATCGGCGGCGATGGATTACATTGCTAAATCTGTGGCGAGACACCTGACGGCCCCTGGTAAATGAAACCGCTAACCCTTAGGGAACAACCCCAACACTGACAACAGCGATGCCCCTG
>PKDL01000149.1 GCA_002863065.1 Pseudomonadota bacterium
CGATGGATTTTCGATCCGGCACTTGTGGCGTGCGCATGCGGGCTACTCGCTGTTTTGGTCCATCTTCCCATACTGGAAAATGATTTTACCTTTGATGATGTTCCTGCCGTGCAGGCCCATCCGGTCATATCCTCTGATACGCCGGTACTCACAGCGATTGAGGCCATTTGGACAACGAACTACTGGGGGGGAATCGCAGGGTATGAGCATGTCCTCACATGGAGACCACTGACCAGTCTCTCATTCTACCTAGATGCCTGCCTATACGGTATGTCGCCCGCTGGTTTTCACGGTTTCAACTTAGTCATTCACGGCATAGTGACAGCATTGCTGGTTTGGTGGCTCTGGTTACTAACCGGTTTGCGGGTTGCTTGTGTAGCCGCTGGCGCCTTATTTGCTGTTCTACCGGTTCATGTCGAGGCGGTTGCCGGCATTGTGAATCGCGCGGAGCTTCTCGCAGGGCTATTCGCACTGTTAGCCTCTATTTGTTGGATTCGCTTTCTCGACGCAGGTAGACGGATGGATGCCATCGTCACACTGCTTTGCTTTGGCCTGGGTCTGCTTTCGAAAGAGCATATGGCTGCCTGGCCAGCGGTTGCAGTCGTGCTGCATATACACCGTAGGATTACCTCTCCTGTCACCCGGATAACTACCGTTCGGAATCTCGCCGTACTTTATTTCGGCTTATTGTTGTTGTTAGCTGGGTACTTCTATCAACGGTCCAATGTGCTTCCAGCGACGCTTTCGGGACACATCCCGTATTCTGATAATCCATTGGTTAGTTTGGATTGGGGTGCACGCGCTTTAGGTATCGCAACCACGTACTTTCATTATTTACGTGTGACCTTACTCCCCGTACACCTTACCGTCGATTACAGTGCGCACGCGATTCCAATGCCACCAGACCCATGGAGTATTGAGGTCTTCCTTGGCTTTGCTGGTCTTATTTTTAGTGTTGGGGGGCTAGTATGGATGCTGCGCAAACGTCAGTGGAATATTTCCGCCTGTCTGGCCATTTTTGCCGTTTGGTACGGATTGCTTTCGCACATCGTGATTCTAAATACGATTTTGCTGGCGGAGCGGTTGATGTATTTACCCAGCATGGCGCTGTGCGGGGTCTTTGGTCTGGCGGTGAGCGCTCTTATTAGCAACAACACATCGAATCGCGTCCGCATTGCATTAGGCACTGCGCTTGTTCTTATTATCTGTGGCTACGGTTTGAGAAGCTGGAGCAGGACACATGACTGGCGAGACCAATATCGCCTCTTTTCCGAGGCGGTAAGCGCATTTCCGAATAGCGCACGTGCACGTCATAACCTCGGGAGGGCTGCTCTCAATCGGGGGCTACTGGATGAGGCGGAATTGCATTTCAAGGCAGCGATCCGAATTGATGTATCAGATGCGAGTAGTATTGCTGGCCTGGGAGAACTCGAGTTTCGACAGGGGCGGTACGCCGCCGCCGAACAGCGGCTGAAAGAGTCACTACAAATGCGTCCGTCTAAGAGGACCATGGCGCGTCTTTGCTCAGCGCTGGTAGCAAATAACACACTTCAGCAGGCCACTGTCTTGTGCGAGACTGCACATCGGGCGTTGCCCGATGACGAGGTCACTCATGTGTATTTTGTTCTTGCACTTGAGCGGAGTGGCCAGTTAAACCGCGCGAGAGAGGAAGCCAAGCGACTCGTAGATCGTGA
The DNA here is from genome assembly GCA_002863065.1 of Pseudomonadota bacterium. Classification (GTDB taxonomy): domain Bacteria; phylum Myxococcota_A; class UBA9042. Next base: position 1,695 of record PKDL01000149.1, read on the forward strand.
TGTTCACCATCCGCTGGGTATCGCGGCCATTCAGCGTCTCCTGAGGGACGATACATGAACTCCGCATAGTGCGGGGGCTTTACACCGTGATTCATAACCAGCGCTGTATTCCGTGGTCAGTTCAATTCAGCCTCCGTACTTAGGTCAACAGTAATTCACGGCAGGTCTTCGAGCCGACTAGCGTTGCGTACGGGGGGCGCTTCGTCTTTCTATCGCCTTGGTTGCAGAACGTCTGACCATGGGGTCGTCGTCATTGGCGGCTAGCTGTTGGATCACTTGCTGCAATTCAGACACTACATCGTGTGCGATCGTAGCCTGCAAGGCCGAGAGGCGAACAGAGCCGTACTCGTCAGTTAGGAGCTGTCCCAGTAGAAAAAGGGATTTCCCTCGGGGACAGGTTCGGCCACGCCGTAATGACTCGGCTATTGCGAGACGGATGGTCCAGTCGCTTCCGTACCGGTCAAACAGTCCAGGGAGTATGTTGCCGGTTCCAGGAGTTTCTAATCTGGTCAACGCATCGATTGCGGCTCGTATAACAGGAACGGACGAATCGTATGGCAGGGAATATAGTCTACGACTGCTTCGTGAAGATCCGATTTCTGCGAGTAGCCGGATCGCATTCAACCGAATAGCGCGTGATGTGCAATCGAGAAGTTCGATGAGGGCCAACTCGAGCGTTTCATGCAATGTTCTCGGTACTTGGGGACGTCCGGGCAGTGATTTGAATACTAGTCTACCGTTTACCGGAAGTATGCTCTGCAGCGCTGGAAGCTGGTCAGATAACCGGTCTTTCTTGAGAATCTCGATAAGGGAGGTCGTAGCTTGAAGTGCATAATTGTCGTTGGTCGCCTCTTCATCCAATGGAGGGGTTATCATGAGACGTTCGAGAGCTGTTTGGACAGACATAGATACTGACTCAAACAAGGGTAGCTGAAGATAGGCGCGCTCTATTTCTTGGCGGGGTAGTGGAGCTGCCAGAAGACACCGGGTTAACGCCCATTTTGCGAGGCGCTCTCCGTGCGGGGGCGTCGTTAGTAACCGGTTGATGAGTGTAGGAACGCTACGTTGGTCGGCAATTGCCCCAAGGGCCCATAGGATTGGTGATGGGTCAGAACTTTGGGCTTTCAGCTGCGATATCAATAGCTCTACCGAGCGAGCATCGTGCAGCGCGCCGAGTGCCCAAGCAGCATACGGCGTTACGGTCCCCGAGCGGACTAAGCTATGCGCTAACTTTGCGTGTTTCTGCGAAGGATTTGCGCCTAAAGCGAGTGCTGCTAATTTCGCTTTCGCCCCAGACGCATCACTGCGTAACAGTGGCTTGAGTGCCGGCGTTATATCCGTGCCGTTCATGGTACCTAATCCCCAGATAGCAGCCTTAGAGACCAGCGAATCGTTCGTACTGACTAATTTAAGGACATGGGGTAGGGCGCTGCTAGCACGCATTTGGCCTAGGACGACCAAGGCTTGGTATTGAATCACCCGGTCATACTCTCGGAGAAGCTGAGCTAGCGCAGGCGTCGCATCTTTCGTTTTTGCCGCGTAGAGGATTTTGAGAGCGCTGGTACGGGCTCCCAGGTTTTGCGATGAGAGGGCATTCACCAGTGGCCTGATGCTTCTTTCTGCCATGGTGTTAAGCCATTGAAGTTCTGCTGCTGTTCTGCCCCGGATGCTCGTTCGCCGTACCCATTGGGCCATGGTGTCAACGAGAAGCTCGCGATATACCGGTTGTTTGGGGCGTTGGTGTGCGAGTTCGAGTAACACCGTTTGCAGTCTAACCAGCGCACGCATACCTGGTAGTCGCCTCGCGAATCGACCCGCCTCTAGTA
>PKDL01000009.1 GCA_002863065.1 Pseudomonadota bacterium
AGTACGCGGGGATCCCTCTCCAGAGACTTCATATACGAGAAGACTTGGCGCATCGGAGATAGGAAACTAATCGTCATTCCCCCACCCAACACCATGGGAAGTTTTCGCCATGCATGTGTTGGATTGACTTCATTTCGCAGAGTACGGATGAGCCGGTTCCCGGCGCGAAAGCCGGTAGGGTACAGATCCCAATGCGGATTGGACCGGTAGGCGACGACGATATCGACCGGTTCTACTAGACCCGCAGTGAGATTTGCATGTAGGTCATACGAGACAGCAAGCCGAGTCCCACGACTGGTGCAGGCTCGGACGCGCTCAATGATGACCTTTTCCGGGGCTTCTGAGAGCCCATCAACCTGCATCGAGCCGTGCAGCGCAAGGTAGATACCATCCAATGGACCCGCCTTGCGGATGCTACTTTCGAGGCCATCGAGTAGCCAATCGAAGCACTCCCGTGTCAGTGGACCGCTCGGCACTGCCAGAGAGGATTCGAGCGGGACAGTCTCGATACCGCCTGCGAGATAGGCCGCCGCTGCGAATCCGGTGAGCTCCGCATGCGGCATGTATCCTTCCAGCTCGCTTCCGTTGATGCGTACTGCCTTCGCTAACTCATGTCCGGTCGCGCGGTGCAGCCGAATGAAATCGTCTTGTGTCGTCAAGACGGGAGAATGCGCACACGCTTCATGAAAAATCCGACCGTACCCAATGCGTAGGGAGCGGCCACCTCGACCTAGCTGCATCATGAAAAGAGCTCTCCAATGAAGAGTTTTAGCAGTGCTTCTCGGGTTTTCGGTGGAGCTGCATTGATGATCCGATGAATGGTGGCGGACTGCGTTGGAAGTTTCCCATTGGTGATCCCTAATTGCTTCATCAGCATCCCGGCATCAAGTCCTGTATTCCCTCCTTGACCAAGCATCCCGAGCATCGCGACTACCGCTGCAGGAGGTGCTTGCTCTGGGGGGAGATCCGTGAGGCAGCGTTCGAGATCGGCAAGAAATGCACTCGCATGTGCCGCATTGCCTGGGTCGACTGTGAGATGGATATGTGCGGGAGACCGGCCGTATGCGTATGTGGGCTGTACGTGCCACCCGCATTCTGTAAGCCGGTCTGCTAGGTCGAATACATCGCCGTCGGTAGTCTTGAACGCGAAGAGATTCATATCAGGCCGCCCGACCATCTCTACTCCGTCCAATCGATCGATGGCCGCAACCATTCTGGTCGTTGCATCCCACATCGAGGTGACGCGAGAGCGATAGCCGTCTCGACCTAAATGTTGGATGAGCACCCAGGCGCTGGCAGTGGCGGCAATGGATTTCGAACCAAGGGTGGTGGAATTAACAATGGCGTATCCACTCCAGGTCGCGCAGGCGAAATACTGTGCTTCGCGAAGGGCCCCATCTCGGAGCAACATCATTGAAATTCCCTTGGGCGCAAAGCCGTATTTGTGTAAGTCCATGGAGAGGCTCATGACCCCAGGCACACGGAAATCAAAGGGAGGAACGTCGTCCATAAAGGGGAGTACGCAGCCACCAACGCAGGCGTCGACGTGCATCCACGCTCCATACTCTAACGCCAAGGCTGCGAGCTCCTCGATCGGATCGATGACGCCATGGGCGTAACTTGGGGCGGAGCCAACTACCAGAATGACGTCGTCATCCATCTTTGCTCGGGCATCGGCTACATCGGCGCGAAAAGAGGTGGGGTCGACGTCGACCATCACCACTTCGATACCAAGGTAGTGCGCAGCTTTATGGAAGCAGGCGTGAGCCGTTTCCGGTAACAGCATTTTCGGGGACTTTTTCCCCGCATGATCGCGGGCTGTCTTTACCGCGAGCATCACGCTTTCCGTTCCCCCCGCAGTAGCCGTCCCAGCCGCTCCTGGAGGGGCATTCAGTAGTTCGAGACATGCAGACGCTACGCCAGTCTCGATGACACGAGCCGACGGATAGACCGTTGGATCGAGGCCGTTGATACCCATACAGGCGGCATAGGCTTCTCGAGCCAAGTCACGCAACTCGTCTCCTGCGTCGTAAACGAATGCAAATGCCCGGCCGTCCGCTTTCAAGTCCGACGATTTCGAATCGAGCAAAGCGGCTAAAACATCGTCTCTGGAGCGCCCTTGAGAGGGGAAAAAAGTGTGTGTCATCAGAGTCCTCAATGCGTTGTGGGTTGTGAGATTTTTAGTGGTTGAAGCACGTGCTCCCACAGGAACTCGTGAACGGGCTCGAAGGCAGCCCCAGTAACGACGCGTTGAATCAGTAGGCCGTCTGTCACTGAGCGAATGAGCGACATCAGTGCATCCACATCACACGCGCGGACAATGCCATCACGGATACCGTCCCTAATGTGCTGTGCCTGTGCTCGTCGATGCGCTTCGAATACTTGGTTGCCCACCGCAATGACGTCTTGCATCCGGTCCTGGCCTAAGGTTGCAATCGCCTGACTGAGAAAGACGATCCGTCCCTCTTGCCCGCGGTGGTAGTCGTGTACGGCACGAAGCCGCGCATAGAGCCTGTCGATCGGATGTTCGTACTCATTGATGCGAGAAACGAGGAAGGTCGCTTGTTCGAGTAATAACGATTCGAGAGCGACGACAACGATCTCTGCGTATGACTTAAAGTGGTAGAGAAGGGTTGGCCGCTTGAGTTCAAGGCGTTCGGCCAACGCAGTCATCGACATATCGAGACCCTCACGCTGAAGTATTTGCGTCGCTCGTAGAGCCAATTCGCGCCGCTTTTCTTTTTCTTTTGGCCGTGACATGACGCTCCGTTCTTCTCAATGAGCGGGAACTCTATCAATCCCGGAGCAACTGACCCACTTAGCCTCTCTCCAAGCTCGCTTCCTCTCCACTCTATGTAAGTCTGCTCTAGCGACTCTGTCCCGCTATTCCTTACTACTGTCTGCATATCGGAAATCTGCTCCTCGCTATCCTCTCCCAGCCCAAAAGGGAGCTCCGTGAGAATTGCAAACAGCAACATGTTGGCAGCAATCACCCCTCTCTGTGCTGTTAGGCTCCAGATAGCGGATTCCATGAGGGATCCTCTTGAGTGCTGGATCATCCAATCCGCCTCGGCGCCGATTGTCACCGCGTTCGACAAGATAAAGAAAGTCAGAAGATAATCCATGGCCCTCGACGTGACAAGCTTGTGGCAACAAGTGCACTTCCAATTGCTAGCGCCCCGCGCAATCCAAGAATGAGGCTGGCGGAGGACCCGACTAGGTTGGCGATGCCGAGTTTCGGGCCGCGATCGGCGCTTCTGCACGCCGCCGCTGGTCCGTTGTCAGCCAGAGACAATGTTTTAAAAGGCTCCTGATGATTTAACGCGCGGAGTTTCTTGCTCACATTGCATCACTATCTAACGACTTTCGCAAAGCGGCAAGCCGCTGACAAAAAACAATGTTATGGCTGATGTCTGCACCGTTTGCAATAAAAAATATACGTCTTCAACGAATTCAACGAATTCAACGAATTCAACGAATTCAACGAATTCAACGAATTCAACGA
>PKDL01000506.1 GCA_002863065.1 Pseudomonadota bacterium
ACCACGCGCCTGACGCGTGTGTCACCCCAACCTGTCGTCCCCACAATCTCGCAACCGGTGAGCAGCGCATCCGTGTGTCTGCCGCCTGCTCCGAAGCCCGAAAAGCGGCCTCCACGCACTCTTTTCACGCCCTCATCCAGGAAACGTCATGAGCCGAAACAGCCGATGCAGCATAGCCCACGTTCAGCGTCCCCTAGGCCGCTAATCGCTCATGCGGATACTGCCCCTATCCGTCCACATTTCTTAGTTGTAGCCCGCCGTTTTGCGATATAATCTATACACTCATTGGTAAATTTGAGGTTCAATTAGCTCCATGGCTCTCAGGGGATTTTTGTCCGACCTTCCGGCACTCGTGTGTTTGATGTCGTTGGTTTTATTGGTCGGGTGCGCTGATACCAGCGCGCCTTTGGACGCGGCCGCTATTGATACGGGCGCAGAAACTGAAGCGGATATCTATGAGCCGCCGGAGGACCTCGGGCCACCGCCTGATGAAGTACCGCCGATTTGGGGCGAAGATGCGAATCTGGAGGCGTTGGGGGTAGGTGAGGATCGTCTGACCCTTACCTGGACCAGGGCGGATGACCCTAGCGGCATTGCGGCCTATCTGGTGTATCAAGATGATGTGCTGGTAACGACCTTGTCTGCCGACCTGCAATCATTACAGATAAATCAGCTTGCCCCTGCGGCTACCTACACCTATCGGGTCGAAGCGGAAGATACGCTGGGAAATGCAACGACTTCCGGGCCAACCACGAGTGTAGCCACCATCGACGCCACCGCGCCTAGCTGGCCTGATGATGGCCAGCTTACGAGCGACAACATTACCGACGACGGGCTGACATTGTCGTGGAGCAAAGCAGACGAGAATGTGGGGGTCACGAGCTACCGCATCTACCAGGATAATATCGAAATAGCGGTAGTTTCGGGGGATATCACGGCCTATGAAGTAACCGACCTCAGTGCCGGGACGAGCTACGTTTTTCGGGTGGAGGCTGAAGACGCAGCGGGCTTCATTTCGAGCGGTGGTCCTCAGTTGGTGGTGGTAACGACGGATAGTGTTCAGCCGGTGTGGCCGGAAGGCGCCGTGGTTGTTGCCTCTCAAATAACGCCAACGAGTTGTTATCTCGGTTGGGATGCGGCCACTGATAATGTCGCAGTGACTGGTTATCAGGTGCTTCAAGACAAGGTGGAGATAGCGACTCTGGGGGGAGATATCACGTGGCTTCAAGTGTCAGACCTGAACCCATGGGCTACGTATACCTTCGAGGTACATGCGCTCGATGGAGCTACGAACGTATCGGCTGAGCCCCTGACCGTCTTGGTGTCTACTCCAGATGACCAAGCACCGTCTTGGGATGAGGCAAGCGCCCTCATTGCCTCGAATCCGTCGATTACCGGGGTAACACTGGGTTGGACTGCGGCGACCGATGATGTGGCTGTGACGACCTATCGACTCTACCAAGACAACGTCGAAGTCGGCTCCTTTGATGGCGCGACGCTCTCGACCGACGTGACTGGATTGACGACCGGAGCCATCTATACCTTCCGCGTGGAAGCGGAGGATGCCGCTGGCAATGTGAGCTTTGGTGGACCAGTACTCACGGTTGATTTGTCGGACCAAGTACCCCCGACATGGCCTGCAGATGCAGTTATTACGCTTGCTGACTCTACACCGGACTCTGTCACTCTTACGTGGACCGCGGCTACTGACAATGCAGAGGTTGCTGGCTACCAAGTATTAGAGGATGGGCAGGTAATGGCGTCGGTTGCTGGCGATGTAACTACGGCGGTTGTCAGCAGTTTGGCACCTTTGATGGCCTATAGCTTTACAATTATTGCAAGCGATAGCGCCGGAAACGTGACTGCGAGTACGCTATCTATAGACGTCACAACCCCTGATTATCCGACCCCGGTTTGGCCCAGCGACGCAAGCCTGACGACTTTGAGTGTGACCGATACGATGGTCACTCTCGCGTGGAGTAGTATTGGTGAGATGGTCGCAACGTACGATGTCTACCAAGACGATGTCATTGTTACGAGTATTCCTTCCCCAGGGCTAACAGCGACTATAACTGGACTCTCCCCGCTAACAGCATACCTGTATCGCGTCGAAGCCGTCGGTCCCACGGGTAAAACCTCCTCAAATGGACCAATCCAAAGTGTGACTACCGCTGATTTAGCGCCACCAACCTGGCCGGCAGGAGCGACAATTACTGCATCGAATGTGAGTGAATCGTCGCTTACATTATCTTGGACGGCGCTCCATGATTTTGCAGCGGTAACTGGCTACGAAATATATGAGGGAGGCGTACTTTACGCGACGGTGCAAGCTCCCGAACACACGCTGGATGTCACCGGGCTTTCCATCGGGCAAAACCTTAATTTCAAGGTAGAAGCACTTGGCCCAACAGGTCTCATATCGACCGATGGGCCGAGCATTGTGCTAGCCATCGTAGATGACACGGCGCCTGTATGGGGCCCTACAGCCACACTCACAGTGGGGGCAATTACTACGGACTCTGTCACTCTAAGTTGGAGCATCGCTAGCGATAATGTCGCAGTGACGGACTATGAAGTTTATGCGGATGGCTTACTGATTGGGACCTCTGGGGGCGCGACTACTACGTTTGTGGTGACGGGCCTCAATCCCAACACAACATATGACTTTCAAGTGCAGGCATTAGATGCCGCCGGTAATACGACTACGACTGGTCCAACCGCGCAGGGCACAACGGCAGGCAGCGGTCAGACCGTAACCGAGCAGCAGGTAGTGGATGCACTACAGCCTAAATGTAATACCTGTCATTCCAACTGGTTTACATCAGTATCAGCGTTTCAAATGCACGTGACTAATAATCCCGGCGTTGTCACTCCGGGAGACCCGGACGGAAGCCTGCTAATTCTGTACATGGAAGAAAACGTATCAAGCGGATCACAGCAGATGCCGCCGGCATTCTTTGACCCGGAGGGTGATAGTTTTATGGACATGTCGAATAACGGTGAAACCAGCCTGACTGTGCAGCAAATACGCGATTGGATCGCCTCACTTTAGGGACAACTATGTTGAGACAGCATGCAATAACCATCTGTATCGTAGGACTACTAATCGCTTGTGAGTCGAATACGACGCAACCAAACCTGATAGAAGATGCGGTGGACCCATCTGATACGTCTGACCCCGTCACTTCGAATCCGTTGGCTCCTGATGTCACATCGAGCGTGGATGTTCCATCATCGATGGATGTCGCTGCGTCATCGGATATGGCTTCTCCCGTGTGGCCAGACGGGGGGACCTTAACCGCGAGTGATGTAACGGTTGCCTCAGCCACATTGTCTTGGCCTGCAGCTGCTGATGACACGATGGTAATGGCCTATCAAGTTTCAGTGGATAGCCAGGTTCTGGCGATTGTACACGCATCCCAAACGTCGACTCGGATTGATTCCATTGACCTGACTACCGCACAGACGCTGACGGTGGTGGCTTTGGATGCGGCTG
>PKDL01000386.1 GCA_002863065.1 Pseudomonadota bacterium
AGTTCCTACTCCGACCATGATGCCACCCACGTCTTGGATGGCGTCCTTCCACAGGTGGTGTGTCTTTTCATCTGACACCCAAAAGTGCGAATTCTGGTTCAGCGCCTCAGGCTTCGGATCGATACGGATCGACTCCAGCGCGTTTCGATGAGCCGTTGATAGCGGCGATGGAGTGTTCGCAGCGGCGGCACAGCACCACATCGTCAACCCCACCCCGAAGAGAGCAATACTGCGTTGCATGACGTCGCCTCCCAGCAGTGGACACGCGGGCGGAGCATCGAGCGCGATCGACAACCTGTCAACTGATTCTGTCAGTCTGTCAGCCTACCGCGGTTTTCTCAGTCAGCCCGAAGCCATAACCCCATGAATTCATTGGCACCAAGTTTTGGCACGACGGATGCTATGTCATGAGACCAACCGAGGACCGCCGGGCTTGGGTCTCCATTCTCGTAATGCTCATTCGAGAAGTTGTCGCTCCCTTTACCGCCTCTTCAAGCCCGGTGCGCCCTCATTCTTCACCATCATACGAAGTACTCCTTGTCATCATCACGGCTGGCCCCTACTCTTCTGCGTCCCGATGCTATGCAGAGGGAACGAGCCGCCTTCGGCTGGCTTGAGCGTTCTATGACAACTGGGGGCGAAACGGTTTCGACGGAGTGAGGAAAGTTGCAGTGGCGTGTTCGGGGCTCCGATCCCGGTCAGTAAACGGAAAACCTTTATAAGTGCCAACAACAACGTTGAGTACGCGCTCGCAGCCTAATTTAGGTTTGTGAGTTGTCTGACTACAGCAGCCTGCGGCTGTAGGAGGGCATAAACTTTAGTAGGCTGGTTGCGAAAGAAGCATAGTTCACTTCTGAGCGACGAGATTTGACGAACTCTTCTCAGCAAGCGGCCTGTGGCTTGGACCGCGCCGAGAAGTATAATCAGGCCACTACACACGTAGAAGCTCCAGCTGGAGCCATTCCGGACCCGGGTTCGACTCCCGGCGCCTCCACTTCACATAGATACGCGCCCCTTACGGGGTGTCGGCGCGTATCTATGGTCGTTACGACACCGAGAGTCTCACCCGTCCCTACGGGCCGGGTTATCGTCGACATCGTGTCGACGCCCCTGCGGGCGCCCCAAAGGGGCGTGCCACTCCGCTCCTGCTCCGTGGCCGACTCCCTCGTTTCTAGCTTTGAATGTACTTCAGAACCTAGACTGCGGCGCATTCTAAAGCTCGTTCCGCCGCTGGGGGTCTCACCCGTCCCTGGCGGGCCGGGTTATCGTCAACGTCATGTTGACGACCCTTCGGGCGCCCCAAAGGGGCGTGCCGCTACGAACTTGAACCGCTCCTGCGGTTCATCGGCCAATGACCGAACGTCTCGGCTCTATCCTGAGCCTCGCGCCTTCGTGGTCGACTCCCTCGTTTCTAGCTTTGAATGCTCTTCGGAGCATAGACCGCGGCGACGTGCTAACTTCTTGTTCCGCCGCCGGGGGTCTCACCCGTCCCTACGGGCCGGGTTATCGTCGACTTCGTGTCGACGACCCTGCGGGCGCCCCTAAGGGGCATGCCGCTACGAACTTGAACCGCTCATGCGGTTCATCGGCCCATGGCCGACCGTCTCGGCTCTATCCTGAGCCTCGCGCCTTCGCGGTCGACTCCCTCGTTACTAGCTTCGAATACTGTTTTGAGTTTGGGCAACGGCGCATTCTAGCGTTCGTGTCCACACCCGGAGTCTCATTTTCCCTACGGACCGGATTATCGTCGACATCTTGTCGACGACCCTGCGGGCGCCCTACAGGCGTACTGCTACGGCTCCTGCCCCGCAGATTCCCCGGTGTCTTGTCGATGACCCTGTGGGTACTGGAGCGACTGTTTTAGCGGTTACCCGTGAAGTAGAATACTCACTCGAGGAGGGTACAATAGAACCACCCTAGAAGTGCCACCCGAATAATCCTAGCGCTAGGCATAGAGGACCTAACTCAAGCGCATTCCGATAGGGTCGCAACGTCACCGCATCGCATTTTCGATTTTATGCGATTCTGAGCCCCCACAAATGGCCGACACTAATAATGACGCCGGCTCTACCTTTAGGGAGAGTATCCCGGGGGTGGGGTACACATATACGATTGGCAGGTTTCGGGTAGCTCGCATTCACCGCAAGTTCCCCCACAATTGTCGGATCCACACTCTTTATCTGCACACAATGGAATGCACTCGTAGTCAACACAGGCATTGTCGAAACACGTCTCAGATGACGGACACGTTCCACAGCTGCCGCCACACCCGTTACTGCCGCACTCCTTACCCCCGCAATCGGGTGTGCACGCATCGACAGTGTCACTCTTGCCACCTGTATCGTCACCAAACCCGTCAGAGCCCATCTCGCTATCAGCTACCATGACATCAGTCGCGAGCGCGGAGGTATCCGACGTATCCATGAGAAGAACGGAACCACTATCGAGTCCATCTACCGGTGACATGGTATCAGTCACGAGCGCGGAGGTATCCGACGTATCCATGTGAAGAACGGAGCCACTATCGAGTCCATCTACCGGTGACATGGTATCAGTCACGAGCGCGGAGGTATCCGACGTATCCATGAGAAGAACGGAGCCACTATCGAGTCCATCTACCGGTGACATGGTATCAGTCACGAGCGCGGAGGTATCCGACGTATCCATGAGAAGAATGGAGCCACTATCGAGTCCATCTATCGGTGACATGGTATCCACCGTGTCCGGTAACACCGACCCCATACCATCCTCGAAGGCGAAATCGACTGACGATTGTTCACTACTCTCGCACGCCGCGGCGCACAGGAATATGGCGAACCAATGAGTACGCTGTCGACTGCCTCGTAGTAGTTTACGCATACATTTATTTCCCGGTCGCGCCATACTGTACTGTCCGTATGTTACATGCTCCCCTAATTAGGTGCCACCTAACTGGGTCCCGCCACGAAGTATGTACGACCCAAATAAGGCTAAGTGCACCTAGTTGGGTTCTAGATGTAAACGAAACCCGAGCGAAGTATTCGGGTGGCACCTAAATGGGACAACCTTGGAGCCAGGTATCAATGTGACTGTGGCGATTTTTCCTCGCGCAATCAGTGCGACCACGAGGCTCAGAACCAGTCCTAAAGCACGTCCCTCTTTAGTGCCTCCAGGCCATATTTACCCTATGTGATACCGCTGCACGCTCTGCTCTTCGGCAGCTGGGACACACTGACCTCAGTATGACAAACCCGCTCGACCTGCTCTACACTGACACTAGATTCTCAGTCACCAGCCACCTGCGAGAAAAAAATGGAACTCAACAAAGGCACATCAGCAATATGCATATTGTCGTTATTAGTAAGCTCAGTGAGTTGCACACGCACATACCAGGTGCGCCCGATTGATTTAGAGGCAGCCAAGGAAGTCGTAAAAAACAGTGATCCAGACGCGATCACTATGCCTGCCAAAAGCACATCAGGAACGGATACC
>PKDL01000538.1 GCA_002863065.1 Pseudomonadota bacterium
GTTGAGCGTCTTGGGGTGTCAGGGCGCCGACCCGTTCTCGTGGCTCCGGCCGACCTTCGCTATGCCCTTCGGGCTTTTGTGGCGCGGTTCCTACCGCAGGTTGTCGTGGTTTCGCAGCAGGAGCTGCCAGCGCGACTGGAATTATCTGCAGTAGCCACCGTGCCTCTCGTGGGGATGGCCGCATGATGAATGACATCCGAATACACATGATGCTGTCTTTGCATCACAACACTATCGATTCAGGTACCGCTGAAATAGACGAGGTGAACTCATGAACATGCAGACTTTTCGGGCCGCCACCATGCGCGAAGCAATGAATATGGTGAAGGCAGAGTTAGGTGCGGAAGCCGTGTTGCTCTCGACTCGCGAGCTCGGGAGCGGTCGAGTAGAGATTGTTGCCGCTAGCGATCCACAGCCGAAAACGAGTGTTCCCGATTTCAGTCGCATCGCACGTAATACTTCACCGACTGCGGTATCGCCTGAGATACTGAATTCCATGCTGACGGAGCTACAGGAGATGCGGATGGAAATTAAGCAGCTTCGGTCGGAAAAGTCGGTCGCTCGACGGTCCCGTCAGGATTGGGACCGGATGGTTGATGAGCTTCGGGATCTGGCGAGCGTCATGGGAATACATGGAGCTGAGGATGCACAAGCTGCGCCGATTATCACTCGTCTTGTTCGAGGTGGAGTCGAAGCTTGCCTGGCGCGAACCTTGGTTGAGCAGGCGTCTCAGAACGCCCGTACTGCCAGTGATACGCTATGGGGGGTGAAGCAGTCGTTGGAGGACGCATTGAGTCCAGCTCCGGCCATCTGGGACAGTTCGTCCCGCTCGGTGGCTGCCCTCATCGGGCCGACCGGAGTAGGAAAAACCACCACTTTGGCAAAAATCGCCGCACAAGCGACGTTTTATCACGGTAAAAAAGTGGCGTTGGTAGCCGCAGACACGTACCGAATTGGGGGGACCGAGCAAGTAAAGACTTATGCAGAACTTCTCGGCATCCCATGGATGGTAGCAGAGAACCGTAATGCTCTCGCGGGTGCATTGAAGCGGTTCGAACGAGCAGATTTAGTGCTGGTAGACACTTCAGGCCATAGCCCCTGGCAAGACAGCGGGCTCGCATACCTTGACACGCTGACTTCAGGGCTACCTGTTGAGCGTCATCTGTGCGTCATGGCAAATACCGACGGAGCCGATGTGTCTCGCATGGTAGAACGGTATCGGAGCGGTGGAGTCAAATCGTTGGTGGTGACAAAGACAGACGAAGCGCGGCGCATGGGGTCTATGTTGAGCTCTGTTTGGGGCACTGACCTACAGATTGCGCATCTGACGACCGGTCAAAACGTACCGGAAGACATCACGGTGCCGAACGCACAGAAATTAACGCAAGCGGTACTCGGCTGAGATATGGGGGTGATCGTGGACGAAACTAACCGAGATGAGATGCAAACTCATACGAACGATCAAGCGCAGGGGTTGCGTACAAAGTTCGGCCGGAGTTTTCGCGTCATCGCTATAACCAGCGGCAAGGGCGGAGTGGGTAAGTCGAATATCACGACCAACCTCGCTCTGACGCTTGCGCGGGATGGCAGGAAAGTGCTCCTGATTGACGCGGACTTGGGGATGGCTAATTGCGATGTGCTTATGGGACTCACACCAAAGCATGACTTACGCCACCTGCTGTACGAAGACGTGCATATTGATGAATGCCTATCTAAAGGACCAGAGGGTGTCGATCTGCTTAGCGGTGGCAGCGGAGTCGCAGAGCTGACCCACCTGGAATCCGAACAGAAATGGCGTCTGCTGGACGCGCTAGACCCACTTGGTGAACGGTACGATACTCTGCTGATTGATACTGGTGCCGGAATCGGAACCAATGTGCAGTTTTTTGCAGGCGCGGCGCAAGATGTCGTGGTCGTAGTGGGACCGGAACCGACCTCGCTAACGGACGCATATTCAACGATCAAGGTGTTGGCCAATCGCTGCGGCATACGGCGCGTATTGGTCTGCATAAATAACGTGACGACGATGGCGGCAGCCCGTCAGGTCTTTCGGCAGCTGCATTCGGTGACTAGTCGTTTTTTATCGGTGGTCGTCGAATTAGCCGGCTGGATCCCATCGGACATTCACGTGGAGAAAGCAGTTATGACACAGGTGCCGTTTACCACTGCGTATCCAATGGCGCCGGCCAGCCAAGGTATTACTCGACTCGCAGAGTCCATTCTGAGACGCCCACCGGAAACAGGTAGGGCAGGGGGATTTCAGATGTTTTGGAAAACACTACTAGCCTCCGAGGAGTACGTCACATGAGTCACACAGAATCCGCGAAATTTGCAGCCGCCCAGCGTGCATACGCCAGCGCCTCGCGTGGACCGTCTGCACCCAGCCCGGCGAGTCTAGATCGTGAAGCACTGGTCAAGAAGCACGCTGCACTTGTCCTGCGGATTGCGCGTCGAGTGCGCCGCCGTACGGGATATGCTGTGGAGTTAGACGATTTGGTGTGTGAAGGCACCATTGGGTTGCTACAAGCTGCAGAACGATTCGATCCATCACGTGAGACCGACTTCGAGCATCTTGCATCTGTGCGTGTTCATGGAGCGATGCTCGATTCTCTACGACGTTTGGACCCTTTGAGCCAGCGGCGTCGGCGTGAGGCTCGAAAACACCAAAAAGTCAGAGCGGCCTTGGAAGCGAAGCTTGGGCGCGCGCCGTCACCGGAAGAAATGGCGAGCGAGCTAGACCTCGAGTTAGAGGACTACTACAAGCTATCGAATGAGCTTTCGACGCAGGCTCCAGTCTCGCTCGATGATGCCGGAGTCGATGTACGTGCCGGCGGCGTGAGAGCAGATCAAACCGTCCATGAGAAGCAGCGTTCAGCGCATATGAAGGAGCTCATTGAGGGCTTACCAGAGCGACAGCGCATGGTCTTGAGTATGGTGTATTATAACGAACTGTCGCAGAAGGAAGTGGCGCAGGCGCTGGGCGTGACGGAGGCTCGAATCAGTCAGCTGCATAAAGAAGCGCTTGAACGCTTACGCCGGCGCCTGAAGTCCTCAGCACGTGTGGGAGAAGATGCCTGGTAGTATCCGAAGGCCGCTAGAATCCGTAGAGCTCGTGAGTCTAGCGGCGTGTATAGCACCGGGTGTGGCGTCATAACCTATGCGACAAGTACTTGACGCTCAAGCGTCAGAGGCCTGGCAGTCACCGAGGTGGCATGCGGTTATCCTGAGTTTTTTCAGTGGTTTATGCTGGAGTAAAAACTGGCATGCAGGATGCATTGTCATTGCTGCGCCAGCTCCGTAGAGGTGGAGTTGGATGGCGCGGACAAGGTCCGCACGCGTGGTACATACGAGGAGAAGAGCTCACATGATACGTAGGCTTAGTGCACATGCAGCGAGATACCTTGCACGCCTCTTCCTGTTGTTCGTGCCAATCAGCCTCTCTCCGTCGGCCGGTTCG
>PKDL01000333.1 GCA_002863065.1 Pseudomonadota bacterium
TATCGGTATGCTTCAGTTTTCGAAGGGTCTTTTCGATACGGTCCACCTCATCTTCACCATACTCGCCGATACTGTTCACTATCTTGATACGAGCAAACCCAGTCACCTCTTTGTACGGTATGTAGTCATGTATCGGCTCAAAATCACGGTCTATTCGAGCTTCTTGCAGCCGTGAGATAGCGTTTCTCGTTCCGATATCATGAAGCTTGCGCAGAGCTTCTACGGCATCTGCTCGTTGATTGCGAAATGCGTATTCCGCAGCCAAATTATAGAGGCCATCTAAATTACCCGGGTCAATTTCTAGGGCGCGCTTATACGCCACTAAAGCCTGCCGCCGTTTTTTCCTTTTGAAGTACTTGATCCCTTTCTTTACCTCGCGATTAGCCCGTGAACGATCACGTGCAGACACCACGGGTGGGATAAACTTCGGTCGCCTCGCATTGACAGCGCTATTTCCGACACTCGAATTGTTATCTCTAGGACTGCTTGTTCCTGTGTTCGGCTTACGCTTGAGTTTGAGTACCAACTTAGCACGCAACCGCTCTGCAGCGCCTCGCGCTAGAAATTCTCCCTCTTCATCTTGAAGATTGATGGAACGATCATATAGGCCCTGAAATGCTATCTTGAGCCGTTGCGCATCGGGAGGCTTAACCGCATTGGGGTCCGCGTAAGCCGTCCAGAGGCCCGTACACTCTTTGAGGCGCTGGAGCACCACGGTGCGATGTGACTTGAAGACCTGATCACAGTCTCCCTTGTAGCTGGTCCAATCAGATGCAATTGCGAGGGCAGGCAAATGCAGCACGCCAATTGCAACTGCGAGTACTTTTCTCATATTGCTCATATCCCGCATGCTCCTACGAGGGGTCTCCTTGGGTGTAGCAGTGACCTGTTCTACCGTCAAACACGACGGTTACAGACCTCACGCACCATGGTCTGTAGACTTCAATCCGGTCCTTGTTGCTTGACAAAGTGTCCTACTGATAGCGAAGTACGGAACGTATGGATTCCTCAGAAAACAGATGTACGGCCACACCATATATTCCCGTTCGACCTGCAAGCCACCGCACGAATACTGGCATGTCATGTATCCTGGCCCTTTGCATCAGTGCCTGCGCAAGCGAGCCAATCATCCCACCCGAGCCCGTCATATGTTCGGAACAGACGTGCCCTGATGGCTGGTGCAAACTAACCATAAACTTCGTGGACGACTGCAAAGACTTGTTCGAGACGGCCGAAGTACTCATTGGGGAATCCCTTGAGCCAAAATCAGCATTAGTAGGCACACCGTTTCTGAGTGTAGGCGATGTTCCGGTTGGTACCAGCGAACCGGTCTGGATTCGAGCTAATGGATGGCAGTGGAAGTTAGAGCTGTCATGCGCCGTCCCAGAAACTGATGGTGAATTCACGTTATCATGCAATACCAGTAGCTCTCCCTGATGACTGGCTCGTCCGGCAGCAAGGATGCGGAGAAAAGCGCTAGCGAGCCAATCATGGGTGAGGAGTACGAGAGGCAGAACAATCTATCCACTGAGCCGCTACACTTCGCCCACCTCCATGTCGTACGGACGCTCAGAGAGTACCTTTTCGAAAGGTATGGGATCACTCTTGCACTGCTGAAAAAGACTGGTGAAGTTCAGTGGATTGCACCGAATGAAATGAAGCCCGACCCTATGTCACTGCCCAAAGTGTTAGACGCGATTTCTGACAGCCGCGAACACCTTGAATCACTTCAGGCGATTGCATCAGCCAGAGCGGGGCGCGTAACGACACACTCCACCGGTTTTAGGACCTTAGTGGCCCCATGCCGTATCCACGGACGAGCGGGGAGACTCGTGGCATGGCCATTCTTCACCCGCGAGGAACAGCGGCTTTCTCTGGCCGATTACCTTCTTCAATGCGAAATACCACCGCAACATGTGCAGAGATTCACTGCAAGTATCGAAGTCATAGAGAACGCTGGACTCACCACGATTGCGGAACTTCTTGCGCTCATCACTTCGGAAATAGAACGGTATGCATTAGAAATAGAGCGAGCCGGTAGCCGGCTGCGTGATTTACGCTCAAAAGGACGTTCACGCTACCGCCGGATCATCGGTACCAGTCGTCCCATGCTACGGCTGTATCGAATGTTAGACCGCATCTCAACCACTGACTCGACCGTGTATATACGCGGTGAAAATGGGACGGGTAAGGAGCTCGTAGCGGCAGAAATTCACCAAAATAGTCGTCGAGCAACCCGTCCATTCATCGTACAAAACTGTTCTGCTCTGAACGACAACTTGCTTGAGAGCGAGCTTTTCGGGCACCGCATAGGAGCTTTCACTGGAGCAATACGCAATAAACCGGGTCTATTTGAGCGCGCCGATACGGGTACATTTTTTCTTGATGAGATTGGCGATATGAGTCCCGCACTACAAGTAAAGCTACTACGCGTCCTTCAGGAAGGTACTTTCACTCCAGTAGGTGACAATCATGTGCGTAAGGTCGATGTGCGTGTTCTGTGCGCTACAAACCGCGATTTGAAAGCAATGGTAGACGAGGGGTCATTTCGAGAGGACCTGTACTATCGTATCAACGTGATCACCGTCACCGTCCCCCCACTTCGAGAGCGTAGCGAAGATATTCCTCTTCTCATCGATTACTTTCTTCAACGCGCTCAGGTCCAAATGGGCAATCCGCACACGCCTAAGCGGTTATCAAATGCATCCATCGACCTCTTGAGACATTATGAATGGCCTGGAAATGTGCGTGAGCTCGAAAATGAAATTGAACGGATAGTAGTAATGGCGGGACCGCTAGTGACCGAAATAGCACCGCAACTTCTATCCCCTCATATCCGCATGCGCCCCCTGCTATCACCACCCAAAGCACGAAAAGCGCTCAGCCTTCCGCAGGCGATAGAGAAGCTTGAGCGCAGTATGATTTTAGATGAACTCACTGCACAAGGGTGGAACAAGACGAGAGCCGCGAAGGCTCTTGGTATTAGTCGCCGTAACCTAATTCGCAAGTGTGCACTCTACGATTTTGATCAGGATGCATCCGACCGGTAATCTCCGTGTTCATGAGCACTAGTAAACGCCCCCAACGACAGCACCGGCTGGTCTACCTAATTATCGCACAGCTTCTGTTCACCTCCGGGTGCGCGGTGTTCTTCCGCCCACATTCAGGTCAACGCCCATTCGAACCGGCGACAGATGAAGGCGATCTCGTTTTCGTTCGCACTGGAGACCATCGGTATTACTACGTCGTCGATACAGCGCGCGATATTTGCTACTTCCATGCACCAATGTATGGCCGCAAACACCTTGTGCAAATCGCATGTGCTGACCTACCGGAATACAATGATATCGTCGCGGAGAACCGGAGAGAGCCGGAACCACCGGCTGCTGCTGAACAGCCAGCGCCAACGACAACCAAGGCTGCCCGTAGACCGGTCCCAACGACCAAAGAAC
>PKDL01000497.1 GCA_002863065.1 Pseudomonadota bacterium
TGCTATCTCTCCTCCCGCATGGCCGCCCATGCCGTCACATACAATGAATAGCTGCATCTTCGGATCGACGAGGTAGCTGTCTTCATTGAGTTGTCTTACGCGACCTACATCGGATCTCGCACCAAACGTAGTTTTGATTGCTCCGAGCGCTTCGTTCACGTCGATCTCCACCTAGTAAGTTACTCGTGCCTGAACCCAGGTCCAGTGCGCGAGGTCGTTGCCGAGTCCGAGTTGTTCGGGCACGGTACTCGGTAAAAATACCGAATAGCCAGTTTGAAGTTGGAGGTTTGGGTTCGGTGACCACGTGAGTGCGATATCGAACTCCATTCCCACGTTTCGGCCCACAGACTGCGTGGGCGTAAAGTTGCTCGCTGTTCCAAACAGTCGCCCTTGTGGCTGAGCGAGAAGGAAGTAGTGAAAACCAGAGTAGAAGCCGAATCCCATCGGAGGTGTAAGCTCGAAGGTTCCACCAATGTCCATGATGTTGGACCAGGTAAACAGATCCATCGTTCCAAGAAAGCTGTGCCGTGTTGGAAATAGTGGCTGGAAATCAACACTTTTCCTATCAGCCGGGTTCGCATCACCAGACGCCCATACGAAAAAGGCGCCGAATGTGGGCCGCGTATTCACCGGAATTTGGTAGCTGATATCTGCAAAGTATGCCGTGGCAAAGTGATCTAGGGTCCGCTCATAGTTGGTTGGATCGGTGCGATTCCCAAATTGAAAAACCGCCTCAGCTTCTGCGCGAAAGCCTTTGTAATTGAACTCGAGCCGTGCACCCGTCGTATGAATCGCACGCTCTAATGTTCGCGTGACGGTGGTGCCGCTGTCTTGGACTTCTCTGGATACCTCGTCTAGCTGGCCCATGTAGTACACATCTAAAACGGTGTGCGGGATCCCCTCGGTGCTGATGTAAATGCCGAAAAAATCATTATCGCCGCTGACATCATTCGTTGATTCTCGCAGCTTGCTGTAGAACGCTTGGATGTCGATGTAGGGCTGGTGGCCCCAACGGACGAGGACTCCATCAAATGTTCGTCCAGAGAGGGAGAAATCATCACGTCCAACGAGACGCTCATTACCAAAACTTAGCTCCATCCGTCCGCCGCGTAACCAAAGCCCTTGTATCCACTGATTTAGTCGCAACTCGGCATAGGCTTCGTATAGTCCAAGATTGGATGCTGACGTTTGAGTCGAACCAAACGTCCGTGCTTCTTGCAATGTGACCTTTGCTTGCACCCATTGGTCGTATCCGACGGTGGCTCCGAAACGTACTCGGTGACCCCAGAAACTATCTTGGTCGGGCGTTGCGTCATTAAAATCTGTCCGATTCTGGCTGTACTCGGGGCGAATACGGACATCTGCATGGATCCCAAGACGAGCTCCATCGATCTTGCCTCCGCTTCCGCCTGCTTTTTCCTTTACCTGTGCCTCAACCTGTTGCAGTTGCTGTTTTAGGCTTTCGATTTCGCTTAGCCGTTTTCTGAGTTCATCAATCAGTCTTTTTTGTGAAGTGTCACGTGATTCAAGCTTCGAGAGTCGTTCGCGAAGCTGCCGAATTTTCAGGTTGTCTGACTCAACAGTCTCTTTTAGCGCATTAATCTCTTCTTCGAGTATAGCGATAGCGTCGCTCCGGGGGGTCTGGGCGTTCGCCAGTCCAGCGGAAAGCAATAGAGTCGCCATCAAGCACAATAAGAGACGCCTGGTGCCATCTAGGGCGGTCAAATCGCAACCAACCATGTACGCTCCCGCAATTCAAGCACAGAGATATGTCTCCGCTAAGCACGCCGCGAATTGTTCACGCACCTCGCTTGATACAATCTTGACGCCTACTTCGTGTTGTAGCCTGAGGCTGTGCAGACGGTAGCATAGGGTAGCGTACACGGGAAAGGCGGCAGGGCCTGTTTCAATTGTGGTCGGTTATCCCTGTCCCAAAGTCGTCGCCCGCCTTCGAGCTGCGCCGACTGCATCTCGGATGAGGTGCGACATACCGCGGGCCTGTAATACACCTACCGCTGCCGCAGTGGCTCCGCCTGGCGAGGTGACACGTTCACGTAATTCCTCCGCATTCATCTCATTCGCTCGCAGTTCCAGCAGCGTTGCGGCTCCGTAGAGTGTCTCATAGGCAAGTTGCTTCGCTAATGCAGTATCTAGCCCCTGTGAGATGCCTGCATCTGTGAGTGCTTCCGCCAAAAGGAAAACATATGCTGGGCCACAGCCACTAATAGCGGTCGCGTGATCGAATTGTTCCTCATCGATCGGTATGACGCTTCCGGATGCCTCAAGAAATTCAGATACCTCAGATGGTACTGCATCTCCCGTGATGAGTGTGACACCCCTGCCTACGACAGATGGTGTGTTGGGCATGGTGCGAATGATGCGCACATCCTTGGGAATCGCAAACCTGAGGCTGGTAGTCGTGATGCCAGCCA
Organism: Pseudomonadota bacterium; assembly: GCA_002863065.1. GTDB lineage: Bacteria > Myxococcota_A > UBA9042. Next base: position 2,433 of record PKDL01000497.1, read on the forward strand.
GCACACTTACCAGCGTTTGCCCCGCACGAAACTGCGAGCCAAATTGGTTGAGGAATGCACTACATTGCTGAGGTTTGATAGCCAGCAGAATCGTCTGACTTCGTTCGATCACCGCGGCATTATCGTCTGTGGTCTCGATACCGAACTCAGATTCTAGCGCCTTGCGGCGGCTGGGATCACGTCGTGATGCTATGACGTCCTGGGATGATAGCACGCCGTTCTTCAGGGCTCCGGTCAACATCGCGGACGCCATATTACCAGCGCCGATGATGCCCCATTTTTTGTTGTCGCTCGACATAGGTAGGCCTTATCAAATGCCCGCGACCGATACCAGTACATGATGCGCCGCATCGCGACACCTAGTCTTCGGTGTCTATTGTCGTGCACCGATTATGACGGCGCCCAATCGTTTTGTGGGGTATGCCACCATTGAATGATGGCATTGTGCGTCACTGATGGGTTGACTTCGGCCGAAAACATGACACAGTCCAGGCCCTTGCCGGAGTGGCGGAATTGGTAGACGCGCCGCACTCAAAATGCGGTGAGCTTGCTCGTGCCGGTTCGAGTCCGGCCTCCGGTACCGCCAGCCCCCAACTTCTGGGGGCTTTTTCCCATGCTGCTGTTGTCTGCGGCACAGTTAGGCTCACCAACCATCAGGATAAGTTGTGTAGACCCCTTTGACATAACGTGTCGATGTCTACAGAAAGAGGTGATTACCTTGACCATCGATGGGCAGGTATGTATCGGTATATGCCGATATGACGATACAACACCTCCCATTGTTTAAGGCGCTTAGCGATACCAACCGCCTCCGGGCTTTATTGGTGCTTCGCGAGGCTGAGCTTACGGTTGGAGAGTTGGGGTCTATCTTAGCCCTCGCCCAGTCTAGTGTGAGCAGTCTGCTTCGTACCCTCACAGAGGCGGAGCTATTGACCGTACGACGTTCGGGTCGGCGTGCGTTTTATCGTGGCGTGTCCTCGCCGCTCGTGTCCAATATGTTGCGTGGTCTCGATATCGAAG
>PKDL01000527.1 GCA_002863065.1 Pseudomonadota bacterium
CTGGTGTATAGTTCCCGCCGCACCGTAAGCATCCTCACTTAGATATCAATGCGCAACGCACGGTCGATACGCTGGCCAGCCGTTACGTGGACACCTTCAATAACACGCCTTTGTGCTCCGCATTGTAGTTCTACCGCCCAAACACCAGCCGGAATGGCATGGTAGGCGTTCGTCTGCAAAACCCCCTGTTTGCCTTCACGGGACCATGTCGCATTACACGGCTCGGCACTATCAGTGGTCAATTTCACTAACCCCACATTCCAAGCAACGCGCATATCGATAGCCTGAACGGAAGGGGTCGCTCCCACCTGAATTGTCTCAGCGCCCTGCAACGCGACTACGGCGTTATACTGGCCGGAATATTCCAGACGGCACTTGCCCGGGTAAACAAGCCATTCCGCTCCGTTGGCATGCAGCTTGGGTATCCCTCCCGCGCACTGCCATCTTATGTCTAACCGGGACGTGATATCCTCGCCGTTTGGAGTGGTGAACTGCAAGCGAACGCGAGTACGCGCTGTAGGAAGCTGTATTCTGACCTCGTATTCCTCAGACGCTGATATCGATACATGCTGGGGCACTGATTCCGTGCCATCCGCAGAACGACCAGTCACGAGGTATTCGCCAGGACTAACTGCTATGCCCCGGCTCACATTGCGCCACTCCTGGAACTGCACTGGAACCTCAGTGATCGTCTCACTGGCACGTGTTGTCGGATGTTTTTGTTGAGCAAGTCGCCACTCTACCACTCCCCCCCGACGTGACGCTTTATCCACATATAGGTATCCATGGTTGTGAGTAAAACCAACAGACAGTGCAAGCTGTTGCGCCGGGGCGACATCAAAAACTATCCAGCCTGTTTCATGGACAAATGGCTCGATCTCGAACCTCAAGTGTGCGCGATAACGACCCGGAGCTACGCCCAGTTCTTGCCCCAGACTGCCCACTTGTACGGGCGGGGAGCTGCGGCTCGCATCGAATGGACGGAGTTCCACCCAAACAGGCACATCTGATTCTAGACTCTTTGTTGCCACCGCGGGCTGAAAAAGAACGACAGCCTCCATTTGAGAGAGGTTTTCGACCTGAGACGGAAGCGGTGTGACAGCCGAGACGGCGCCTCCGAACTCACCGACCCCACCCGTCCCTAATTCGGTTGCTGAATGGGAGTCGTCGCTCGCCGCTCGAACCTGCGGTGCGGGCTTGTAGGCCTTCGGACATGCGGCGATCACTAATCCAAACACGAGAATCGTGCCGACCCATCGAACACCTGAGTGGCAGAAACGAGAAGAATTCGACAGATGACGTCGCCAACGGAGCAGCATTACGGCCCCCTCAGCGCATCTGTTTCTGTTGGCAGCTCCAGAATTCGAACGAAAGGCTGGAGCGCCGTCGCTTTGATAACACGACTGGGCTTTTGTAATCCGTGCAGACTGGGTGCCTCAACGAGCTGCAGCACCAACCATTGGGCATCGTGGGTCACCCACACATGAGATACGCGCCCTAGCTGCCGGATCGCCGCAGACTTCTGCCTCCCACTCTGATTTTCTCTGGCCAGTTCTGCAAGCACTACCTTAGAACCGTGCAGCGGGCGAGTCACTTCAACCCACTCTTTCCTTTTTTCCCTATGCACCGCAATTGGTAGCACTACGCCATTGACTGTAAGTATCCCCCTCGACAATGCAGGCAACTTTCGGCCGGGATGCTCTATGCCTTTCCACTCCAACATAAGTGGGGCCGGCGGCTTCCAACCTTCTTGAACCAACGCGTCCTTTTTTGCCCGCAACACAGCCTGAAGGTCGCGTTCATACAGCTCCAATTCCCCACGGCCCCGATACCAAGTAACTTCATCAGCAAGTAACGACTCCCGGTACATCAACACCCAAGGGGCGTCCGGTGTTGCTGACCAAGATTCAATGGATACTGCATCAAAGCCTCTGTCGTCGGCCACTCGCACCAAACAGGCGATCGCATTACCTTTGGAAAGCCATGGTGTGTCATATCGTCCTTCAGTGAAGCGTATTGCACGTTCGCCTGGACTATTCGCATGCGCCACCTGACTCAGAACTATGCATGAGGCGCAGCATGTACTTACAACCAATACGCGCTGCCACCAGTAGCTAAATACGAATAAAGGACGATTATTCACCGATGACCGTTCAGCCTCACCCCTGTTGATTTTATTTATGAGCAACATGCACGCGTATCGTACACATTCAGGCGTATCGTACACATTCAGGCGTATCGTACACATTCAGGCGTGCCGTACACATTACCGTTTATGCCGTCAGCCACAAGTCAACACGACAGCACCGACGAAAAACACGAAAGGCTCTGCATGACTTGCTAACCCTTCGCGACCTCCTTACGCTGAAAGATAAGTTTTCCATCAGCCGCAACAATCCAGTGCACAAGCCATCTCATATGAGAAACCACTCAGTCGGTCATTCTTAACTATGTCCACCAGTCTTCATACGGGCGTTCCAACACAGGCCCTCACCGCATTAGATTTCCCGAGAGTTTTACATGCTTTGGCAAGTCATGCGCAGACCACCATGGGCGTATCCAAGTGTGAACTAGTACGTCTTTATTCGCGGCCCAACCAAGTTCAATACCAACTAGCATTGACTAGTGAGATTCGACACCTACTCGATACGGGGAACCAGCTGCCCTTTGGCGGAATCCGGGATGTGCGGCCACTACTGGCCCATGCAGCCAAACAAGGGGTGCTGGACTCCGAAGATTTAATTGCGATCGCAGATACGCTACGGGGATTCTGGGCGCTTTCTCGCTATATCGATGGTCGTGCAGACGATTTCCCCAAAATCGCCTCAATAGCCATCGAGCTTCCAGAACTGGAAATCCTACGCGAACTTATCTTCGATGCTTTTGATGACCGAGGAGAACTGCGGGATGATGCGAGTATCGAGCTTAAAGAGCTCCGTGCAAAACGCCGCACGTTGCACCTGAGAATTCGCAAACGAATCGCTGAGCTAGTGCATGACCCAGAGGTGTTGGATCGACTGCAGGACGACTACTACACCATCCGCGAAGACAGATATGTACTCCCCGTGCGATCTGGTGAACGTTCAGAGGTACCAGGGATCATCCACGGTAACTCACAGACAGGGCGGACGCTATATATCGAACCGCAAGAATTGGTCCCACTGAACAACGAATTGAAGATCTGTCAGCAAGCGGTCGCTCTCGAAGAACATCGGATACTTGCCGAGCTTACGCGCGATATTTCGTCCCACTCAGAGGCGATCGAACTGGGTCTCGAACTTGTTGGCCAGCTGGACATGATCTCCGCCCGCGCGCGACTGGCGCAAGAGATGGATGCGGTATGCCCGGACGTAACTACCTCGGATCTGTCACTCTTGGGGGCCCGTAACCCGCTATTGGTATTACGGGAGCTGGACGTTGTACCCAATGACATCT
>PKDL01000302.1 GCA_002863065.1 Pseudomonadota bacterium
CCCGACACAGGCTCATTCGTTTTTGCCCCGTCCGACGCCAGTGCGGATGGCAGCGTTGAAGCCGATACCAGCAGTGCAGCCGATGTCATGGAAGACGACATCTCCGCGTCCGAAGATGCTGGTGCGGAGGAAGATACCACTCCAGACGAAGACGTGGCCCCCTCTGGCCCCATTGACTGCTCAGATGGAACCCCCTGCCCCGCCAATAGCTTCTGCGGCGAAGACTCCGGCGTGTGTGAATGCAAGGAAGGATTCGAACCGCAATTCGGTGGACTGCAATGTACCGATATCGACGAATGCGAGGCGGGTACCGCCGAGTGTCAGGAAAACAGCACCTGCAAGAACCTGTTTGGTAGCTACACCTGTAACTGTGATGACGGCTATTACAACGCCGGTATCGGCGTCTGTGCGGACTTCGATGAATGTGAATTGGATGGAAGCTGTCCGAAAGCAGCGACCTGCACGAACACCGATGGCGGCTTTGAATGCGCATGTCCTAACGGAACAGTGCTCTCCGACGACGCATCGACCTGTGATGACCTGAACGAGTGCGCGGACTCTCCTTGCGCCCAAGGCGAACAGTGCATCAATACCGAGGCCGGCTACATTTGCGTTCCGGAAGGCACCTGCATACCTCAATGCTCAGGTGCACAGTGCGGCGCTGACGGTTGCGGGGGGTCGTGCGGCAACTGCAGCGGCAACACATCCTGCGAAGATGGTTTATGTGTTCCGAATAGTCCGGTGAGTGGAACATGTGATGGTGCCCCCATCTTAAGCATTCCAGGGAGCCTCAGTGGAACCACAACTGGGCAGTCCAACTCATTCTCGTTCGCGACCAAGAGTGAATCCTGCACCGGATATACGACGAAGGGCAGTGATGTTGCCTACACACTATCGGGCGCCCCTGGAGAAACGTTCGACGTGGTTCTAACCCCCGAATTCGAGGGCGCATTATACGTAGTGACCGACTGTGATGACATCTCCGCGAGCTGTCTTGCGGGCTCGGATGGAAGCTCGTCGAGCGGAGGAAGCGAATCAGTCACCGTCACCATGCCCAGTACCGGCGTGGCATATGCCATTGTCGATAGCTTTTGGGATACGGGCCTCGACTGGGACGGTTCCTCCAAAGGCTTTGGTAGCTTTACGCTAACCGCTGGACCAGCGGGTTCGCCCTGCACACCAGACTGCGCCGGAAAAGTATGCGGAGCTGATGGCTGCGGAGGCACCTGTGGTAGCTGCAGTGAAGGTGGAGAGTGCAACAACGGTCAGTGCTCTACGGAACCGTCAGAATTTGGTGGAACGTGCGATACCGCGACTTTGAGCTTTGTGCCCTTTACTCTGCAAGGCACCACGGAAGGCGCCTCGTCTGACTTTGAGCTGGATTTCGGAGAGTGCGCTGGATACACCACTCTCGGACCAGACGTTGTTCACAGCATGTTTGCTTCTAGCAGTACAACCTACAAGATTACGCTCGACTCCGATTTCTACGGCACAGTGTATGTGCTCAGCGACTGCGAGACCCCGAATGCCAGCTGCCTCGTTGGAACTGAAAGCTTCACGGCAACGTCCAAAGAAGTCCTCTTCACGCCGCCAGCCACAGGCACGTATTACCTCATCGTAGACAGCTACACACCGCTGAGTACGGGCGACTTTACTCTGACCGTAACCGAAGACACGAGCTGCACCCCGAGCTGTGGTTCAAACGAGTGCGGCGAAGATGGGTGTGGCGGTAGCTGCGGTACCTGCACTGGCGGCGCATCGTGTATCGGTGGTTCGTGTGTCGGAGGCGCCACCGGCGGCCAGTGGGACACGTGCGATAGCGCCAAAATTGAGTTCGATGAGTTCAGCGTGAGCGGTACTACCGTCGGTAATACGAACGAGTACGACTCGGAGGACTGCACCAGCCTATCGATGCCGGGCCCCGATGCCGTCATCAAAGCCTACCTCACGAAAGACCAAGAGTACCTATTCACCCTGACGTCCGAGAATGATGCGGCAATCTATATCGTGTCGGACTGCAGCGATATCGGGGGGACCTGCCTGGGTGGCCATGACAGTGGAGGGTTTGGAGGTACTGAGACCTTCAACTTCACCCCAACCACGTCGAGCGCGGTGTATATCATCATCGACACCTTCTCCAGCACCAGCAACGGCGGCACATTCACCCTGGATGTCACTGAGGTCTAGTCGCTACCGCGCCGCACCTCGGTCGGTGGGCACCTCTATCTGCGAGCCTACAAGATGGTGAAGTCCCACCGGAACTTCAGAAACAGCCGGTCGTGGCTGTCGAAGCCCGAGATGAAGCTCGTATCTTCCCCAGGGAAGTACATGACGTAGCCGAGTCCGATATCAAACGTATCGACCACGTTGTAATTCACTTCGACCCGGGCAAAGACGTCGATTTTCGGATCGAATCCAATCACACTGACGGCACCCGAGAGCTGCAAGCGCTCTTTGAGCGTGGTGTAGGTAACGCGGAAGGCGAGCTGCTCCTGGTCCACCGGAAAGAGCAGCGCGTCCGGCTTGTCGAAGAATGTGGATTTCGAAAACTCCAGCCCCAAGACCAGGTCGGAAATAGGCGTATAGGTCACGCCCAACATGACATCCACCAGCGATTCCCGCGAGGCAGAAAAAGGGATGGGCTTGCCGGTCGCATACGCTTGCGCGGCGGTGTTCAGGTCGATCGTGCCGGCATTAAAGAGTCGGTCGAGCTGCACACCGACCTCCCACTTGAAGAGGAAGGCATCGACGGCCGCCGCCCCCGAGTGCCCAATCACTCCGTAGTATTGGTGGTCCAAATCGAGGAAGAGGCGGTCGCCCTCGTACCGCATCTGAGACACGACCCCGCCTTTGTCGAGGGTGTAAGCTGCATACAATCCCAGGTCGACGCTTGGACCCTTGTAGACCCAACGGAAGTGCGGTTGCTGGGTTTCCAGACCAAATTGCGGCTGCAAGTCATTGAAATCGATCATCGAAAACGCACTGAGAAAAGCGGCCGTCTGTGGGTCACTCGATAGGACCGCTTCAAAGGGCGAAAACGGGCCGAACGGCGGCGAGCGCAAGCCGTAGCTGAACTCATGCACCACCATCGCCTCAATTCGGTGATCACCAATAAAGACACCGAGCCGCGTCGCCAGCAATGGCAGTCGGATATCGTCTAAGTCCGCCAGCCCGGGCTCACGCAAGTCGCGTGGATTGACCACGTCCAGCGGCGAGAGCGCATCCCCCTCCCCCCACGCGATAATCTGTCGCCCGATAGTCAGCTCGGCCGCACCCAACGAAAACGCCAGAAACACATCGCGAGTCAGCACTTGAAACTCATACTCGCGGAGCGTGGGTTTGTCGTACGAATTCCGCTCGTGCAGATACGCAAAGTCGTACTCGCCATGGACCTCGGCTTTGAACTGCAGGAACTTG
>PKDL01000209.1 GCA_002863065.1 Pseudomonadota bacterium
GCTTTCGATTGTTTATCAGTCTTCAGCTCACATGCGTATACAACGTTGTCCCGAGGTATCAGACCACAGCCGTCTTCAAGCAGTTGTTTTTGTGGGTCCTCGGTAAACCAGCGAAAGTAGAATTCTGAGACAGCGCGCACCATATCAAGTCGAAACATTGAAACCACCCCAGGCAACTGCCCCGGGGAGATCTTTAGCGAGGTCAACTTCCAGGAAAAGACTTCACCAAAGACCATATGACTGATTGATAGGCGCAACGCATGCAGACGCTGCTCATCCATAATTCCAGCCGTCACCAGCTGCTCTTCCAACCGAATCCCAGCATCTTTTGCGGCCCGTATCTGCTGTCTCAGAACATCGGCTTTGATGAGCTTGGAGCGAGCCAAGTATGCTCCGAGCGTGTGCTCGGGACCGGTCCCGACACATAATCTCGGTTGACCAGCATCCACATAAAGCCGCACTTTAATTCCGCCCTTCGACTTGAGTCGAATCGCGCCTGTGAAGCCGCTCGAGCAGACACGCTCGATGGCGCTCATCAACTCGTATCGTTGAACAATACCTTTAGGCTTAGAGCGTAGATCAGTCATACCTAGCTATGACGGTAGCTTTCCGCGAAGCAGCGTGCAAGACTCATCGACCCATGCTCGATAGTCAATCGATCATTGACCTTCCATTGGTCCACACATTGCGCGAACTCGTTCGGAGTTGGTGGCGATTAGAACTTGGTTTTACCGATGCCAGTGGATACGTACTCACGCACGCGGACGGCGTAGCAGTGCCACCACCAAACGACTTCTGCCGCCTATCGCTCGCTAGCCCAGATGGCTTCAAGGCATGCAATCGCTCCGTGACGGGAGCGGTCGAACAGCTAAAAGAAAGCCCCACTGCTGGGGCTCGGCTCGTGATGCCCTGCCATCTAGGTTTCCCGCAGGCAATGGCCCCTATTATTCGAGACGGCCAAATCTTTGGGACCGTCTTTACTGCTGGATTCGTTATTGAAGGACACGAAGAGCCCATCCGAAGAAGCATGGATGAGGGTTCTCGCCGGCTCAACTTACCAATTGAGAACCGTTGGGAGTCCCACTCGGAAGTTCCAGTTCTAACCGAACGTGACCTAGAATATCTCGGTTCTCTCATGGAATTGGTGGCACGCGAACTGCTGACACTGGTGGAGCATGGTCGGGACCCTCGCCATTTCGGAGACCTCATTGGCCGGTCACCGAAAATGCGACGCCTCTATACGATGCTGGACAGAGTCTCTGGCAGTGATGCCACAATGCTGGTTATCGGCGAAAACGGTACGGGTAAAGAAGTAGTCGCCCGAGCAATACACACGATGAGTCCGAGGGTGAATAAACCATTTGTCGCCACCAACTGTGCGGCACTGAACGACAACCTTTTGGAAGCGGAACTCTTTGGATATGTGAAGGGCGCCTTCACGGGTGCAATCCGCGACAAGCCTGGACTGTTCCAGGTCGCAGATACAGGGACACTTTTCCTCGACGAGGTAGGTGATACGAGCCCGGCGATGCAAGTGAAGCTCTTGCGTGTGCTACAAGAAGGTACGTTTATGCCCGTCGGGGCAACTGAGCCTATCTCCGTGGACGTACGGGTAGTAGCAGCCACCAACAAACCACTTCGAAAAATGGTCGAAGAGGGCACGTTCCGAGAGGATCTGTATTACCGATTGAACGTAATACAACTCGATGTGCCCCCGCTGAGAGATCGCAAAGGTGACTTGCCGCTACTTTGTGATTGGTTCTTGGATCGTATGGCGGAAAAGAGTGGAAGTAGAAAGGTTCTTTCCGCGGAAACCCTTCAGTACTTTTGGGAATACGACTGGCCAGGAAATGTTCGGCAACTTGAAAATGAAATCGAGCGTCTAGTGGTGCTATCCGGCGAACAGCACGAAATCGACACCACTTTTCTTTCACCTGCTATCAAAAGTAACGGCCAGGGCCGCGTACTTGCTGAAGTGGGAAGCGCCATGCCGACAAAGGGTACCCTCGAACAGGCGGTCGGTAGGCTAGAAAGCCGCATAATAAAAGAAGGTCTCGTCAGAACCGGTTGGAATAAAAGCAAGCTAGCCAGAGACCTCGGCGTGTCTCGAACGACATTGATAAAGAAAATTCGAGAACATAATCTAGAACAGACCAGCCCATCTAAATAAGCAGAATGCACCGACACCGACTTGCACAGCGGACCACCCTTATGCTCCTCACAGGCATGACGGTACAGGCAGCTGCAATGCCCCCCAGTCAGCTACAGCTGTCCAGACTCCTGCAGCACCCGGATGACGACGCTACTTTTCAGGCCATTATCAATACGCCATCTATCGACCTTGAGGATACGCTATCCACCTTACTAGTCAGACTTGAAAAAGCCCCAAAGAGTGGTGGATTGCACGCAGCAATCGGACGCATTTACCAAGCGCTCGACCGCTGCCCAGAAGCCCAAGCTCACTTCGAACAAGCAACCAGTTTACTGGACAAAGCGCTCGTAGGCCCCATCGGTGTCGCCGAGTGTGCATTATCTTCTGAGTCTTGGAATGCGAGCCTGCATGCCTTCGATGTGGCTTTGAGGCGAACGAGGAGTGCCCGTAGACGCCTGGAAATTCAACGCCATAAATTGAGCATTGCGCTCAATACAGGCTCTGAAGCAAACGCGAGAGAGATATGGGTCGCCATCCGAGACATGAAATTACGTGATATCTTCGTGCATTTTAAAATAGCTGAAGAAATCACGCGTCAAGGCCAGTTGAAGTTGGCAAAAGACGTATGGTCGTATCTTTACAAACGTACGCCAAGCGACCCTAAACTCAGGGCTGTAGCCACTACGCAACTTGGCGCAGCACTAACGCGGCTGGGCGAAAGCGAACAAGCTATCGCACATTATGAGACCGCCCTGCGTAGGTTGCCCAATGAACACTGGTCAGTCATTGACTTGTATGAAGGGCTGCTCACCGCCCACCGACAAGCGGGCTCTATAGAAAATTTTGCTAAGGCTCTGCAACGCCGCAAACGAGCCTACCCAGCATTACTCATGCTCGCCAAGGTATATGAAGAGCTGGGCCAAACGCATAAAGCATTAGAGGTATACCGCGCTGCAGCACGACGACGCCCCGCTAATGATTCGGCCAAACAGTCCATTTTGCGCCTCCTAAAGCAAGCAGGTACCCCGACGGAGCTCGAGATCGAGTACCAGCGTCTAGCCAATGAATCATCCGCCGATCCGAAATTCGCGCTAGGGCTAGCCGAGCACCTATTCCGCAGGGAAAAGAAAACTGCAGCATTCGAGCAGCTAGATCGACTTGTACAAAAATACACCAATGATCCCGGTGCCCTGGAGTCAGCTGTCGATTTGTATATCGCGCACGGTGGAGAAAAAAAACGAATAGTTTCCATATATCGACGGCT
>PKDL01000299.1 GCA_002863065.1 Pseudomonadota bacterium
CGCGGTGTCGACAAATATTTATCGTCGTCCCGACCAAGGTAATGCGGTCTATTGTTCGTGAGCTAAGTAAATGGCTGACAGCAGAGCATGTTTTGATCTCATGCAGTAAGGGCCTTGAGCCTGAAAGTGCAAAGCGTATGACGGAGATATTGCGCGAAGAGACGTGCTGCATACGGGTAGGCGCTCTCTCCGGACCAAATCTGGCAAAAGAAGTGATTGCAGGTCAACCCGCAGCCACCGTAATAGCGTCCCGATTCGACGCGGTTGTATCGGATGCGACACGTGCACTAATGGGTCCGAGGTTTCGCGTGTACGGAAACCACGATGTCCTGGGTGTAGAACTCGCTGGCGCCCTTAAAAATGTGGTTGCCATTGCAGCAGGTACGGCGGCGGGACTAGGATTCGGCGACAACACGAAGAGCCTAATCGTCACGCGCGGACTGGCTGAAATAAGACGACTGGGGGATCGACTAGGCGCCAATCGTGATACCTTCGCTGGATTAGCCGGAGTGGGCGATCTCATGGTGACATGCGCTTCCCCTCTTTCTCGGAACCATCAGGTCGGACGACGGCTAGCAGCAGGTGAAACGCTAGAAGACATCCGTCAAGCAATGCACCAAGTCGCTGAAGGCGTAAACACGGCACGAGTTATTCACGCGACGTCACGACGACTCGATATCAGCATGCCGATTTCAACCGCGGTATACCAACTAGCGTACGAACAGCGATCACCAACCGACGTCTTGGCAGAACTCATGGCGAATCAGGCTACCTACGAAGTCGACCGACCAATACTCTTTTAGTTGGATGGACGATTTGGCTACCGGAGCATTTCTTCTACCCAGGCCCAGGCTTGGATATACTCTCACAATGCAACAGCGATCAGCACTACATCTACTTCTAACAGCCATCCTGGCAGCCGCCTGTACCACCGACGAAACGGCGGTTCCAAATACACCGACCAACCCAGCGGACATCCAAGTCATCGCCCCTGCTGACGTAGATAGCGGCAGTCAGACGGATGTTGCCGTCCCCCCGCAGGATCTATGTGACGATATTGACCCAGCCAGCTGCACCTTACCTTGGCCCTCTAATCACTTTTTGCGGTACGACCCATCGCGGGTCACAGGGTACACACTAGACTTTGGTAACAGCACCCTACCCTCGAACAACAAGGGGAAACCGATTGCTGGAAACATGTTCGCACGAATGGATGGGTATTCGGTCGGCACTTCCATCATGGCTCATTTCCCTAATCCTGATCTATCGAACGCAGCAAGCGAACGTGACCTGTCGCCGTCACTGCAAAAAGACCATGTGTCATTACTGCTAGAGGTTGGTGACGATGACACATTGACACAAGTGCCGCATTGGCTAGAGGTGGACCGCAGAGCCGGAAATTTTGACGAACAAGTGCTGTTCCTACGTCCGGGCGTGATCCTGAAACCGGCGACCCGCTACATCGTGGTCTTCCGAGACCTTCGCAACATGCTCTTCACAAAGTATGAACGAACTCCCTTCATGCAAAAGCTCTTCGATAGAGAGGGTGGCATGCGGCAACCCCAGTTCGACAACATATTCGAGAGACTAACATCATTCGGATTGAAGCTAGACGACATCACCATGACGTGGGACTTCGTGACTGCCAGTACCCAGGCACTCCACGGTACGATGATCGACATGCGTGATAAAGCGCTCACGGCAACTGGCAGCCTTGGCGCTACCATTGAAATCACCAACTTCAAGGAGAATACCCTGGAAGAGGACGAGTATATCTGGCTCGATATACAAGCCACTTTCGATGCTCCTAACTTCATGAGAGAAATTCCCGTACCTGGCAGCACTGCGTACCGATTCAACACAGATGAAAGCGGAAATCTCGTACAGAACGGCTGGCGAAAAGAGCCGGTGTGGATACGAGTACCGCAGAGCGCGCGAGGCGGTGCACCCCAAGCGTTGGTAAACTATGGCCATGGGCAGAACGGCTTAGGTAGCCAAGTGAAAGCAGGACACAATCGGCAGCCCATGTACGACCACAACCTTATCTACTACGGGTGCAACCTCTTGGGCATGTCGGAGTCAGACGTAGCCAATATCCTTCTGCTACTTGTCGACCTCTCAGATTTTGAATGGATTATCGACCGACTGCACCAAGGCCTTGTAAATCACGTCGTACTACAACGCGCGATGGCGCAACGGTTTTCTCAGCTGCCTGAAATAAAGGAGCGAGGCATCGTGGTCTCTGCCAACGAGCATTTTTATTCCGGCATATCGCAGGGTGGAATTTATGGTCCTTCGGTCGTGGCACTATCGCCCTATATCACGCGTGGACACCTCGGAGTGCCGGGTACCAACTATGCTCAGCTCATCTCGCGCTCAAAAAACTTCGATGAATTCTACGCTATTTTTGATGGTGCGTACGTAAGTCGAATGGATCAAGCCATCGCTTTAGAGGCTGTACATACGCTGTGGGTTCAAGGGGATTCCGTTAGCTGGTACCGACGCCTGAAGGCTGATCCAGTAGACTCCAATATCACTAACGAAGTTCTTCTTACTCCAGCGAAAGGGGATGTCCAAGTTGCCGTCATCACAAACGAAACCATAGCTCGAACCCCCGATTTAGGTATCGCAATAATGGAAAACTACGACCAACAGCGTACTGTATCCCTAACAGAGGAGACGCCCTACCCCCATCAGGGGTCCGGAATCGTTCTCTACAGCTACGGCAACGCTTGGCCACCGCCAGGAAATCTTTCACCGGACAAATATGTAGGACATGACCCCGGTGCCGATCCTCATGGCTATGCCCGGGATGAATCCTTCCATAACTTTCAGATGGCCCACTTTTTTCGCACAGGTACAGTTATTGATGTCTGTGGCGGAGACGGATGCACACCAGACTAATCGTTCACGCCCTAGACAACGATGCTTACGAGACGGCCAGGCACTACTACTATCTTTCGAATAGTCTTGCCTTCGATATGCTTCACCACGTTCGGATGCGCAAGCGCGAGAGCCTCTAACTCCTCTCGGCTTGCATCCTTTGCTGCTTCAAACTGGCCCCGCACTTTGCCTCGCACCTGAACAGGGTACGTTACAACGGAGTCCACACATAGCGCCTCGTCGTATGAGGGCCAGTCCGCATGCGCCACCGATGGGGCATGTCCAAGATGCTCCCAGAGTTCTTCTCCAAGGTGCGGTGCGAATGGGGCAATCAACTGCGCCAGTGGCTCCGCTACTTCTCGAGGAAATATATCCACTTTATAGCAGTCGTTAACGAGCTCCATCATGGCGGAAATTGCAGTATTAAAACGCATACGCTCAATATCGTCGGTTACTTTCTTTATCGTACGATGAAGACGGCTGCGTAACGGGGCCGGTGCGGGAGCATCCGAAACCCCAGCTT
>PKDL01000286.1 GCA_002863065.1 Pseudomonadota bacterium
CTGCCCCTTTCACTCTATCTGGCGAATCAGCATCGACACATCGGTCGTCAGCAAAAATTTCGCGTCACCGCGGAATCTGGAACGTACTTCAACTGCTATTATCGGGGCCGAAAACAGTCTTATCATCACGTCCGATTGCGTGGTGATGGCTCGGCATATTTGGATGGCTATCTTCCGCGAGATGCGGCAGGAGAACGCCTTTTCACCGAACTACTGAAGCGCCCACGTCAATTGACGGTGACCGTCGTCACTCGAAAAGCCACCATGTCGGATGTCTGTACTGGACAAGTAGAAATCCTGGACTTTGAGCGCGGATTTGATTTTGACACGCTAGGAGTGGGCGTCGTGGGGTCTCGAGACCGACGCATCGCAAACCAAAAGTCCCGCGACCCTGCTCGAAACCGACCGCGGATTGCCCACTATCTGGATCGACGACAGGCCTATACTGACTCGCCTCGTACCTTTCGAGTACGCGCGCGGCTCGATCGCTACTTTCAGTGTAAATACGCTAATGAGCAAAAACGATATTACGCAGTATTCCTGCAAGGCGATGATTATAAGGGCCTGCGCGGTTACTTACCGCGCAGCCGAGAAGCTGATTCCTTCGTACAATGGCTCGCATCCAATGAAGGTGCCAAAGTCACCACCACCGTGACAGTGCCAGCAGCCCGATTTGACGAAACATGCCCTGACCAGGTGGAAATCACTTCATGGCAGAAGGGTTGGCAGAAAAGCCGCTGACGTACAGTTCAATACGCCTGCGGACCCTGCCCCTTCGGAGCTTCAATGGGAGCATCAGAGGAACCTCGGCTGACATCGAGCGAGCGCACGTAGGCTACCAGGCTATTCATCTCAATAGCGGGTAACCGCACCCCTGGCATCGTCTTGCCACGTCCGGCCGTTATGACGCCGATGAGATCTTCGTCACTCCAGCCTCTGTGCCAGCCAGGATTGGTGAAGTCACCACGCCCGACCAAACCATTACCTTTACCATCGCGCCCGTGACAGCCAGCACATCGTTTGGTGTAGACACTTTGCCCTATCTGTAAATTAGCTTCTACTCGAACATTAGTGCCGGTAAAATCCGCGCACTCTCCCGCCGGAACACAGCGCGCAATCGTCTCAGTGGGCACCTCACGACATCCGGTTAGGGCCGCGATGCAGATAATTAGGAAAGCAGGTCCCATGACAAGGAGTGGCTGGCGAGAGCGTCTTTTCATACCCACACAGTATTTCCTAGTCTCCTAGATGTCACGCAGAGGCACATCAGCCTCTAATGACTTTCTTAGCGAGTGAAGAGATATTTCGCGAGTAGCTTTGTTTCACGTAGGGCAGCCCGTCGACCAGGAGTCCGAAGACGGGAAAATACATATCCGGGGCGTAAGTGGTAACGCGCCGTCAGGCGTCTCGAATATTGTCGAAGCTCCACCTCATTCAATTCACTATCGAATACGGAAGGAAATGCGTCCGTAGACTCCTCAAAATACTCCCCATGCCAAGGGGTTTTCGGATACGGAGTCGCTACCTGAAAAGAGGCATAGGTTGGTCCCAAATCCACTGCAAAGTCTAACGTTTGCTGCATTTGTAGTGCCGACTCACCAGGCATACCAATCAAGAAGTAACAGAGTGTCCGCATGCCGACGTTGTGCGCTGCCTGAATCGCCTTCTGTACCGAATCTAGCGACTGCTTTTTCCCAGTGGCAGCGACAACACTCGGAACGCCGGACTCCACACCAAAATGAATCAGTTCGCAGCCAGCCCTACGCATCAACGCAAGCAACTCGGGAGTCGTCGTATCCGGACGGGTCTGACAAGACCAAGGCAGGGCGATCTCGGCAGTTATCATCGCTTCGCAAAATTCGCTTACGAGATCATGATCAAGGGTAAATTCGAGATCCTGAAAATACGCACAGCGCATGCCATGTCGCATCGCAAATTCAATTTCTACAAGCATCTGCTCAACCGACTTTCGCCGATATTTTTTGCCATACATATCCAGCAAACAGAACTTACAGCGCCAGGGACAGCCGCGCGTCAGTTCCAAGAGCCCGAACTGCTCTCCGAGCACTTCGTAAGAATACACCTCGAACTTCAGAAGATCGAATGCTGGTATGGGAAGCGCAGTCAGTGCTATATCCGGCCCTCTCTCGCCACCGATCAGGCAACCATCTGAGGATATCCGCGCAGTACCTGGAATATCGCCAGGACATGCTCCAGCGGCAAGCGACACAACACTGCTCTCTGGCTCTCCAAGGATAGCTCCTGCGGCGCCAGTGCGCCTCAACAGAGTCAAGGGCTTCAAGGTAACCTGCGCACCGTACACAATAGTGCGGTTCATAGGCATCCCGTCGATAAATCGGTCTAGCTGCTCTAAATCTGTGTTTGGACACTGCCAGCGGTCGAGCGGCGACAGAGACAGAATCAGCAGGTCAGCTTTTGTCTTCAGGACCGTATCTCGGAGCGTAGGTTCGGCGCGGCAATCCATCAGCTCAACCGTATGACCAGCCTCGCGCAGTAGTGAGGCGCAATTCAGCAGGTCAAGTGGAGGAAACCGCCGATTATACCGGCGAACGCGCCCACTGAAGAGGGACCCCCAGTTCGCGTTGACGAGAAGTACTTGCGCCACCGCCTTAGGATACTCCATCGTACTGAGATGGCGCGAGCAGTTTCAGTGCATTGGTCTTTACCACACCACCACGGTTCAGATTTAGAGGCTGCCACATGCCTATTTCGCTCCCGTTAGAAGCAGCGTGACACCTACGAGCCCATTTGGATGATCGGGAAGCTGAACCACAGCCACGCCGACTCGTTCATACTGAGACGACTTCACTTCGGCTGGAAACTCGATCGAGGCAGGGTCCGCAACCACGCGTATCCAAGCGAATCCACCGCCGCGAGTTTGGCCATCTTCCCTAGCGGCGTCCATAAGACGTTTAGCAAGGTCTTCCGTTCCGCCCGCGGCTGCAACCTTAGCCGCCGAGAGCGCCATCCGGTCCAAACTCGCGGTACGAGCGAGGGCACGCCTCCCTTCCGACCGACGTAATGAATCGATTCTTGTGAGTAGCGCCTTCTCCTCGATATCACGATCCACGTCAGTGGCAGGTACAATGAAAAGCTGGGTCAAATACCAGCGGACAGACGCTCCTTCCGTCTTACCAGCAATACCGATCCCTACATGCGTCAAACCTGGGTTTAGAATATTCTAAGGGGCCAGGAGACCGACGGGTTGCGTACCACTGCGGCTCCAGATTTTGAGCATTTTTTTGACATCGTCTTGGTACACCATTTTCTCCGATTTTGGTGCCAACTTGGCCCCAACTTGCCTCCAACTTGGCCTCAAAATCCACCCAAAATCGCTCCAAGAGCCCTCCAAAATCCATCCAAAATTGCACC
>PKDL01000002.1 GCA_002863065.1 Pseudomonadota bacterium
AATGAGTCCGTCAAGCTGTCAGATATCTACGGCATAAACCCGAACTCATTCCTTTCAGCCGGTGTGACTGCCGCAGACGAATTCTGGGTGGATGTTGCCGAAGTACCCAACTTCATGTACGGGAAAATACTCAACTTCCTGATCGAAAAACGAGTATTTCCACTCTTGTTTGGAGATGGAACCAAGACAAGCTTCTGCGGTTTACTTCCCACGGTCAACACGTATGAGAAGCTCATTTCCATACTGTTCGGCGATCAATGCTGCCTTGTATACGACGATTGCTGCGACTACTTTGCTACGAAAGTCATCGAATACACCGGCGAACAGTGGTTGTCTGCCATTGCAGTCCCCGCGTGCCAAGCCTTCATCACCGCTGGCGGCTCCTACATACGTAACGAAGTGAACGAACTCGCGGGTAATTTGACCGTTGGCACCCCCGCAGCGCAGCCCTGCCCTGCCGCCGATCTCACGGCTAACCGAACCGTTGACTTTCTTGGTACCGACCAGAATCCATGCGTCTGGGATGCATCATTCGACCTCAATGGCACTCCATATGCTCCAAACAACACATTCATCGGAGACCGGAACTGACAACGTCATCGCCACAGACTCCTCATGCCCCTAGACAACTAAAAATTACCTCGTCGCCCCGGTGTACTACCCACCTCTTCTCGTACCAACACGTTTCCCTTTACTTGTGTGGGTCAGAAAAAACCCTCCGGTCAACGCCAAATGCGATGCATGGGTAAATTATAACCCACCCGTCATTCTCATAATCCATTGATTTCATTGACATATGTTTTTGGCACGCCACTTGTAATCACGATGGCCAACGGTCTAACCGAGGAGACATCCGATGATTACGCAAACCACTCGCTTCGCCCTGCTCGCCATGCTCAGTGTTGGCACCATTGCATGCGATGGTACAACGACTGAGGCCTCCAATTCAGGCACTGAGGCAAACACCTTGGAAGCCGCGGCGACCGCGACGATGGAGCCAACAGAGGTGGCTGTCTACTGGGGGCACTACGGTACTGAGGGTGAAGCGGCGCGACAAGAATGGTACGGGAGCATCGACGTTCAAGATGCACGCGCGCGAATCATCGATACATTCAACTTTGATAGCGATGACCGTGTAAGCGCCCGCAGTAATGGGGCCATTCAATTCGCATCAGGAACACGAGATGAAGCAGCAGGCATATACCTTCTGCTCGACCCCAAAAGCCCACGCGCTAGGTTCACGGTTAGTACGGACGCCACCCAAACCGTGGAAATCAACCTCGCTGAGCTGGACTGTACACCACATATCGCGGACCGCGACGACCAGGGGAACGCACTTATCGTGCAAAAAGCATGTGCTCCTTTCGGTGAGAAGGGTCCTGCACTCGATGTTCAAGTAGTCGTCGTCCCGACCACCGACACCGGTCGCATTGACGCCGGGATCACGATGCACGGCGGCGCACTCGAGCTGACGCGCCGCATGGGATTAGAATCTGGCGACCGCGCTTACACTCGAGATAACCGTGTCTTCTTTGTCTCACAAAACGATACGGATGCTATCCAGCTTCGCGCCCATACCATGTCTGTGGAAGAAGCGAGCACCCGTGAGATATGCATAAGCCTTGGCGACCAAGACGTGTGCCAGAGCATGCGTGAAACGGTGTGCAACGAGTTCACCTATGAAGTCGAAGGTGGGACCGTTACCCTACGAGGCGACTGCCCCGCGAACACTGATATGGTGGACGTACTCACCGGCAACTATTACCCGAACCCAATCAAGTACCCGAACCCAATCAAGTACCCGAACCCAATCAAGTACCCGAACCCAATCAAGTATCCGAACCCAATCAAGTAAGAACCCATGGTTCGCATCGTGTGAGCGATGCTACCACGTTTGGTCGTTCGTCCTCTTTCGTGTCGACGAGCTCGCTAATCCCCGCGAGTCTCGTCGGCACGAACTCTTTTAATACGCTCCGTTTCGTCATCTCCCTCCGCAGGGGGAGCAATGTTCTGCCTGGATGGTCGTTTCATTCGACTACGAGCCACTAAGGCTGCAAGCACCACGAACAGGCCGACACACCAGCCAAGGAAGAGCCACCAAGAAAGGTCTGCAGTCTGTTCAGGTGGGGACACTTTAGGAGGACGATACGTCTCTTCCACGTCTTCTAACTGTGTAATCTCGCCGCCGAATAAGTTGAGCTTAGGAGGTGCACGCTGTGAAAACTCCAACACGAATTTTTCAGGAGTCAGCACCTTTTTTATTACTCTGCTCCCATCATCCAACTGGGTACGCTGACGATGATTAGCGTCTAAAAACGTAAGTCCTAGCACCTCAATGCGATAGTCCTGGGCATTATCCTTACACAACCACCCGGCGGAGAATCTTAGCCGGCTACCTGCCTTTGTTACTTGCGAACCGTCGAGCTTACACTCCTGTTCATCAGACACGACACGAAACCGGTCACTGACGTTTTGTAGAGAATAACCATCCTCGCCCTGACCAAATATACGCAAATCTCGCGGCTCAAAAATAACAGAACCTGCAACAAGTCCGTAGTCAGAGCGGACTCGCCAGACGCTATCGCTCCGGTGACTACCATGCGCCACCAAGAGAGAAACAATGACCCACCAAACAGCCAAACGATCTCCTTTCTTATCGCTCAGTATCATTACCACAACAATCGAATATTGACTGAATAGCTTGGTAGTGACAGACACGCGTTATGGAGTCTGGCATCGATATTCTAGGGATACCCCGTTCCAAGCTTGGTCGAACCCTCGACCGTCTTGGAGTTGGTCGGGTACACACCAACGATGTATTCGCTGCACTCCATTCATGTACTACCGACACGTCTCGACTCGCGCGACTCGGCCCCCAAAAAAAACGGCGGCTACTGGAGTCATGCTTGGTGGAGCCCGTCCGCCTATGTTCGTCCATGCGCCCCGCTACGAGTACACCCTTCACCGACGCGGAAAAGCTATTATTCACACTTCGAGATAGCCGGCTGGTAGAAGGGGTTTTGCTTCCACAGAAATCAGGCAGAGTTTCTGTCTGTGTATCGTCGCAGGCGGGGTGTGGGATGGGGTGTCGATTTTGCGCCACTGCACAACTCGGTTTCGAGCGGCATCTATCTGCGGGAGAGATCATTGGACAGGTTATTCAGGCAGCGGCACGTTGCCGTCAGCGTGGGCAGCGATTATCCGGCGTGGTGTTTATGGGCATGGGAGAACCACTGCAAAACTACCGTGCACTCAAGCCCGCTCTCGAAATCTTACTGGACCATCATGGGCTCATGCTGGCGGCTCGAAACATCACCGTCTCTACCGTGGGGTCAGTAAAAGGTATAAATCAATTGGCCG
>PKDL01000157.1 GCA_002863065.1 Pseudomonadota bacterium
AATCGTCAAGACAGCGTATCAGGACTGCAGAGTCTGTCCCTTCACTGCGGATAGCGACGGCTTTGAGTCATGCATTTGGTGATCATGGCAAGGAGTCATTAGCAGCGTGGAAGCGTACAGTTGGGAATGACTTGGCATCTGGTCGCTGCTGCAGAAGGCGCTCATTGCTGATGTTGGATGGGGACGAAATTGTAGCCGCAGGGCTGCTCTACGGGGGAGATAGTGTGCAGCGGTGGCGCCTGGGAGCTTTTGGAGTGGCCTCTTCAAAACGGCGCCTCGGTCTCGGACGCATGTTAATTGACGCGATAGCTGGTCAGTTAAGTGCTTCAAAAGCCTCTGAAGTCGCCTGTGAAGTTCGAGCTTCAAATACTGCAGCCCAGCGTTTTTTTTCCTCGTGTGGGTTTACGACTGAAAGTCGCCTGTTCGACTATTTGATTCGGTTCGCTGACTTGCGAGAAAGTGCTTCAGAGGCTGTCGAAAGAGTAGTTATTGCGGAAAGTTGGGAATCTGTATCTCATTATTTCTCTGGCGGTATTGGTATCCGCTCGCCTCACATTGTGTCATCGCATGCGAAAGAGGCCGGTACATTGTTGTTACATCTGCCCGGTCAGGGGGCCGCGGTTCTTCGTGGCCGGTGGTTGATTGATGTCGCGTGTCTAATCCCATCAACGACGGTATTTGAGACGTTGCTGTGTGCTGCGGCGGGCAGGGTTGACCGACTCACACTGCGTCATGTGCCTGAGGGTAGTCAGCTCAGCCGGTACATTGAACCACTTAGGCTGGAGACGATCGACATCAGCTGGTCACTTGTCCGTGCTGTGACATGACGTTCGTCGCTCGCATGGATGAGTCGTGACTGCTAACGTATCTCCATGAGTCGCAGGAAAAGAAAAAGAGGCTCACCAATAACGGTTGAAGAGCGTGCCAGCCATGTCATCCATGAGCTTCGGGAGCTCGCTGGTGCTTTAGCGGAGCGCCGGGGGATGGTACCTGGAGAGTACTCAGGGCTTGAGCGGCTGAACATTCCAGTGGTTATTCCTGTGGATTCCGATGTGCAACACGCGGACGTCGAGGCGCTGATCACGCTACTTTCCGGACGCCTCGAAGAAGCGATTAAGTCGATGTCGGCGTACATGCCTGGCCGCGTCTATTGTTTTTTGGATGACTCGAATGAGTGTCATCATGCTCAGCCGCCTGATTCACGGTCGACATTCGCGGGTTATCGGCCTAATGGGACCCCACATTGGGAATCATTCACTAACGTATGCATAGCCCGACAAGATCCGAGGGTAGACCGCATCTACGGCGATAGCCCGGAGATTATCGCCATAGTGCAGCATGCGGATGAGCTGAAGGACGGACTGATGGCTGGGTTTGGAAAGGCGTCGCTTACCTGGGATGTCCTCGGACAGGTCATCGTTGGCTTGGTCCCCGTCAGCCTTGATGTGCGTGACAGGGATTCCGACCGTGTGGCGCTTACCGTGCAGCTTGTAATGACGCGTCACCCAAAAGATGGGCCACGCTTACGACTCAACTTGATCGGTCTCACGGCTCAACACATTGCAGAAGTCGCTGCAATGTCGAATGGCAGGGGGCCTGCTGAAAGCTTTCGCCGGACATGGCGAACCTCAAGACAACGCGTCGGAACATTGGAAGCGAGGCTAAGAAACGCAGAGCAGCGCGGCGACTACATCGACGTCGTTGAACTGACACATTCATTCCTCGTGCGTCTTCGTGGGGACATTGAACGGGTTTTCCGGCCGCTAAAACGGCGAACCAATCACGCTCAGCAGCGGCACGAGGGAGGATCACGCCCGACCGGGCATGCCTTGAATGATGCCAAGAACGTCGGCCTCGATAAGGTGCTAATGGATACGCTACGGGATACAGTTGTGGTGCTAGGTCGGAAAGGTCGCGCACATATATTCAACCGAGACGGTCGGCATGTAACCAGCCTCATTTTGGGTCCTGGAGAGCTCGAAAGGAAGATTGAACGTAAGCGATGGAAGTCTATGTCTACGGCCGCAGCTGACACCTTTATTCGTTCACTGAAGTGAATATAGGACGCTCGGCACGTTGTTACTCAAGCGTGATATTTACGTTTACCACTTGCACTACATTGCCCTCTGACCTGTCTGAATTGTTTCGAATGGACGAGGTATACGAGCGGACATCATTCTCTTCGCTTGAAATATGGTATGCCGCGTGACCGGAAACATGGTGTGTCCGGATAGGTGAGATCGATGAAATCCGATGCAGCTACAGAATACAGTCCGTGGCGCTTTTATGGTGCTATCTGTGCTGCAGTGCTCAGTATCTCTTGTGCTGCAATCTTCTTCCGAAAAGCGCAACCGACTCCGCCATTAGTGATGGCTGGAGTGCGTTTAGCGCTAGCCTCATTGGTGCTCTGGCCGATCGCTTGGTTTCGCTCCCGCACAGTTGCAGTCTCTCCGAAAGTATTCGCCTATGGTGCCGTCGCAGGCACCCTCTATGGCGTCCACTTCGGTACCTGGGTATCGTCACTCATGCTCACCTCAGTGGCGTCATCAGTCACCTTGGTAACGGCCACCCCACTTGTTTTGGGTATCCACGGGGTTCTCACTGGGAGAGACCGGCCAAGCAGTCGTTTGTGGTGGGCACTAGCGACGGCGATACTCGGGATAGCCCTTATTGGTGCCAATGATGTGGGCCTTGGCGGTGACGCGATATGGGGTGATCTGCTGGCACTCTTGGGTGCCATTGCAATGGCGGTGTACTTATTAGTATCCCGACGATTGGCGAGTGATATGCACGTATGGTCTTTTGCGGCGACGGCGACCTCTGTAGGTTCGTGCTCAATGCTGGTCACAGCAGGGCTGCTGGGGCTACCACTGTTACCTGCAACACATGAGTCGTTTTTATGGATACTTGCCGCTGCTCTGATTCCTCAGTTGATCGGGCATACATTGCTGACGTGGGCAGTTCAGTATGCTTCTCCGACCAAGGTGGGTTTAGCCACATTAGGTGAGCCTGTTGGGGCCGCTTTTCTGGGGTGGGTGGTACTCGCCGAGCCCGTCGGACCTCTAGTAGGTATAGGGTGTGCCATAACGTTGGTGGCAGTTGGACTCGCTCTTGTTGAATAGACCTGGCGCAACGCATATGGCATTGGGCATCTATGCAAGTACTTCCACACTTTGCGACAGTCGGACCGAACGATGCGCCAAATACCGCGCTGCTACTACATGGGATCCTGGGATCCCATCGGAATTGGCGTAGTTTTGCTCGGCGTTTAGCCACCGCTCTGCCCGATTGGCGATTCGTTCTTGTCGACCAGCGATGTCACGGCAACTCCATGCACCTCTCTGGACCGCACACTGTAGC
>PKDL01000024.1 GCA_002863065.1 Pseudomonadota bacterium
CTATTCATCGCTGGGACCCGATGTCTGCGAAGCGGGAACTCTCAGATATTACTACCCGTCACTCACACATGGAGCTTCAAGTAAGTCAGGCGTTCTCGGCAGCCGTAAATCACTTTCACCGTGTTCTTGGGCTGGTGCCTGACCACCCGCAAGCCAAAGCAGCACTCGCGAATCTGTATTGGCAGCGTTTTCGAGAAGCCGAGGCCATCATGAACTTTTCGGACATGATTTACTTTGCGGACCTTGTTCTGAAGTTCAATGATCCTGCCCGGGGTCCAGTACGTGCGGGCGATGGGCAAGTGACTGTTCGAAGCTTCCCTGAAGGGGCTGAGATCGTGATTTACGATGCCAGCAGGGGGCTTCCGGAGTCGCCGGCAGTCGGCGGACGTAAGCTTGGAGCTGCTCCCGTCAGCTCCCTTGAGCTCCCTGCGGGACTGTACCTCTTGGTAGCGAGAAAAGAGGGGTACCGGGAAGCGCAAATGCCGGTGTTTGTCCGACCGGGTGAGCATCGTACGTATCTTCTATCGCTTCATGCTTGGACGACTGGAGAGCCGGTTGTGGGGCGTGAAGGTGAATTGGGACTTTTGCGCGACAACTTTGCTCGAGCGGTAGAAGGACGCCAAGTACGTCGCATTTTATTGTCTGGCGCCGATGGGAGCGGGAAGTCTCGGACTCTCGATGAATTCAACCGGTGGTTGGAGCAAGCCGAATCCGTCGTTGTATTCTTCTTCTCTGATTGTGCCGAAGCACATGCGCTAGTGCCTTATGCGCCGATTAGCGAAGCGCTTCGCATCCGTGCTGGTATTTTACCGTCTGATTCAGCCGCAGCTGCTCGAAGAAAACTCATCCAGATGATTACTGCTTCGGTAGAGGTCGGGGGAGCAGCGGATACAGAAACGCATCAGCGTATTAGTAAGACAGCAGAATGCCTAGTGCGGTTACCGGGTATGTGTGCTGAGTACATCATGGCGGACCGTCCTCCACGCGAGATGCGGCAAATGCTCGATGAAGCGTTACTAGAGTTCATCACACTTTGCACAGCACGGGATGCTGCCTTCATTCTTTTCCAGGAAGTTGAACACCTCGATGATGCGACGTCTCGTTTGTTCTCCATTGCACATCGTTATCTGGAGGATACGGGCCTATTGGTGCTTGGTCTGAGTGGGAGCGCAGTTGGCTCCTTCTGGGATGAGCAAATTCATCTCCGTCCTCTGGGTGAGACACCGATCCATGCTCTCTTGCGCAATCTTCTCAAAGCGCCTATGCCCGCTACACTGCATGCACATGTAATGGCACGGTCCGGGGGAATTCCTTGGTTGGCTGTTGATACGGTTCGCCGACTCGTGGAGGACGGCGACCTACATTTAGCAGATGGTAGGTGGTTCTTAAACAGCTCGGTTGCGAGGCCTGAGCAGACAAATATGTTTGAGGCGCGACAAGCCCAATTAGACGAACTTCCGATGGATTTGGCAGACGCGCTTCGCGCGGCGGCAGTTATGGGCAATACCTTTTGGCTGGAGGCGCTGGAATCCGTTGGAATTGCTGACCCTGAGTCTGTATGTGCTGAGCTGGTGAGTCGAGAGTTTTTTCGCGAATTACCGTATTCAAGGTATCCCGAGACGCGTGCGTTTGCCTTTCGCTCCGCGTTGTTCAGAGAAATTGTATATGACAGCATAATCGACGCCGATGAGACGAGCCGGCTTCATAAGCATGTGTCGCAGTGGATGCGCCAACGGTATATGGGTGATATTCGAGAGGTAGCCGAACTCGCACGTCATGCGGAGCTAGCGCATGACGAGGCTTGGGCTGCTCGATTGTATTTGCAGCTTGGAGATGTCTGTCGTGATTGTGGTTGTGCCGGTATGGCGCGGGAGTGTTACACTAGGGCACTGACAAACGCGGTGAATGACGATGATCGCACGGTGCTCGAAACACGCTTACAATCGGTACGTGGCGGAGCCTCACGATGACGCGATATGAGGAGCTCGTGGCATTACGACAGTCGGGGCGGCTTGTTACCGGGAATTCCTACGACCTCAATAATGCAGGCGTTGGTCTTCGGGGATACGTACACTTTTTTGAGTGCAAAGAAGACGACATCCGGCGACATCAATACACGCAGCGCGTCAAAAGTCAGGCAGAGGTTTGTCGAGTGTGACTCTGGACAGTTTATAGCCTCTTGTCAGTAAGACCCTTCCCGCAGAATCCGACTAAAGGTTAGTGACCTCGCAAATAGCGTTATCTGCTTTGTCTCAGAGGAACGTCGAGAGCCGGATATCGGCATTGTGAGTGACCTATCTGAGGGACATCCACCCAATAATGCGGATTAAAGTTTAGTGCGTCGTGCGGTCAATGCGTTGTTCTTCAATGCACAGAAATCCATCACTGACTCCAGGTAAAGCGGGACTATTACGGTCTCAGCGGTCACTGATACGCACTCGGTTGTTGTCGCTGTTACTGATTCTGGCCCGGGTTAACCCGAAGATCGCGATGGTGAGACGGTATTCTCGGCTACCGCGCATTCTAAAAAGCGAGGCGTAGTTATTGGCCTAAGCATACCACGGCGCCTGCTATCGCGAGAGCGCACGGAGGTGATGTCTGGCTTGGGAAGAGCGGCTCCGAAGGCTGCCCATCTGCCGTATCGCTGCCTAGCGCTAAGCTGGATAAGCGTGAGCGGGAAATCCCGCTGTGAGCTTGTTCGGCCTACTTTTTTTTCGGTGTCGGTTGCTTGGGATGTGCCCGGTAGAAATCCTCAAGCGTTTCTTTGGTAGACCGTCTTGGGCTGAACTTGATTTCGTTATGCGTCCGCTGCGGATCTGCCACCCAGATAAAGCGGAAAAGGTCGTGAAGCACTGCAGGCGCTTCAATAATATCTGGTTCCCAGAGCGCATGATGCAGAGGGTATGACCCAAATTCCGGTACTTGTGCGGAACGACGTCGGCCTATTCGCAATGCCACTGATAGGGGTAATGCTCCGTCACCGACGATGTTGTATGGTCCATCACAGTCTTTGCCCAGCGCATGGTGAATGGAGGCAGCGGCATCTCGCTCATGAAGAAATTGCACTTGCGGGTCCTGATTCATAATCACTGGTACCGCACGGCGTTTCATGTAATCCGTCATGAAGTTGGACACCTCGGGGCCCAATACAAGTGCCATTCGTAGAATTGTCACCGTACCATCGGCATCGAGAATGTAGTCTTGGTATACCCGTTCTGCAGCGACTTTATCGGCTACCCATGCGGATTGCGGGTCTTCCGCGAGGGGCGTGTCCTCATTCAGGTGCGTTGGGTCGCCCGGGAGGGCTCCATACGCGCAAGTCGTTGACACAAAAATCACCTTTGGCATGG
>PKDL01000542.1 GCA_002863065.1 Pseudomonadota bacterium
CGTCGATAGCCGATTTTGAGTCCGCGTTGGTGGTGTCGAGATCACTTTCAAATTCGCGTTTCCCTGCCTGTGGATCTTCTGATACCGCCAGTCTGTCGATAGCCATATGAATCTGAGTCCGAGAGAGTGAGAAACGCTTCTCCACACCCTCGGCTAGCTTATCGATAGCGGCTTCGGCGGTATCGATTTGGGCTCCGACCTTTTCGAATTGCTCATCAATGGTGCTTTTAGCGGCTGATAATTCGGACTCAACCCGTTCGAAGGGTTCATTGACCGTGGCTTGAATCGTATCGACATTACCTTGAACGGCATCCACGGCCTCATTCACGAAGCCGTAAACCATCTGTATTTGAGACACTACGGTATCGCTCACCATGGTGATAAGTGACCGAACTTTATCGACCTGATCGGTAAGCGATGTTTCTATGCGGGTGCGAGTGTCTACTATGCTGCTTTTTGTATCGTCGACCCGGTTCTGCACCCCCTGCATTTTGTCACTCGCCTGTGAATCCACCATCGACACCTGGCCTTGAGCGGCGCCCAGGCCATTGGTGGCAGTACTGGTCACGGATATGGTTTTCGCATGTGCTTCGTCGACCTTGGCTTGGGCAGACTCGACTTTGGTTTGCACGGAATCGACACTAGCGACGGTGGTATCTGCGGCTGATTGGGCGCGCTCAATCGTTGACTCCAGCCCACCTTTTGCAGTGTCTATTTGTCCTTTGACCCCATCCAGCGAGGTCATAATCGTTTGACCAGTCGACTCCACCATTTGTTTGAGTGGTGGTAGCTGAGGTTCCAACGCCTTAATGGCCGTTTGCGCGGCGAGCAGCATCGACTTACAGGCACCTCCTAAAAACGGATTCTGCGAAACGAATGCATCCACCTGTGGCATCGCAGTTTGGACCGCAGAGTCGGCCGAGCTAAGTTCACTTTCAGCGGTCGATACCTGGTCTAGCGCCATGTCGATATTGGTTTGGACCATCGACCAGACTTCATCTACCTGCGATAGCAATCCCTCAATATGTGCTCGGGCGGCATCAAAGCCTCCCACGGCGTCTTCTATGGTTTGCTTTACCGTCATTAGCTTGGTGGTGAACTGCTCTATTTGGGCTGTGACCGCCCCGATCGTGGTGTTGATGACCTGCTCAACTTGTTCCACTTTTCCAATCTGCGCGACGAGTACAGCGACCAGTGGCTGGATAAGCTCGGATACTTTCTTCAGGATCTCCTCAAGCTTTGCTGAGACCTTTGCGAACATATCTTCGAGGGCAATAAGGGCTTGGACGAAGGTGCGGATCTCGTCGTTTATCCAGTCGAGTTCAGCGCCAATATCAGCGACAAGCTTCTCAATCTGGTCAGTTATGCCGCTGAAGATGAGGCCGATAGACTCATTTGTCTTCGTCGCTCCATCCTGTAGGTCGTCGAGCACGGTATTCAGATTGGTTTTGGTGGTATTGAAGTCCTCGATTGTCTTGTCGTACTGCGCAGTGTTCTTTTCCAGGAACCCATCGTAGGTCGCGCGGGCCTCGCTGATGGAGCCCTTCGCATCATCACGTGTGCCGCCTAAATCGGCTTCCGCCTCATCAAATTTTTGGTCGTTGGTTTCGTGCAGGCTGGCGATGTCTGTAGCGGTTGGCTTTTCACGCGCGGCAATAATACCGTCCATTTGCGCTTTGACGTTTGCGATGATCTCTTCGATAGCTGCTGCTTTTTGGCTGTATTCCTGACTTTTGGTGCTCGCTTCCTCCACCTTAGCCACAATGTTGTCCATCTCGGCGCCGTATCCACTGACGTCCCATTCGGGGGTTTTGGCGCTGGCGAGAGCTTCATCCACTTTGTACTGCGCGTTGCCTAAATCTGTCGTGAGTTTTTTGACGTCCTCTTCGACAGTGGTGAGCTTCTCGTCGGTGTTCATTACGCAGGTCTGAAGTTCACCTACTGACCCTTGTAATTTGCCGAGGCGTGCAAATAGCTCTTTTGCGTTGACTGCCATCGTCAGCCTCCCATGACATTGCCGGCTTGGCCGACAGAGTCAGCGACATCCGCAGCGACGCCGCCCATGAGGCCAGAGAGTTCCGGTCCTAGACTTGCCACGCCTGACAGAGCGCTGTTGGTGTCTGCACCCGCTCCCGCTGTCTGCGAGAGGCAGTCTCCGACCCCGGAAGATGCTCCGGATATCGATGACGCGCTGTCCGCTCCAGCTCCCGAAGCATCGGATGTGGCGGCTTGTAATTTAGCGGTGACGTCGCCAGTGATGGTACTGATCTCGCCGATGGAGCCGCCGATTCCATTCATTTCCACTTGAACGGAGCCGATACCACCAATCGCAAGGTCAATGTTGTCAATCGTCTCTAGCACTTCCACACGGACATCTTCGATATCAGGCGTAATATCCTCCACGCGTTCTTCATCCTCCGATGATGACTCGGGTGGGGTGGAAGGGGCTACTGGCTCTTCGGGGCTGGGAGCGACCGCATTCGCCGCTGCAAGGTCCGCGTTGGCTGCCGCTACGTCTTCCCATAGCGATGCTTTCGACGCGGCTTCTTTGACTGGGATGTCAAACGCGAAGTCAAATGCTGGTCGTCTTGATTCTTGGAGAACGACATTCCCTTGTAGGAGGAGATCCGTAAACAGATCGAGTATCTCTGAATCCGTACGTAGGTAGCCCCGGCTTCCAGGTCGATTATCATCTACAATGGCACGTACAGTAGCCATCGCTGCACCGTCTCCTTGGAAGCGCGATATCACGTCATGGATTTTATCGGGGTTCCGTAATCGAAGGTCCGATTTTTGAGGCTTGTCGTACCAGCGCCGTATCGAATAGCAGAAATCACCGATGTAGATGTCTTCAGCCATGCAGGGCGCATTCTCCAGTAGCACAAGTAAACCGACACAAGCGTTTGTGATGACCATGCTTGGCGTGCCCTTATGTGGTCTGAGAAAAAGTCACGCACAAGCAGCCGTGAGCCTACGATTGTGTCGAGCCTCAGGCAAGTGCGCAGGGGACAGAACCCAGCGCTTATGTGCCTACTAATGGACAAGTGTGGGGAGAAACTGGGCTGTAGAATGGTCGTGCTCTGGATGGAAGATGAATACCGGTTACAAAAACGCCCAGGCATGGTCGCCATTGCGGCCTAAAAGGCGGCTGTCTGGGCATGGCTGTAGCGCCAGCTCCCGGAGTGCATAGCGTTCATGTTTGAACGTTCCGGTATGCTGCAGTGTCATCTGGAGCCTGAGGTACATTGGGACGGCGTATTCAGGTAAGTCGGCGCGGCAATGTGAGTATAAGCCGCTGATGTCTAGACTATCAGGGTCACATGC
>PKDL01000454.1 GCA_002863065.1 Pseudomonadota bacterium
GCTTGTGTTTAGTCATTACGGCGTGCGGCGAGCAAAATGTGCGTCAGTCCACCACATCTGGAGACACCGCTAGTTCGACAGATTCCTCTGACGGAGCTGATGCTGGCGATGCTAGTGATACGCCGGGCACTGATGCAACCGATGGTGTAGACGCTGCCGACGGCGCTGATACGGCAGATGGGTCGGATGCCGCTGATGAGGCAAGTGCGACAGACGGTGTAGATGCTGCGGATGGAGCCGATGCGACTGATGCCGGTGATGGTGGAGATGTGACTGATGCCTCAGCGTGTCCTGAAACCTCGCCTCCAGGCACCACCTGCGTTGTCTTGAATGTCGACATGAGCTGCACCGAGTTACCCTGGTTTGAGCAGGTCTTCGTAACTGGCCCGTGGATTGATTGGTGTGGGAACTGTGTGCCGTTGTCGGACCCAGACGGGGATATGGTGTACACCACCGTTCTCGAAGAGCAGCCCTTGGGTTCTACCCTAGAATATAAGTATGCGGTTGATAACTGGGCCGATCAGGAATACTTGGTTGATGACATGCTGGAAGAGGCGAGTTGTGCGCCCATTACTGACTTAGATGAGTATGCCAACCGGACACTTCTTATCGAACCTGGCGCCGCCACAAACGATACGTATGGGTCGTGCGAACCGTGCGAGGGTTCGGATGGTGTGGACAGCGAAGACGGAGCAAGCGGTGTCGATGGTGCGGATAGTCTCGCGGGCCTAGATGAAGTAGACGGCTTGGATGGTGTTGTCGTCGCGGATGCATACGACACGGCCGACGGTACGGACTGTACCGAAGAGATTCCGCCCCCTGATTTCCCCCCGTTTGGCGTACCTAGTTTGCAGTTCCAAGTAGATATGGGCCCCGGATTTAATGGTTCAGTCACGGTGGGGAATGACTGGCATGGATGGGGTAATGCGGGGTCGGTAGATTTCGAAGACTACGATGGCGATGGGATCTTTATAGGCACGATGAAGGTACCGGCCGGCACAGTCTTAGAATACCGATTCATCCTCGGGACAAACTCAGGTGGAAACTGGGAAAATATCCCCAGCTCATGCGGAGTCGTCAACGGTAATTACATTAACCGAGTGATAACCATGCCTGAGGTATTTACCACGCTGGAGGTAACGCCGTTCGGTGGTTGCCCGGGCGATGCGAGTAACTGTGACACTGTAGACTCAGGGGATGTGAGCGGTCCGCTACTCATCAACGAAGTAATGTATGACCCAGCGAATTATAATTTGAAGGGTGATGCCAACGGAGATGGTGAGTATGGGCAATCGGAAGATGAGTTCATCGAGATCGTAAACGTCTCGAATACCGAAATCGATGTGAGTGGATACACCATTCAAGATACTGAAAGTCTTGACGCAGGAGTGTTCCGTCACATTATCCCCGCGGGGACAGTTATTCCGGCGGGTCAGGCGCTGGTGGTATTTGGTGGAGGGACGCCCACCGGTAGTTTCGGTGGATCGACTGTGCAGAAGGCGAGTAGTGGTTCGCTCGATTTGGGGCACTACTTTGAGAAAATAACCCTGGCGAACACGCAGGGCGTGCCCGTCGCTTCATTTGATATTGAGCCGCTAGCGAATAACCCCAATCAGTCGTTTACTCGAGAGCCCGACCTAACAGGTACCGACTTTGTCCCGCACTCTGATCTTGGTGTGATGCAGTTCTCACCAGGCACGAATAACGATGGGACGCCCTTTGGATATAAGCCGGGCGATGGCCAGTGCTTTGATAACGACCTAGGGGCATCGCAAATTGGACTGGGGATCACGAGCTGTGACGATGCGCTCTCGAAGTTGCAGGGCTTTATGAACTCGGGCTGCAAGTCCAACTTGGCGGTCGTCAATGGCGCACTCAGCGGCATTACGCTTTCGGATATCTGTGAATGCGCCTGCCCAACTCCCATTGAGGAGCCGCCGTATTGCGTGACGCTCACGATGAAAGACTCAGGCGGAGATGGCTGGAATGGCGGCTATATCACTATCGATATGATCCAATACACCATGGATAGCGGCTCAGAGACAACGCATGAGGTGTGTTACGTACAGCAAGACGATGGGTGTACATCCATTCTATACACAGCAGGGTCCAAATCCTCTGAGAACTCGTGGACGGTGAAAGATAGCGTCGGAAACATTATCGGCTCCGGTGGTGCCGAGGGCGGCAAGGTGGGGAACAACTGTGGCCTCAGCGATTGCGCTAACTGTCAGAGCCTCGGCCCGAACCGCATGTACTGTGGCAAAGGTAACTATGGCGGTTTCTTTAATGGCTGTGCCACGATGTTCAATGGTTCCGCGGAATGTAATGACGGTCGTGATGAGATTGGGGGCACCCACACATGCACGCCATATATCTACTTCCCGCCGGAAGGCTAATGTACCGCGAGGTGCGGCCAGTGCCTCCAGAGTGACTGTAAGTTGTCACCCGCTCATATCCGTTCGGACACAAAAAAAGCCCACCTCGGAAACCGGGATGGGCTGTGCTTAGTCGGAAAGACTAATGCGATTTTAGTATCGGTAATACTCCGGCTTGAACGGGCCTTCGACCCCTACACCGATGTAGTCCGCTTGCTCTTTCGATAGCACGGTGAGCTCGGCATCGAACTTTGCAAGGTGTAGTCGTGCCACTTTCTCGTCAAGGTGCTTTGGTAGGACAACGACGTCTTTGCCGTACGCCTCGGCGTTTTTGTGCAACTCGATTTGCGCAAGCACCTGGTTGGTGAATGAGGCGCTCATCACGAGTGATGGGTGCCCCGTTGCGCAGCCGAGGTTGACGAGACGGCCTTCAGCAAGGACTAGGACCGAGTGCCCTTTTCCGCCAGGGCCGTGGGTGGTGTTTTTGAAGCGCCACTCATGTACTTGCGGCTTGATCTCGATCTTTTCGACCTCGCCGCTTTCTACCATCGCTTCTAGGCCGGCCATGTCGATTTCGTTATCGAAGTGACCGATGTTGCAGACGATCGCGTTGTGCTTCATTTTCTTCATGTGCTCGGCCGTGATGATCCCGAAGTTACCGGTTGCCGTGCAGAAGATATCGGTCTTCTCAAGCGCGCTTTCCAGGGTCACGACATCTAGGCCGGCCATGCATGCCTGCAGAGCGCAGATGGGGTCGATCTCAGCGATCGCGACCTTACACATCTGACCGAGGAGCGACTGGACGGAGCCTTTACCCGCGTCACCGTAGCCGAAGACTAGCGCGCGCTTACCGGAAAGAAGCACGTCAGTTGCCCGGAAGATGGCGTCGACAAGCGAGTGGCGACATCCGTAGATGTTGTCGAACTTTGATTTCGTCACCGAGTCAT
>PKDL01000566.1 GCA_002863065.1 Pseudomonadota bacterium
CCTGAGTTAGTCGCGGAGATTGTTCCCGTTCACGGGCGGCTTTCTCTTTGGGCTTTTCGACCACCGGATCGCGGGTGTCTAACTCATATTCATCTATACCTACGATGCCGATATCCACGTGCTCTGTGGTGTAGAACCAACCGCGCCAAAACCAGTCGAGGTCGATACCTGCCGCGTCTTCCATGCTGCGGAAGAAGTCGGCGGGCATGGGCTTTTTGAAGCGCCAGCGTCGAGTGTAGGTTTTGAACGCGAAGTCAAAGACGGTGCGGCCCAGGATGGTTTCACGTAGAATATTGAGTGCCGTCGCTGGCTTTGCATACGCATTATTACCGAACTGCAGTAGGTGCTCTGAATTGCTCATAATGGGTACTTGCCGGTCGGATTTCATGTAGGGGATGATGGCACTCGGCCGCCCTCGCCATGATGGGTAGTCTCGCTCCCATTCCTGTTCCGTCACGTACTGTAAGAAGGTGTTTAGTCCTTCGTCCATCCATGTCCATTGGCGTTCATCTGAGTTGATGATCATCGGAAACCAGTTATGTCCTACCTCGTGGATCACCACGGAGATGAGTCCATACTTGGTGAAGCGCCATGACTTTCCCTTACCGGATTTCGCATAGTAGGTGCCGTCCTTCTCCGCGCGAGGCCCATTGAAGGTGATCATCGGGTATTCCATACCGCCGACGGGGCCATTGACCGAGATTGAGACGGGGTAGGGATACTTGAATGTCATACGTCCGTAGACTTCGATGGTGTGGGCTACTGCTTGACTTGAGTATCGCTTCCATAATGGTGCGGCCTGAGGTGGGTAAAACGACATGCAGAGCACGCGCTTCGGGCCGTCTTCTGGCCCAGTCGCATTGTCTACCCCCATTGCATCCCAGGCAAACCGTCGGGACGAAGCAAAAGCAAAGTCTCGCACGTTCTTCGCGGCAAACTTCCAGGTTGCAGTGTTGTCACTTTCCACCGTAGCAGCCGCTTCAGCAGGCGTTACGATGTACTGCGGCTCGTCCGATTTTTGTGCCGCAGAAAGACGTTTTCGCCATTCCGGTTTCATTACAGAACTGGCGTTGCGCAGCTCGCCAGTGGCTGCGACGACGTGGTCGTCTGGCACTGTGATTTCGACGTCGTAGTCACCGAGATCCAGCGTAAACTCTCCCCGCCCCCAGAATTGCTTGTGCTGCCATCCGTCTACGTCGTTATACGACGCCATTCGAGGAAACCATTGGGCGATGGTGTAAATTGTTTGTCCGTCGTCGAGGCGCTCATAGCCGCCGCGACCACCGAGAGTCTTCGCGTCAATAACGGGATGCGACCACGCGATACGGAGTGTGGTGGAATCACCTGGGCGTAACGGCTTTTTAAGGTCGATGCGCATCATGGTTTTCACCACGGTATGCCGCGCGGGCTTTCCCTCGAGTTCTACCGCTTTGAGCGTGACGCCGCCTTTCCATTTTTCTGCGCCGAGAAGTCGTTTCAGTGCCTTGTATTTGAACTTTTCGAAGTCAGGTGCCTGCGCGAGGTTGCGTCGCACGCTGTCCGTCTTAAAGGCGTTTTGGTCAAGTTGTACCCAAAGATAGTCCAGGGTATGTGGCGACTTATTTTTGTAGGTGATGGTTTCATCACCATGAAGGACATGCGCTTTCTCATCGAGCCGCACTCGGATCCTATAGTCGGCACGTTGCTGCCAGTATTTAGGTCCCGGCGCACCGCTTGCTAGTCGCACTTCCGTTGGAGTGGGAAGGATTTCCTGAAGCTGTTTGAACTTTTGCGCGCCCCAGGTATCGGAGGTTTGCGCACCCACCGCAGAGGCGAGTCCGAATACGAAGAGAAAGAGGGTCGATCGATTTATTGGTAAAAACAAAAAATGCACGGCGGGAATCTAACAGCGCGCATCTCGGCTTGTCCAACGCACGGATGTGAGGTGGGCTAGGCAGGCGACGGTGTTACCTGGTTCAAACATCCCAGCCAAGGTTGCTAGATTGCAAGTCATGCACTACAACCCGGCGGTGCAAAGAACGCCATCACGTCTTAGAGGAACACTATGAATAAGTTTATTTTTGCCGTCGCCTGTCTTACCGCTCTATTCGCTTCCGCTACGGCTTCAGCTGCAGGTGTGAGTTTCAAGTGTACGGGTACGCTTATCATCACTATCGGTGTAGATGGTCCAGATAAAATGACGGCGGTTCAGGCTACATTCGCGATGACTACCAAAGGGAAAACTGCCGTTTTTTCTTTGGAGAACAAGTTTGCTAAACCGCTAAAGGGCACCGGCAAAGAGACAGGGGATAAAGATGTACCCTGGAGCTTCTTGGCAAAGGACGACAGCGGTAGGGAATTCAAAGGCAGTTTACGGCCGATACAGCCAAGCTACGGCAGCGACACACAACTCCATGCGATCCTCGAGATGAAGGGTGACAATGTGTTGATAAGCGGCCCTATGAGTTGCGGTATCCAGTAACGCTTGGTCAAAGCGCTAGCCGCGCCGTATACGCAACTGATCGCATATAAAAAAGAACCGTGGCGGATACATAGGAACTCTCCACACCCTATCTATCATGGGTGGTTGCTCCACTGAGTAGGCGCAGCCTCGAGCGCCCTCCATGTAAACAATCCATATTTATCAGCACCTTACGTAGTTCAAGTCGCATCTCGAGTTTGAGATAAGCCACCGGTTACTGGCTGCTAAGGATGCTTGTGTTGACCCAACTCCCCTCGCTACTGGGCCTGTTCGATCGGCTCGCTGACCGTCGCACCGTCTCGTACCTAGAACACGCAGTCATACAGCTGTCGGTCGTGGGACTGATCGCTCACCTCGGATTGGTCGCCGCATCGCAAGCCGAGATATTGCCCGCCACGTTATCGGGGCATATCGGCACTAGCTTTCTATCCGCTCTCTACACTCCTTTCAGCTTTATCCTCTTTTTTGAAGTGTTCTTACTGGTACTGGCATTGCCTGCATCCACTACGGTGTCGTTGGGTAAGCAATATGAGATCGTGTCGCTCATTATTTTGAGGAGCGTATTCAAAGACGTGGCAGAGTTCGATGGCCTGTCGAGCCTGGGGAGTCAGCAGGATGCGTTTTTTGATGTATTGGTCGACATGGGCGGTGGGGTTGCGATGTTTTTGTTGGTCGCACTTTTTTATCACGTCAGTCAGCGCCGCCCGGCTGCAACCGCATTGCAGCGTCGCACGGCAGAGGTAAGTCCGAGGCTGAAGCGCTTCATCGACCACAAGAAGCTGCTGGCGCTTGCTTTGACGGGGGTGCTTATCGTCCTCGCACTTTGGAGCTTTATCGGCTGGGCTATCGAAAC
>PKDL01000409.1 GCA_002863065.1 Pseudomonadota bacterium
TCTCTCAGCGTGCAACAGATGCAACCGTTCGACATCTCGACTAACTTCTCGTCCGTACGAGAGAGCTCGGCACCGCCCCGCTCTACCAACGCCACATCGATATTCACTTCGCTCATATCGTTGACGATGACGGCAACTCGGCGGCCTTCACGGTTGTTTAGGACCTGATTTAGCAGGGTGGTCTTGCCCGCTCCAAGAAATCCGGACAGGACGGTGACAGGGAGGCGTGTGCCACCCACAGACTCGTGTGTAGTTGTATGCATTGCAGTCTCTAGCTCACAGTTTGGACGCAATTGTCAGTGCGCTAAGAACGTGTACTCAGCGCTATGTAAACGCATAACAAGGGTTTGACTACGTCCTGGCCTTAGGATCGTAGCCTCCTGCTAGCGGGCTGCATTGTCATCAAATGCAAATGGATTGCAAGTGGTAATTACGTGCAGTGAACCGGACAACCGCCGAACAGCCGCACCTATGCATACGCTACTGCTGGAGAAAAGCGCTCAGCTCCGCCAAATAGGTCTGCACGTTGGCTGCCAAAATGGTGTTGTGGCCTCCTCGGGAGAGGTGCAACAAACGCCCCCTCCCCTGAGTTGCTGCCACATTGCGTTCCGCATGCGTGATACCGACCAGCTGGTCCTTCTTCGCATGAATGAAGAGCGATGGACCGGGATAACTTGCCAGCACCCGGGCATGATTGATTCGATCAGATAGCGCCTTTCGAAGTGCGGCCAAGTCCATCTCATGCGGTGCAATACGTAATTCAAGCCGCTCTGAGACGTCATGAATTCCGCTCTCAATCACCAGGCCACGCGTCTCTGGAAAACGACGCACCCACTCGATGGCAAACAGCGAGCCCACCGATCGGCCGAACACGACCGTCTGTTGCGGAGGGGTCCCCGTCGCTGCCGCTATTGCCGCAACATCGTCGAGCATATCGCCTAATTGAGGTGTGCCCGAGGACGCGCCATAGCCGCGATATTCCGCCAAATAGAGGTCGAAACCCTGAGCTCGAACCCACTCGGAAAAGTCGCCTCTCCAGTCGTGAACTAACTCACCATTTCCATGAAAATGCACCAGCAATGGGCGTGTCGACGGGGGCGCGCTACGCCAACATCCAAGACGCGCACCTGCCACGTCAACATAGCTTGCGTCTGGTAGCGGTGCAGGACGCGGAAAAAAGTAGCGTTGCCCGATGAGGTGGTGATTGAGAATATCGGGAGGACTTGCCTGGCTATTGGTCATAGTCAGGGCAGTGTAACGCAAGTTGTAGCCCATGACAGACCACGAGAGTTGCACATGCAAATCGAGTGCTGGGTAAACCCAGGTCGCCCATGGATGAATTCGTGGTGATATCGAGTATGGTAGCGGCTATTCCAGCCGGGCGCGGATATTTGGCGACTAGGACAAGCCCCTTGGATGCAACGACTATCGAGAGTAGTGACGCCATGACAGACCAATACCCTACCGTTAGCCGCGGCCGATACGTTGTGACCAAATGTATCGGTAGTGGAGGAATGGGTGCGGTCTTCCGCTGCTTCGATACGGTGCTCAAAGTTGACAGAGCGCTCAAGGTGCTACGACCGGAACTGGTGACGAGGACGGAAACCCGCGCGCGGTTTACCCGAGAAGCGGTCTCCATGGCCAGTCTCAATCACCCAAATATCGTACAGGTATACGACTACGGTGAAGAAGCGCTCACCCTCTTCATCGTCATGGAATACCTCCCCTACGACTCGGTCCGGAGATACCTCGAGCACGCCGGTATCATGCGCCCAGAATTGGCAGCGAATGTATGTCTACAAGCCGGTATAGGGCTTCAGTTCATGCACGATAAGGGCGTGTTTCACCGGGATATTAAGCCCGGTAACCTTTTGATCGCCGACAATACAATCAAAGTGGGTGACTTCGGGCTGGCGAAAGGAGATTTCGACCAACTGCAGACCCAGACGGATGCGGTCATGGGCACCTTTGCATTCATGTCGCCAGAACAACGTCTCGGGTCCAGAACGGTCAACCACCAGACCGACATCTATGCGCTCGCGGCGACTTTGTTTAATTGCCTGACAGGTACGATCTCGGTCGACCTACATCAAAGAGAAGAACGTGCTCAGTTGCTGGCGGGAATCGAGCCTGGGTTGGTGCACATTCTCGATAGGGGACTGCAAGGAGCCCAATCCGAGCGCTATGCATCGATCTCAGAGATGCTATCGGATTTGGAAGCATTCCTAAACGATACCTCGAGACGTCCAACCGACGATTTCACCCAACTGGGACTCAAGGTAGACACCGCAACGCAAGATAGTGAGCAAATCCAACGCATTTGGGCGCAATTCACAAGTCAAGAAGGCGTAACGACTGACCGCATGGTCGTGGACGGCCTGGAAAGCACGATCGCCCCGGAGGACCTTACAGAGCCCACTTCCGTACCACAGCTCCCCGCGACTCGCTCGGAGCCTGATGCCCCCAAAGGAGGCTATGAGCAGCCATCCACAGTCGATCTGGCGGAAAAACAAGACTCGCCTCAGAATACGCCATCATCGCGCCAAAGACCTCTGATTGCAGGCCTCGTGCTCGCCGTACTCGCGCTGCTGTTCGCTTTGCTCTTGCAATCGCCGGATACGATTCAGACGCCAGCGGATACCGCCACACCCGATGACTCACTCCGTACGCATGTTTTGCCTTCGGGGACGTCTGAGCCGAATGAACACACGTCACAGCCGGGGGAACAGCCCAAACAGCCCGCGGAAGCATCGGAGATGGAACGTGCAGAACGTGCGCTGCTCTCCGGGAACTATATTGTGGCCAGCCACCATCTACAGAACATACGCACCAACTCTGGTCTTAGCGCCCCACTCCTCGCCAAGCAATGGCTTATCGACTCCCTGAGGTGGCAATCCTTCGGGGCGACCTGGGAATCTCTCCTCCTGAACACTGTCCGGGACCAACAGTCTACCGATGCCGCAAAAGACGGTCTGCTCACACTGCTGCTCGCCTCGCGTCAGCGCGCTCTATCCATATCTGAGCTCGAACAACGATGGACACAAGCACAGAAAGACCATCCTGGGCCTGTGACTGCCCTGATGTACCTCGTCACGATGGTGGAACCCACCGACGACCGATACCTAGTGAAACT
Source organism: Pseudomonadota bacterium (assembly GCA_002863065.1). Lineage (GTDB taxonomy): Bacteria > Myxococcota_A > UBA9042. Next base: position 3,134 of record PKDL01000409.1, read on the forward strand.
CAAGTCGTACCAAGCAGCCTATCCAAACGCTGTTGTTTTCAGACATCTAGAACTCAGAGCCACTATCTACCGCAAACAGCCCAATGCACCGCTGCAAAATATCGAAATCGCGGGGGATGACCCGAATACCCCGCCTGCGCTACTCCTGGATTACAGCCTGCGCCACCTACGATTAG
>PKDL01000550.1 GCA_002863065.1 Pseudomonadota bacterium
TGTCGATAGTCGGCGATGGCGTCTCGCGTCCGCCCAAGGTCAAAACGTACACCAGCACGTACCGCGTAGCCCGCAGCCATCATCGGCCGCTCTTTCACCATGACTTCGCTTATTGCCAAGGCACGTTGCAGATATCCCGATTTGCGCCATAAGCGAGCCGACAGCTCAGACAATCCAAGGTCAAAGGGGCAGTTACCCACCGCAACATCGAGGGCTTCCGCCGCTTCTTTTGTCTGATCGCAAGCTATCAACAATCCGGTTAGCTCGCGTGCAACGGCTCGATTACAAACGTCCCCGCTCGCAAGGCCCCGCAGCTCAGCGATGCGCTGTCCGTACGTCCCGTACCTCTGCTTTTCGATATTTTGGGCTTTCTGTGCTTCGAAAAATTGGTAGCCGCCCACACCGATAGCCAAAGCAACTCCACACGAAACTATTGGGCGGAATAGCTTCGAGCTAGGTGCCATAAAAGGACATCTCAGCCATATTCTACGCCTACCACCTCAAAGTGCCGTTCGCCTTTTGGGGCCTTGAAGAGAACTTCATCGCCTTCTTCTTTACCCATAAGCGCCTTGGCCAAGGGTGCCTGATAGGAGATAAAACCGTTGGCAGCGTCGGCTTCCTCGCTCCCCACGATGGTGTATGTCAGCTCTGTGTCGGTATCGAGGTCGAGAACAGATACCGTACAACCGAAGGCCACCTTTTCAAGTTCAACGGTCGCCGGATCAATGACGTGGGCACGGGAAAGAATATCCTCAACTTGGGTCATGCGAGCATGAAGCATCCCCTGCTTCTCTTTCGCCGCATGATATTCCGCGTTTTCCTTCAAATCTCCGTGCGCCCGAGCTTCCTCAATAGCCTCGACGACGGCCGGTCGGTCCACTTCACGAATCCGCTTTAGTTCGGCTCGAAGCTTCAACTGGCCACTCGGCCTCATGTAGATAGGTGTAGGAAGGCTCATACCGCATCTCCGTAGTACTCTTGCAAAGAACGAACCCCTAGAGGTTCTTTGCGTAATCGACCAATCGCCGCCACCACCGCCTTGAATGCCTCAACGGTCGTCACGTATGGAATATCGGACATTAAGGCAGTCTCGCGGATGCTAAAGGAGTCGACGACAGCCTTCTTATCCTGCGTCGTATTCACTACCAAATCCACTTCGCCATTTGCCATGCGGTCGACAATATGGGGCCGCTCGCCATCCTGTACTTTGTACACACGCTCCACAGGGACGCCTTTTGAAATTAAGTACCTTGCAGTTCCACCGGTTGCCAGGATGTTAAAACCCAGACGCCGCATTTCAATCACTGCGTCAACGACCTGTGGTTTGTCTGCATCCAACACCGAGACAAACACACAGCCGCTCAATGGTAATGTGCTCGTAGTTGCGAGAAACGCTTTGGCGAATGCACCCGCCCACTCCGAATCAAGCCCCATAACTTCCCCTGTCGACCGCATTTCCGGACCGAGTAGTATATCGTTGCCTGGGAACCGCTTGAAGGGAAACACCACTTCCTTTACCGCCGCATGTTTTGGAACTACCTCAGTCACAAAGTCCATATCCACCAAAGACTCACCCGCCTGCACCCTAGCCGCCAACTTTGCGAGAGGAACGCCAATTGCTTTTGAAACAAAGGGGACGGTACGTGAAGCGCGCGGATTGACCTCAATTACAAAGACCTCACCGTCCTGGACAGCCAGCTGTAGATTCATCAACCCGCGGATCTTTAGAGCGCGGGCAATCCGGTGCGTGACTACTCGAATCTGTTTTTGGACGTCCTGAGACAGAGAGTACGGTGGTAGTACCGACGCAGAATCGCCAGAGTGTACTCCCGCCTCCTCGACGTGTTCCATGATCCCACCGACGACCACTTGCTCACCATCGCAGAGGGCGTCCACATCGACTTCGGTGGCCCCTTTTAAAAACTTATCCACCAGTACCGGGTGGTCGTCGGATACCTGAGACTCGGAAATATATCGTTCGAGTTGTTCCAAGTCGTAGACGATTTCCATACGTCGACCGCCAAGTACATAGCTCGGCCGAACAAGCACTGGATATCCAATCGACTCTGCCAGCTGCACGGCGGCCTGGCGGCTTCTAGCCATCCCGCCCTCCGGCTGAAGCAACCCGAGGTCGGAAATCATTTCATTGAACCGCTCTCTATCTTCCGCACGATCGATACTGTCGCTAGCCGTACCAAGAATTGGTACACCGGCCTCCTCAAGTGCGAGCGCAAGTTTGAGGGGGGTCTGTCCGCCAAATTGAAGGATGACACCAACAGGGTCTTCTAAGTCGACCACGTTGAGTACATCTTCTAGTGTTAGTGGCTCCAAATACAGCCTGTCGCTGGTATCGTAATCCGTCGACACCGTTTCCGGATTGCAATTCACCATAATGGTTTCATAACCGGAGTCACGCAGTGCAAAACTGGCATGGCAACAGCAATAATCGAACTCGATGCCCTGCCCTATTCGGTTGGGGCCGCCACCGAGAATAACAATCTTCCGACGGTCGGAGGTATCCGCCTCGCACTCATCCTCATAGGTGCTGTATAGGAATGGCGTATGGGCCTCAAACTCCGCCGCACAGGTGTCTACCCGCTTGTACACCGGGGTAACTCCCAGAGCGATACGCCGCTTACGCACTACCCCTTCTTCTTCACCGAGGAGGCGCCCCAGTTGCGCGTCCGAGAACCCCCACCGTTTGAGGTGGCGGAAGTCTCCCTCGTCGATGTCACCGATGTTGGCGGCGGCCACCGTTTGCTCAGCCGTTACGAGCTCCTTGATGTGGGCTAAAAACCACGGGTCGATGCGAGTAAGTTCGTGTACTTCCTCCGTCGTATAATCACTGCGAAATGCATCGGCCACGGCATGTAGACGTTCTGGAGTCGGAACGCGTAAACAATCGTCCAGCGCATCACTACGCTCAAATCCTAGGGTCCCCAACCCATCGAGTCCGGTTTCTAAAGACCGCAACGCTTTCTGGAGCGACTCTTTGAAGTTACGTCCAATCGACATGGCTTCGCCGATCGACCGCATCATGGTGGTGAGTACAGGAGCCGTCCCGGGAAACTTCTCGAAGGTAAATCGCGGCACCTTCGTCACCACATAATCGATGGCTGGCTCAAAGCAGGCCGAGGTGACGCGCGTAATATCGTTGTCTAACTCATCGAGGGTGTAGCCAACCGCTAATTTTGCGGCAATCTTTGCGATCGGAAAGCCCGTCGCCTTGGATGCTAGCGCCGAGGACCGACTTACCCGCGGATTCATCTCAATTACAATGGTCCGCCCTGACTCAGG
>PKDL01000397.1 GCA_002863065.1 Pseudomonadota bacterium
ATGCCACGGGACGGGGGCGGGCGGTGAATAGTGCTCAAGATGTGGTGACATTCGAAGTACGGGTGGCAGACGACACCGTGGTAGAGGCGAAGTTCGAAGCGCAGGGCTGTGCAGCCTGTATTGCGAGCGCTTCAGTGGCCACCGAACTCATCATAGGCCGTACACTCGAGGAAGCGCAGGAGCTCTCAGAGCTGAGTGTGCTTTCGGCGGCGCTTGACGAACTACCGCCCGGAAAACTACCGCGAGCGAAAGTTACAGCGACAGCCATAAAAGTGGCCCTTGAAGACCACTGCCGTTAGGTGTTGTGTCTGGTTCAGAGAGGGCGGTGGTTTCGGTACGCTTCAGCGGGCTCCGTCGCTAGACTCATCTTTGTCTGTGTTGGCTGTGTGGCTTGCGGATCATCTACCTCGGAGGCGCCTCAAGTGCGTGAGAGGTGCCCTTGGTTTATTCAGTGCGATTCAGATTGTGCAGCCTGCGATACGGACCGTGTCTGTGAAGATACGTACTGCAGTGAAGGGTACTGCGGGTTTCGGCCCCGCACAGAAGCCTGCCGGTGTAGCGTGGGATGCGTTGGTCCTGAGGGCTCGGTCCGATTGGCACATGCGCTCGCCAGAGGCGTTGGTGGTATTCCGGGCCCGGTTGGTCCGACGAGTCTAGCCGTCACCACTAACGAACAAGCGGTATATCTAGCGTCCTACGATTCGGGTCATGTTGATTTGCATTTACGGCTCGACGGCGTCCAGAAGTTTGGGAGCCGTTACGAGACCGAGGGGGTGCATTCGGTCGCACTTACTGAGGACCAGAGGCATCTGGTAGCTGCAGGCGATACGGAGATCGTCCTTTACGACGTACTGCCCGACCATCGTCTGCGACGCGTAATCTCGGAGCCGGCGTCAACGAACGCACTTGCGATAGCTTCGATGCTCTACACGGTTGAGGAAGATGACCGACTGGTTCTAAGAGACGTCTCTACACTTGAAGAGGTAACCGCGGTTAGGGCTGATGCAGTGCGTGGTGCTCAACAGCTTGTCACTTTGACGAGTGGACGCGTATTGGTTCCTGGCTTCGAAAATAATTCGGTGTCACTCTGGACAACACAGGCAGGCGTCTTGACTGCAACAAGCAGCTTGTCCGGGAGGAAGGGGCTATCGTCGCCGCAGGCCATCGCCGTAACTCCCGATGAAAGCCGAGCATATGTCGCAGGATACTGTGATCACTCAATTGCTATTGTACGCATTACTGACGAGGCATTGGATTGGTCCGGTTCGGTCGGATTTCAAGGAGAGGCGCAGACTGGTTGCGCCCCGCTAGAGATTGGTCAACGTGAGCGTGACGGGGCCCTGCTTGAGCACCCCTCTGCGCTTGCAGTGTCGCCGGATGGTTCGTTTTTGTATGCGGCGATAAAGGCACGGAATCTGTTATTGGTAGTCTACGAAATATCTGCCGATACGTTGTTGCTGGCGGGCACGATTGCGGACAGCCCACCATTTGATGATTACTCTGACGAAGACTTCCACCTTCATCCGCCAGATCTTCCAAATCCGTTTGACTTTGAACCGCTGCGGTACCGGAGAAACGCTGAGTTGGCGATTCACCCGTCGGGGCGCTTATACGGTGCCTCGCGCTATGGAAATGCGTTTGGCGTCGTAGAAGGCACGGCCATTGTAGATTGGCAACAACGCGGAGAGGGAGGAGTGGGTTCAATATCCGGAGCTTACAATCTGGCTGTTTCTCCGGATAACTCCAATGTTTACGTCGCGCCTCGAACACACGGTGATGTAGGAGCGTTTCGTTTTGACAGTTCGACAGGTGAGCTGACCGAACTTCCTCAGACGGTGATTCCTCGAGTGAACGAAACTGCCGGGGGATTGACCAACGTATTCGTGACGAAGGATGGAGCGCAAGTGTTAGCTGTAGACACTACTCCACCAGCAATTCACATTCATGACCGCCTTCAATCGGGGGCATTGCGGTGGGTCGAGTCCGTTGCTGTACCAAGTTGCAATGGGGGCGAGGCACTCCCGGTAGACGTTCAGGTTACTCCAGATGGCAGTGCGGTTTTAGTTGCTGACTTCCAAGACCTTGAGGACGGGGCGAGCTGCATATATTCGTACCCTCGGGATTCGGGCGGTGAACTTGGACTGCCGTATGTGGTGGATGATTCGCTGGTTGCAGGGGTGGAGTCGTTTGCGATGACATCCGACGGAGGGGATATATATGCTGCCTGTTTTTACGCTAAGAGCGTTGCGTGGCTTCAGCGAGAACCAGGTGACCATATGCTCAACGTATCTGATGCCGTGGTGCGGGACGACCTCGATGGTGCAGAGTTCGTGGTTTTATCGGCCGAAGAAGACCGCGCCTGGGTGTCGTCGCCCGTCTATCACAAGCTAGTGGGTTTCGAGCGTCGTTTGGATGGCTCTTTACATCATATACAAACACTCGAATACCCGAGTTTTCCGATCAAGGGTGCCGCTGGCATGGCCACCTCCCCCGGAGGCGACCGACTGTGGCTTGCGTCGAGGCTATCGGAAACGATTACTTCCTTCCGCATTTTGGAGGATGGGTCGCTGGAACTCCTGGATTCGGTAGACGCCAGTCAACCGCATGTCTCGCTTTCAGTTGGCTTTTCGCACCCCACCAGTTCGGTGTTGTCGCCGCTGGCGTGGATCAATGGGTTGGAAGCCTCTTGGGATGGGAATTGGATCCTCACCAGCGCCGTCGCATCTAGTACGCTGGCGGCGTGGGAGGTCCAACGCCCGTCTGGATCGACCCCTTGCGTGGCTACGTGTTTATAATTGTATGACAGGGTCATAGGTGAGCCCGTGTACCAGTGGGTATCTAGTGATTGGTAGGTTGGGGAGCTCTGAATGAAATATCTACATACGATGGTTCGGGTTTCGAACCTTCAGGATTCGATTCGGTTCTACTGCGATGCATTGGGGCTTGTGGAACGTCGAAGAAAGGAATCAGAGCAAGGCCGATTCACCTTGGTGTTTCTATCTGCACCGGATGATGATGAAGCAATGATCGAGCTAACGTACAACTGGGACCCGGAGGAATACACCGGCGGTCGGAGTTTTGGTCATATCGCATATGGGGTGAAAGACATTTACGCCACGTGTGAACGGCTCCAATCCTTCGGTGTACGTATTTTACGGCCGCCACGTGATGGCCGCATGGCATTTGTTCGGTCGCCGGATGGCATCTCAGTTGAATTGCTTCAGTTAGGACAATCCAAGGCGCGTATGGAGCCCTGGGCATCGATGAAGAATGTGGGTACGTGGTAATAGTTC
>PKDL01000258.1 GCA_002863065.1 Pseudomonadota bacterium
CAGCAAACAACCAACAGCAACTGGCAAGCTCAAAGAGGCCACCACAGCCGGGAAAGCGACTTTGCCAAGACGCCTAAAGAAAGAACAAGCGGATTGGTACTTTGACAACAGGGAAGAACTGGGCCTTGTGATTCAGAGGAAGCGCACGGCTAAAGCGGAGCATCAAAAGCGACGAACGACAACATCGAAAGCACGGCTCAGAGCAGCAACGAAGGCGGCAAAAAGAGCGGTGAGTAAGGCAAAGCACCGACACTTGGAGGTTCGGCTCAAGAAGATTGGCCAGATTCACAAGCATCCTGGACTCGCGCATGCCGAGATCCGGGATTTACGCAACGGCCTGGGTGTCAAGAAGGAACGCAGACGTCGACCACATGTAGACAACAAGCTCAACTTCAAGAAGCACTTTGAGGGAGTTTTCTGTCATCCGAACCCGGTTGATCGGCAGATCATTCACCTACTACAAGGTCGAGAGACGATGGACATTGACGCCGTGCCCAGCGAAAATGAAATCGTCGCAGCAGTCAACCGTCTCAAGAACGGTAAAGCAACCGGCACAGACGGCACGTATGGGGAAGAAATCAAGGCAATCATGGAAAGTGAGATGCTTCGTACTGCATACTGTAACGTGATCCGCGAGTTCTGGTCGAATCCATCGACACGCCCGACGCAGTGGCTCGAAGCTCGCCTAACTCTTATCCCAAAAGATGGTAACCTCGCCGACCCGAAAAACTGGCGGCCCCTTGCCCTGATACAGGTTACCGTCAAGGTCGTGTCATCGATTATCTCCCTACGACTGAACAGGGCGATGGAGACAACCGGACGGAATCGGGAGTCACAAAATGCATATCGATGGCAAAGGGGAGTGGCTGACAGCATTTTCTCAGCTAAGGCGGCAATACATCGTCGGAAAGAGTACTCGCTCGTGACGTACGGCTTATTCCTTGACCTTCGGAAAGCCTTCGATCACATCAACCGTTCCCTCCTATGGAGTGTGTTGCGCAAATACGGAGTCCCGGCAAAGGTCATCCGACTAATCAAAGCGCTTTACAACAACTCCGTTCTAATACTTTCCTTCGAGAACGACGACGAGGACAACATCACCCTCAACAGCATAAGTGGTGTAAAGCAGGGCGACAACCTGTCTCCAACGCTGTTTAATGTGTTTCTACAAGCGGCGTTGGATACGATGAAGTGGCCCATCGACTGCGGGCCACTTGAGTTCAAGACAGCATTTGACGGCATCACATCCATGCGCGGGTCCCCACGAGCTGTACAAACCGTCATGCACATCCGGGACCTGCTCTACGCCGACGATGCCTGCTTCCTCTTCGACTCAAGAGCTGCTCTTGAGAGTGGCTCGAACGCGCTCATCCATCACCTAGCTCGATGGGGACTGAACGCACATTACGCGGACGGCGATGCCCCAGCATCATCGTCCAAAACGGTGGCGATGAAATTCATTCTCACCACACGCAAAACCCGAGTCATAACTACCACCACAACGGCAATATCAACAACGACATCAGGAAGAACAACGACAACGACAACATCAACGACGACAACGGTACCGAACAACACCCCTCAAGTCACGCGGACTAACACCACTACGACTAGAAACAACGGGACGATAACTCGGACCAAGGTAACCACAACCACCTCGAGCACCAGCTACCCCGAGCTCGACGCACCAATTGAGGTGGGCACGATGACGACGGGACCAATTACAACGACAAAGGGTTCCATTCCTTTTGTGAATGAGTTCAAGTATCTTGGCACCTGGTTTAACATCTATCTTGACGAGCTCACGGATATTCAAGCTCGTATCCAGGTCAGCGCTCACACGTTCAAGCAGCTTGCTCCGGTACTCAGATCCACGGTGCTACCCCACACTATCAAGGGGGCAGTCTACCGCGCACTAATGATCCCGGTGCTTATATCGGGCGGCGAGAACTGGGCATGCAAACAAGACCACTTGCGCCGACTCAGCACATTTCATTACAACTGCTTGCGCATAACGTGCGGCTTTAGCAGGTCAGCTCAGCACAACCTGCACATCACGACGCGCTCGATCATGGAGCGACTCAAGGTGCCGCAGATAACGACTTGCATTGACAAGCGCACACTCACATGGCTCGGCAAAATAGCTCGCATGGCTGATGATCGAGTCCCGAAGCAGATGCTATGCGCGTGGCTGGACGGCCGCAGGGGGACTGCCTCACGACAACAGAACTTTGGCCACCGATCGCGAGAACTTCTAGTGGCTGTGCGTACCAATGCGCTGAGAATGGCCGAACTGCAACAATTTGCCGGCGACACTGAACACGAAGGTTGCGAATTCAGACTCAACGGAGTTGACCGCAGCTGGAAGGACTACTGCGGCTGGATCACCTTCGCAAAGAACAAGAAGCGCTGGAATAAGCTAGTAGCACGCTTCACCAACCTACACAACGGCATGGGACCCAACATGAACAGACAAAGGAACAGCACAAGGGCTGCTCGGACACACACGCTGATGGCGACGATCCACACGAACGGACCACCGGCTATGGCCCTACTGATGATGTTCATGATGCCGGTACTGACAACAATGCTGATAGGCTGGTACTACTCACACTGACTGATGGGGGACGCCTCGTCAACACAATGAGGGTGCAGGACGCTGCACCTACTGCTTCATCCGCGGGAGGGCTGGGACCCTTGCACTCACCCCTCTTCCCTCAAGTTGTCAACTACATCGACGACTACTCAGATTTTCTGCGCTCGACTACCTGGGAGACTTGCAGGACGGATCAAGCGTTGTCACGATACTGTCCACAGTATCGTGGCAACGAGATTCGCCTATACCCTTATCCGTTCATAGCGAGCGGAGTGTTTTTCAACACTAAAGGGTTGTGGATACGGGACGCACCCCCCGCCCGGGGGGCAAGGGAGGCTCATATTGACCGTTGGATTCCAGGTTGTGCTAGTCACGACCCAGATCCCGGTTCAGACGGCCCCCGCGCGCATCGTAGACATAAAGAGCACACACACACACACACACACACACACCACATTTTTTCCAGTCATATTCTTTCCAGCAGCGTCACTACTACGAATCATGGTGTAAATGTGAGTTCTACGACCTCGGTACAAACGACAACTGATACCATTCCTACATCAACAACCAGTCTAACGCCATCAACGACGACGGTGTGATATAATGAGCCGGACGTGACCATCGATGCGTCATTTTCAGGATCGTATGTTGCCCCAAGTGGTGTGCATATTCTTAGTGGTGGAATACATTGT
>PKDL01000078.1 GCA_002863065.1 Pseudomonadota bacterium
GCATGACATCCTACTCATTTGCGACGAGGTGATGGCGGGCTTCGGGCGAACTGGCAAGATGTTTGCGTTTGAGCATTGGGGTATTCAGCCGGATTTGGTCTGTATGGCAAAGGGGCTTACGAGTGCCTATGCACCGCTCGGCGCGGTGGCCGTCAGCGATCCGATCGTGGAGCATTTCCAGGAGAACGTATTCTGGGGTGGGCTAACCTATAACTCGCACGCGCTGTGCCTATCTGCGGCCATTACAAACCTTGAGATCATGCGCGACGAAGGCATTTTGGACAATGTGGTCCGCATGGGGGCGCGCATGCGCCAGGAAATGGACCGGCTCGTCGCGAAACATCCATCAGCCAGGGAAGGGCGTCAGTTGGGGCTCTTCGGAATGATGGATGTGCAGAAGAATTCGGCGGGAGAGCTATTGGCACCCTATAATGGCAGCCATCCGGCGATGAAAGCATTCGGGGCGTTCCTACGGGAGCAGGGTTTGTTCACATTTGTTCGATGGTCGAGCTTTATGTGCAATCCACCGCTATGCATTACGGAAGAGGAACTCCTTGAGGGGTTTGATATTCTCGATCGTGGGTTGGACATAACGGACCAGGCATTCGAAGGCTGAGGAGCAGACACGGCATGAGTCAAGTATCGGATGAACGGGCAGAGGTTGTTTTCGAAGACTTCAAAGCACCGTATGACAAATCACATGCAGTCGCAGAAGCAAATCGCTGTTTGTACTGTGAAGATGCACCGTGTGTGAAGGCGTGTCCTACCGCCATCAATATCCCGGAGTTCATTCGTAAGATCGCTACCGACAATGTACGCGGTTCTGCCAAAACGATATTTGATTCCAATATCCTTGGTATGAGTTGCGCTAGGGTCTGTCCGGTAGAGGTTCTGTGCGTAGGCGACTGTGTCTACAATAATATGAACCAGCCACCGATTCAGATCGGGAAACTGCAACGGTATTCTACTGACCGCGCCTATGAAGCGGGATGGGAGTATTACCAGGCGGGCGAAGATACAGGAAAGAGTGTCGGTCTAATCGGGGCCGGGCCAGCGAGCCTCGCTGCCGCACATGAGCTGCGACGATTAGGACATGCCTGCACTATCTACGAAAAGCGAGCCGTGAAGGGTGGTCTAAATACAACCGGTGTAGCACCATACAAGATGAAAGCCGATCGCTCGGTAGCCGAGGTTGAATGGGTCTTGAGTATCGGCGGGATCGACATACAACACGGAGTAGAGCTTGGTGCTGATATGTCCTTCACAGACCTCGAAGCGAAGCACGACGCAGTGTTCCTCGGCATGGGCCTTGGTGAAGACCGATTCCTGAAGGCTGATGGCGAGGACATGGATGGAGTACATGGTGCAGTGGCCTTCATCGAGGAATTCAAACTGGGGGCCGTGAGCCTAGACAGTGTGTCGTCGGCCATCGTGGTCGGCGGTGGTAATACAGCAGTGGATGCTGTCCGTGAGCTTGTCGGTTTGGGTGTTTCGAATGTGACCTTGGTTTATCGCGGACAGGAAGCTGGAATGAGCGGTTACATTCACGAGTGGTCAGCGGCCAAAATCGAAGGCGTACGGAGCTGTTTTCAGACACAGCCCGTGGGTTATGTCGGTAATGGTTCAGTGACAGGTTTGAAATGCATCTCGCTCGACGAGTCCAAGCAACCGATTGACGGTACCGAGCACACGCTCGACGCACAGCTTGTGCTACTCGCGATCGGGCAGGGCAAATTAGGACATCTTCTCGGAGAGCTTGACGGTGTGGAGCTCACGAACGGATGTGTTGTGGTTGATGACCACGGTGCGACTGGGCGTAGGGGCGTGTACGCCGGAGGCGACTGTGCCAATGGAGGCAAAGAGGTTGTCAACGGCGCTGCTGAGGGTAAACGCGCCGCAACAGCGATGCACAAATACATGATGGGAGAGTGAGATGCCGGATCTAACAAGCAATACCGCGGGAATCGTCTCTCCCAATCCGTTCTGGTTGGCATCTGCGCCTCCGGCAAACTCCGGTGATCAGATTATGCGCGCATTCGACCACGGTTGGGGGGGCGCCGTCTGGAAGACGTTGGGTACTCCAATTCAGAACGTATCGAGTCGTTTCGGTGCCATCAATCACCAAAACTCTCGGGGTATCGGTTTCAACAATATCGAGCTCATTACGGATCGTCCTTTAGAGGTGAACTTCAAGGAGATCTATGAGGTGAAGAAGCGCTACCCGAAACACGCGGTGATCGCTTCGCTTATGGTCGAGACGCGCGAAGAGTGGAAGGAGATGATTCAGCGCTCCATCGACGCCGGCGCTGATGGCCTAGAGTTGAACTTTGGCTGTCCGCACGGCATGTGCGAGCGTGGAATGGGCTCCGCGGTTGGGCAAGAGCCGACGGTAAATGAGCGTATTACCTCGTGGGCGAAGGAATTTTCCACGATCCCGGTGCTGGTGAAGCTGACGCCGAATGTGGCGGATATTATCCCGCACGGGCTCGCGGCTCAGAGAGGCGGCGCTGATGGGGTGTCACTAATTAACACGATCAAAAGCATCATTGGGGTGGATATTGACCGCATGGTTGTTAATCCGCGCGTAGGGACGCTGTCGACCAACGGAGGATATTGTGGCGCTGCCGTGCGGCCTATCGCATTGCATATGGTCGCCGCGCTGTCACGCGCAGCCGAGTTCAAGCTACCAATCAGCGGAATTGGTGGCGTAACGAATTGGCGTGATGCGGTTGAATTTGTATTGCTGGGTTCCACCTCCGTTCAGGTGTGTACTGAGGTCATGTTACGTGGCTATCGTATCGTCGAAGATATGATCGAAGGGCTCGAAAACTACATGGTCGACAAGGGCTTTGAGCGGCTTGATGACATGGTCGGAAAGGCAGTGTCTTCCTACTCGGAGTGGGGCAACCTCGACCTCAACTATGAGACCGTCGCGAAAATTGATGCCGACAGCTGTATTGGTTGCAACAAATGTATGGTGGCGTGCCATGACGGGGCGCACCAGTGCATCTTCCCGCCGACAGATGGGTCACACGTACCGGTAGTCGACGAAGACGAATGTGTGGGATGTAACTTGTGCAAGATCGTTTGCCCGGTAGAAGATTGCATCACGATGACCGAGGTAGAAAACGGATACACGTTCGCTACGTGGAACGATCACATTGCGGGTACCAAACAGCTTCGTCCCAAGAAGGGTGCACACTAAGAAGATGCGTAGTTTACGACATGCCGCGGCAGTTAGTTATGGGCCGGTAAGTTCGCGCCGCAGCGCGGTGTAGTCTCA
>PKDL01000105.1 GCA_002863065.1 Pseudomonadota bacterium
ATCCAGCACCTGGGCATTGGTATAACCTTGCAGGTGCCACCGAATCTCATCTAGCACTCGTGTTTTACCGGTTCCCAGTCCGCCGCAGACGGCAAGGAGACCGCCTGAGCCTTGGAGTTTTGATGTCACCGAAGCGATGACAGAGGTTGGCCAATCACCGATTGGTATGGTTGGGCCTGCTTGCAGCGTGGCATCCACTGCCATGGCTGTGAATGGCTCTATTTCTTGGTCAAGCTGTGCTGCAAGAAGGTTGAGCGTTTCACTTGCGGACGCTGGGCGTTGTCTTGCCTGTGTTGATAAGAGGGCTGTAACGAGGTCATGTAGCCGCCCTAGTTTTTCAGAGGCTTTCGGGAAGCTGGATATATCGATATGCGGATAGTCCGGGTAGGGGAGCATCCCGGTGATGAGCTGGTACATACAGACGCCGAATGAGAAAAGATCGGAAGCTGCTGACGCCGGTTCTCCTGCGAGTCGTTCTGGTGCCAGGAAGGGCATGGCTGCATGCTCGAGTCGTTCATCGTCTGTCGGACTCAGATCAAGAACTTTGACATCAACTCTGCCATCTTCTTTTTGGCAAACGAGTATATTTTGGGGATGTAGATCACCATGCACCAGTCCTTGCCCGTGTATGTGTGCTAGCGCGCGTAAAACGTCGACAAATACACGGTGCAAATCCTCAGGCGAAGCCGTGCGGGACCAATGATCGATGGTATCTCCATTGACCACTTCAAGGGTATACCCCGCGCGTCCGTCGCCTAAGTCGCTATGGAAGTCAAATACGGTCGGCAGGCTGGGATGCTGAACCGAACGTAAAGTAAAGAACTCGCGCACGAGCTGAGGATTTAGGCTCGCGTTGTGACATCGTTTCAAAGCGACTGACTGATTGGACAGCGCGTGGTCCTTCACTTGGAGAATGTCGGCCATTCCGCCTCGTCCAAGCGTTTTCAATACCTCATAGCGGTCCAAAATCAGATGCATATCCGTTTGCGAACTCCCTCTACGCGCCAGTGCGATACTGCTGACCGCCGCTGTCCGTTTTCATCTAATAAGGCCGTATTCTGACGTCTCAGCGCGAATGTCGCAACGCATGGATCAGGATGGGTGTTGAACCGAATATTCTCGTTTGATGTTTTTCACCCCGGGTCTAATCGCACGCGTCATACCATATGCAGCGTAAGGCTTGTGGCCGATGACATTGGACTAATGCCTTGTTATTATCTCCGCAATCGCCGCTCGGCCGACCAAGCCAATGCGGTTCTGACCCTCACCTCAGGAGAATCGAAGTATGACCATCGCTGGTTACCACATCGCCGACACTATAGCCGCGGGCCGTCTGACTCGTGTTGTTCGTGCGACGCGTGACATAGACGGAGCGTCAGTTCGAATTACGCTTCTACGAGGGGCAAGTGGCGACGCACTGGAGGCAGTTCTGGCTGAAGCTCAACGCCTAGCAGAGGCGGGAAGCTATCACATCTTGCCATATTACGAGGCTGGAACGACAGATGATGGTACCCCATACGTTGTGAGTAACGATGCTGCCGGTGAAACCTTGGCAGACCTCATCGACCGGGGCGGCGTAAAGCTTGAGGTGCTTGTGTCGATTGCTATCCAAGTGGCAAGAGCGCTGAAGATTGCACATGCCCTCGATATCAGTCATCTCGACCTAACGCCGCATAACATCATTATTAGCGATGGAGCAGACGGTGGATTAGTTACTGTATCGGGATTCGGGCTACGTCATGCGTATCCAGCATATACTCGAACAACCCGCACCGAAGAGTTTCATGGCACTCCAGAATTCATGGCTCCAGAAGTGTGTGGTGGCAAGCCTGTCAGCGGGCAAGCAGACCTTTATTCGCTTGGCATCGTGCTTTACAGCGGTGTCACCGCTAAGCCTCCGTTCGTATCCAACAGCTGGAAGACAACGGTCAAGCGCCAGATATATGAAAAACCGCTTCCTCTTCACCTGGTGAAACCAGGCATGGGCAATATTAGCGAGTTTGAAGCGTTTCTCACTAAAGCTCTTCAGAAAACCACAAGGCAGCGCTATGCGGCTGCGTCCGACCTTCTCGAAGCAGCCCAGCATCTGTTGAGTCAGTCCTTTCCCACGGTGACCGTTGCTGAGGACCCCGGTAGCTCAGCGACCTCCGCCGACGTGGCGGCCGCAGCTCCTGCGAAGGACGGTTCATATCAACAGGAGGCAGACGGCACGGTAGAGTCTGCACATCCAGAGGATGTAGCCGGCTCCAATAGTGGTACGCTTGTATTCGGTGGATTGAAAGGACCTCAAGATTCTCACGAGGGCGCGCCTAGCGGTTATGAGTCAACTACTGGGCGTGAGGCGAGGATATCAGCTCCAGTCGCTGAGCACGGTGCGGTTCCGGCGGAACAGTCAGTAGCTGCAGAAACCGGTCCGGGAGCAACGTCACCACAAGCGACCGATTCGAGTGCTTCAGGTGATGGACTGCGAGCCCAAACTCTCGTGATGGGATCTGCTGCACCCTCGGATAATGGCGATTTTGGCGCAACACAATCAACCTCTGAGCCACTCCGGAAGCAAACCGGTAGTGGTGTGGTCATCGGTGGTGCTGCCCGTCAGGCTGATGAAGCCGGTGGGCAAGCTACAAGTGGGGGAAATGCTCCGGCTTGGGAGGCCACTACTGATGGCATTGATAGCGGTCTTGGCGCTTCGGGTGGTGTCGGTTCTGAATCAGATTGGTATGTAGAATCTAATGAAGAGGCTCTGGCTGCTTCTGCCGTGTATGGAGGAGACGTCGACATATCTTTCGAGCCGCAGGGTAAAGACCGCCGGATGCTGTATATCGTTGGCGGTGCTTTAGTTCTCGCGGGTCTTATCGTAACGGTGCTTTCCAATTTTGGGAATGATGAGGAGGGTAAGGATAAATCCAAGCTTATGAAGGCCTCCAAAGTTGTGTCAGAGGTTGAACCAAAGCAGGACACTGAAGCGGTGAAAGGCGCCTTTGAAGCCACAGAAAAGCAGGACTCGAGTGCAGCTGTCCTTCCAGCGACGGCGGAGAATGAACCAGTAGCGGAGTCAGAAGAAGCTCCTTTAGTCGATGAGCCTTCAGTTGAAGAAGCCGAAGCGGATGAAGCTCCGGCGGAAGAGGCTCCGTCCGGCGAGACACCGGAAGACGAACTTCCATCTGATGAGGCTCCAGATGATGATTTACCCGATGACGAGGTCCCGGATGATGACTTACCCGATGACGAGGTCCCGGATGATGACTTACCCGA
>PKDL01000237.1 GCA_002863065.1 Pseudomonadota bacterium
TTCGTCAATCCTCCCGTAGTCAACCGTCAACTCGGGATACGGCGCAGCTATCTCAAAGTTGCCCGTCGGTTGGTCTCAGATCTCCTCCGTAAAAACATACCGACTATCGTATTCGTGCAGAGCCGCCTAAACGTGGAACTTCTCGTAAAGTACCTGCGCGATGACCTAGAAGCACACCACATGGACCCCCAGCTGGTTCAAGGGTACCGCGGTGGCTACTTACCAACCAGACGAAGGCGTATCGAGGCAGGACTGAAGAGCGGAAGTGTAATCGGGGTGGTATCGACAAATGCACTTGAACTTGGGATCGACATCGGAGATCTAACCGCTTGCGTAGTTGCCGGATATCCAGGTTCAGTAGCGAGCGTGTGGCAACAATTCGGTAGAGCCGGACGACGCTCGGGCGAATCCCTCACGGTTCTCATAGGGCGTTCAACCGCATTGGATCAGTACGTAGTCCAGACCCCTGAATACTTTTTTGCACGCAGCCCAGAAGAAGCGCGGATTGACCCAGATAATCTTTTTATCCTCGTCGACCACGTGAAGTGCGCTGCATTCGAGCTTCCATTCAAGTCCGGAGAAACATTCGGAGGACTAACGACAGAACATACTACGGATGTACTCGCACACCTCCAAGCACACAATATCCTCCACCAGGCCGGCGGACATTACCATTGGATGGATAGAAGCTACCCGGCCAATCACGTATCCCTGCGCAGGGTGCAAGCAGAGAACTTCATCGTAATCGACGTGGACCCAGGCATGGGCCAAGACGCCAAAGTCATTGCCGAGGTCGACTTCAAAAGCGCCCATACGACACTATATGAGCACGCGATCTATAATCTGGATGGCAAACAGTACCAGGTTGAGCGTCTCGATTACGACAATCGAAAAGCGTACGTTCGCCTGGTTCAGCCGGATTACTTCACATACGCGCACAGCAAGCTCAAAGTGCAAGTGATCGCTGAAGATGCGTCCGAAAACCATGTCGCCGTAGGCGAAGTTTTGGTGACAGAAAAAGTAGTAGGCTTCAAAAAGGTCAAGTTTGAGACGCATGAGAATGTGGGGTACGGCGAGGTCCACCTCCCCGAATATCAAATGCACACTTCATCCATGTGGATCACCGTACCTGAATCATTAATGGATATGTTCGAGTGCGGCCGGGAAAAGGTAGTCGATGCACTGCAGGGGCTAGGACAAGCACTTCATACCGTCAGTGTCCTACGATGTATGTGTGCCGCGGCCGACCTCGGTAAAGCGGTAGACGAACCAGAAGATTCAGGTCCAAGGCTCTACATTTATGACAGTTTCCCAGGCGGCGTGGGTTTCGCACCACGACTCTATGAGCTCGCCCTGCCCTTACTTAGCGCTGCGCGCGCTCTGATTGAACAATGTGATTGTACCGACGGATGCCCCTCGTGTATCGGCGCTAGCGGCCCATTAGTGGACCACGGTCCAGGTGACGACAGCCCAAAAGTCCTAGCCATGCGTCTCGCTACCGGCCTGATTGGCGGCACATGGGACATTGAGACATTACACTAATGGGTAACTTCAGCGATCGATTGGCTCGACTACAGCCCGGTCTTGAAAATGTAGCCCATGATGGGACAGCACAAGTAGAAGTCCCTGCATATACTCTGAGGCTGCCACCACAAGGTTCTCTTGCCGAATTGCGTGACTGGCATTTAGTCCCTACACCGTACGGAACGGCACACATCCATCGTGAATATATTCCATATGGTGACTCGGACATTACCACTGACTTATCCAACCGACTTGGCGATAAACGTCTGGTGGGGTTCACACCAGATAATGCACTTTATATTGATATCGAAGCCACCGGCTTGAGCCACGGAGCTGGAACCCTCGCCTTCCTTATTGGTTGCGCCTATTTGGAAAACCACGGTTCTCAACGCCGAATTGTTTTGGAGCAGCTCTTCGTAGATACTCCAGAGAATGAGATGCCGGTCCTCGCCTACTTTCTGAAACTCTTATATCGCTTTGACTACCTGGTAAGCTTCAACGGCAAAAGCTATGACTTATCAGTGCTACAAAATCGGCTCGTCCTGACACGTCTGCTCTCAAGTCAAGAACGTGAAATTAAGCTCAGACCGCATTTAGATCTTCTACATTCGTGTCGACTTGCCTATGTAGGAGCCTTCGAAAATACGAAACTGCAAACATTAGAGCGAATGGTTCTGAAGCTCGACCCAAGTGAACGCGAAGACGATGTTCCTGGTTCACTAGTCCCATCGCTCTACTTTCACTTTTTGAGGACGGGGTATGCCTCCGTTCTCGACGTCGTGTTGCGGCATAATCGGACAGATGTGCTGAGTATGGTGAGCTTGACTAACCACCTAATGATGCTTGTTGAGGAACCGCCGTGCCAGCTACCGCCACTGGTGGCCTATAACCTTGGACGTGCCGCGTTACGGTTCAAACAAAATCATCGTGCATTGCAATTTCTTGAACGAGCGGTATCGGACGGACCGCTGCCTGTAGACGTATATGACAAGGCCTCCCAAATGCTTATCACTGCGGCCCGACGTGCTGGGCACTACGCACTTGCTGCCAGACTCACGGAAGATTCTGCTCTAGCTCTACAGCAGAGCGATCCGCATGAATGCGCGCGCTTGCTTCGACTTGCTGAACGATATCGCCGCAAGGTTCCATCGGTCACACGGGAGCGTACTTCAGTTGATATAGGTGGGCTAAACCCCTAGCTTGACAGGACCAATGCTCGACCGTAGCGTGCCGCATTCGCTATGAGACCTCCGGAATCATACGGCATGAAGGAGAAGCCACGTGTCCGACAGCCTGATTGCTCGCATAAATGAACGTTCCGTAACCGTCGCAGTCGTTGGCCTCGGTTACGTTGGACTCCCATTGGCTGTTGCAACTGCTAAGGCGGGATTTAGGACGATAGGGCTCGATATCAATACTCACCGGGTCCACGCGACGAACGCAGGTAAGAGCCAGATCAAAGATGTGTCTTCTGACACATTATCGCGATTAGTGAACGAGCAGATGCTGCATGCCACCGGTGAATTCACACAGCTCCAAGAATGCGATGCGGTGTTGATTTGCGTACCGACACCACTTAACAAAACGAAAGATCCTGACCTAAGCTACGTAGTTCAGGCACTACAAGACATCAAAGAGCATCTACGACCGCAACAGCTCATCGTGTTGGAAAGTACGACCTACCCGGGTTTCACGAGAGAGGTGTGTCTCCCTATATTGAAGG
>PKDL01000415.1 GCA_002863065.1 Pseudomonadota bacterium
GCTATATATTGGATGACGCAGGAAACGTTCGTATCAACCTGCACCACTCATCGATGCCTTACGCGCCGTAAATACGGAAGCGGTACACATCAACTGCCACGGCGGTCCGTGGAGCCTGTGCATGACATACAAGGCTCACGGACCATGTCGTGATGCCCGGACGCTATTACCTAAAACATCACCGGTGCTGCAATTGTGGGGTCTGGTTGTTTGAGGGCCTCGATCAATAGGGTGGTGGCAATACCGAAGCCTGCGCCTGACACAAAAAGGTTCCACTTGTGATGGGACCCATTGAGGAACCTAGAATATAGCCATAGGGCCCCCATAAACAGAATCACAATGGCGATTTGGCCCACCTCAATTCCAACATTGAACAGAAATAACGGCAGTAGGATGCTCTCGCCGAACATGAGGACTTTGAAGTTACTCGCGAAGGCCAAGCCGTGAATCAGTCCAAAACCGAGAGCGATGCCGTATTTTAACTTGGTGTCGGAAGATGAGGAGTCTTCGCCCCCGCGGGCCACGTTAGCGATTGCTGTGATCATAATCGTGAACGGGATCAGCATGTCTACAATACGGGGATTGGTAGGGATGAGCTCTAATGCACTGAGTATCAGTGTGCCGCTATGGCCAACAGTGAATGCGGTGATGATAAACAATATTTCGCGCCACTGCGCAATGCGATAGGCGGCGCACAGGGTGGTGACAAATAGCAGGTGGTCATACGCGTCGGTATCGACGATGTGTTCCCATCCAGTGACGAAAAATGAACTCGCTATGCTCATTTCTTTAGTTTCCCCATGGTGTAGCGAAAGATGTGGTCCCGAATAGTCGCGACCCGACCATCTTCGATCCCAAACAAAGGTATCCGCACCAAAATCCGGTTGGACTGTGCTGCTCCGAAGTCCCGAAAAAATATCGTATTTTGTACAACTAACTCGTCGCCCTCTTTTAGGTTGAGAGGCACCCGCTTGAACTGAATTATTAGTACGTTTTGTCGGCTTAGGGGCCGTACCGCCTTGAACTTCAAACGTACGGGGGTGCCGTTATGTTTGATGCTGTAGAACACATTGAAATACGCTTCAATCAGCCGATGCCGGTCCTTCCTACTGACTTTCGATGGGTCGATACCCTTGGCAACCGAGTTCAGAAGGCTGCGCTGGAAGTCATCGATAAAGACCTTACATTCCAAACGAATGGTCTTACTCATCGTGTCATACTCAATGAGTGATGCTGAGGCCTTGAGAGGGTGCCCGAAAGCATTCGAAGGGGTGAATACGCCTGCGGCTAGTAGTAGCAATGCGAGCACTTCGAGCCTCAGCACGATGCCGCCGAATAGAAGCCTTGACTCAGTATTGCCTATGGTAGTGCCGTCGCCCATTACCTCCTGGAGGGTTAGGGGAATATCTGGATTTTTGCAAGTATGACCTGCCGCTGACTCATGGCTGATGCGGCTTTTTAATATGACGGAGCTGTCGGATTTGAGAGCTTATATGCCATCGTGTTCGATCTGGCTGTCATATGGGGCCCGTATGAAATGCGATTCAGTGCAATATTTGCAATGTTTTGCAAATATGCATATGGTCCTGAAGTGAATGTTAAAGAACTAGAAAACATGGCGCATCTGTTAAAAGCGCTTGGTGAAGTCAACCGACTCACTCTCGTGTGTCGACTTTGCGAGTGTTGTTCTCCTCAAAACGCGATGTGCTTATGTGATTGTTGCAGTGTCGATGCATCGGGGGTTTCGCGGCACCTGAAAGTGCTTGCGCAAGAGGGTGTTGTTCGTGTCGAGAAGCACGGGCGTGAACGAACCTATGCATTGAATAGACAATATGTAGCTGGCCGCCTACGCGGACTGGCAGATCAGATTGAGTCTGCTACGGAGGTACTATGAATAAGTCGAAATGTAAGTGTAATTGTAAAACTGATGAGTGCTGCGAAAAAAATACATGTGAATGCTGTAAGAAATCGTGCTGTTGTAAGTGACGCACGACTCTAAGCTTACGTGTTTGCCAGCGGCTGGTGGGCGTGGAGTGGGTGAGTATGATGCTGGCTAGTGTTTCATTCTAGACCTCATACACCGTATTATCCTGATCGTTATAGACGGCTGAGCGCCTGCGATTGAGGGCTGACACTATAGCGTACGGTTGCGGCCAACATTCCCCAAGAAGCACTTGGGTGCGATGGACGCTCGGTTCATCTTGTGTTGGGCAGACATCCAACACTACTGCTACTTCTTTTTCGCCGGCTTGCCTTGCTCGAAAAGTTTTTTGAACTCGTCCTGAGGAAAGTTATTGCCATACAAGAGGGTAGAGAATCGAGCGACCTCAGCGGCAATCTGGATGGCGGCCTTGATTTCGTCGGCACTGGCACCTGCTTCTTTGGCCTTAATTACATTCGCATAAATGCAGTACTCGCAACGCATTGCAGCCGACGCAGAGATTGCCACGAGCCGTGCTTCTTTGCTGGGAATGGGCTTGCCAGCAAATAGCTTGTTGAACTGGCCAAAGTAGTCGGCGGCCGCCTCGGCTATAATCTGGGGGTACATTTTATTGAAGGGGTTCTTCTTCAGAAACTCTGCGTATGCCTTGTCGGAATCAAGTGCTGCTTTGGTGTCCTTCTGCGCAGATGCGCTCATAGGAAACAGGAATAGTGATGCAACAATAAGGAATCGGGTAAACAACTTCATGCCCTCCTGGGTAGTCTGTTTGGAGCCGTGACTTAGTCCGGATAAAGGGGTGGAGTCAATACTACGGCGGACAACTTCAAGCTTTAAGTTAGCTGCACCGCGGGTCGCTCATGTTCTATCCGATAAGTTCATGTTCATCACAGATGAGTAACTGCGCATAATCTTGGTGTGTTTCATAGCGATACCTGCTTGCACTCAGTCGTTAGATGGACCTATCAAAGCGATGTCCCACGCACTGGGATTCAGCGTGCACTCAGCTTTCCTGGTCATCGATTCGTGTTATGGCATGCGCGTGGATCAGAAAGGTCATGGCGCACGCATCCCCAATTAACTTCAGCCAGCTCAAAGTCCCCGAATCGGCATCTAGAACGCGTCCAACTAGGCTCGCTCTGTCGATATAATCTACCGACAAGGAGCTTTTGGTATCGGTGAGGTTATTTCG
Source organism: Pseudomonadota bacterium (assembly GCA_002863065.1). Classification (GTDB taxonomy): domain Bacteria; phylum Myxococcota_A; class UBA9042. The sequence goes on from PKDL01000415.1 coordinate 3,132, forward strand.
GAACACTCTCCATAATCACACGACAAATGACTTCCGATGTGGCTCCAGCTGTCCTTCAAGCAGGAACTCCATAGCCTCGGCTTAGATGGGCATCTATCGGGCCTTT
>PKDL01000340.1 GCA_002863065.1 Pseudomonadota bacterium
CCCCAGGCACCGCGATCACCGATCCCCGGTGCCCCGCGACGGCAGCGGCACCCGACGGCGGCAGCGTGACGCCGGCCTCGGAGTCCAGGTCGTCGAACAGCGTTTCAAAGTCCAGAATGTCGTTTTGTGCTCGGGGCATAGCCATCGGCTCGGCCGGTGGCGACGTCCCGATTATTTTGTTTGTGTGTGTGTGTGATTAAGCGTGGGCTAGTCCCACAAGATACCTTCAGCAAGAGAGGAACCCCCTCGGACAGTCTTCGTCCGGGCGGAGGAACGGCGCGGGCGCGGACAGGAGGCGCGGGCCGGTGCAGGGAGAGGGAAGGCGCGGGGAGACGTCCAGAGGGAATCCGAGCGCACGGTGTCGAAGCGGTAGTTCAGCTCCCCACGCCTGCGGCCAGAGCACTGCAGTTCGACCCCATGAACGACGTACAGGCTGTCAGCCCGAATCTCCGCAGGGCGCGCCTCCGCTCGCAGGACGAAAATCGCCGCCTGGACTTTCGCTCGACAGCGCATCATTGCCAGTGGTCTCTTATTCGGCATTGCCGTAGCAGCAAAAGCCACGAATACGCTCTTCGTCTTGCCGTTCGCCATGTGGCTGATGTGGTCGGGAAATAAGGCCGAGACCCTTCGAGGCACAATAGCTTTCCTTGTCCCCGTAATGATGTGGTTGGCAAGTAACGCGCTATTTTACGGCGGACCGTTCACCACCAGCTATTCCAATATTTTGGTCCGAGCCGATGGAGAACTCACAACCGAGGGAATTGAGCGCCAATTTCAGGAACCATTCGGGGATGGCATGCACCGCATCCTCACCCACGAACGCCAGGGCATTATCCCTCAAGCGCCACTTCTCCTGCTTGCTATCCTAGGAGCGCTGTGGATGCTGACCGACCAGCAGCAACGGGCCTTCGGTGCGGTGTACCTGGCAATACTGGCCCTCTTTCTCGGACTACACGCTAAATATGCCTACACCTATGGCCGATTCTTCTTGCCTGTGGTGGGCCTTTCGGTACTCCCACTGGGAATCTTTCTCTCACGATCCACGCAGCTCTTCGACCAACTTGCGCCCACCCGCAATGGTGCGGCTAATCCCTGGTTTTTCGCCATTGGCATACTAACGCTCATCGGAGCCACAGTGGTGGCGCTGCAGGTCAATCCGCGATCGACCGCAGACTGGAGCGCCGTGGACGCAATCACGACCGCGCAAGTCACCAATGGTCAGCAAGCATGTGACTACTTCAACAACCTCCATCAAAAGTTCGAGTGCCATCGAGACAAGCCGTACCAACAGTGGGGAATGGCACTAGGAAATGAATGCGTCTTCGACGATGAACCTCAACGCATGTTGTGGTTGCATCCGCCCTCACGCGGACGGAGGAAGATCACTTTCACCATTCCAGATTCTGTGGCCAGACTGCGACTTCGATACGGCTTATCCCAAGTGAGCCGATATAGCGACATTACATTTCAAGTGCGATTGGGTGACGAACGCATTACCCTCCCAAGCGTGACAGAGAAGGCCAAAATCTACGTCCACGATGTAGACATCCCCCAAAACCAGCGAGAACTAACCATTCAAGTCGATGGGGAACAGACAGGCTGGAGACACTTCTGCCTCGACGCTGAAAGCCGCTAAACCCCCGGCATACCGGCCCCACCAACGATAGACTACGGTTTTAACCGGCTGGACTTCATAGCGAGTCAGGCCAGAACATGATGCGTGACGTATGGTCTGCATTGTATCTAAAACGCTGTGCACCGTGGCACCGAGCGTTCGTAGCACGCAAAAACCGGGCGAGGGTTTGAGATAATCGACTTGGGAATCCGCGGGCAAATACGATAAGACTGGTCGCCTGCATAGCGTCCTTGGTGATCATAGGGAGGTCAGATGCAAAGCCCAATTGAAAGAACATTCATGGTCGTAGTGGTCCTTGCTCTGCTCTCGACCTGTGTGGCGTGTAGCACGAAAAAAGCCTCCACGAACGACACTCCAAGCGACGCAGGGACGTCGGATAGAGTGGACGAGGCAGACGGAAGCACTACCGCCGACCAAAGAGCCCAAGATGCCACCGAGAGCGATGCGTTCCAGTCGGTAGACGCTCGATATCCGGTAGCCAAGCACCTTCTTTTCCAAAAAGAACCTCTCTATGTTCCCAATGCCGTCCACCTGACGTGGGAAAACGAGGTGTCTTCAACGATGGTGGTGCAATGGAAAACCACGGGAAATGAAATAGAGAGCCATACGCCTAAGGTGCTCATCAATACCAAAGCCGAATACTTGGCGAACGGCGAACAAATGTTGTGGTCGGAGGCAGCTACCACCGTGGGGTTAGGCAAGACTTGGCAAGTTGAACTGGCGGGAATTCCCATCGACCCCGAGTTGTTTGCCCAATACGAGGTGGAATTGACCGGTTTAGACCCCTATACCGAGTACGTCTATATGGCCGGTTTTTGGGATGGATTTGACACTCAAACCGGCTTGTTCACAGACGCAACGATCTCTGGTGTTAGTGAATTTCGAACGGGCCGCGTCAAGGGTGATAATGGTAAAGTCCGCTTCGTCATGGCAGGCGATAGCCGCGGGGGTACCGCTGAAATCGCTGAGAATATCGACCGACTGGCTGCGATCGATGTGGATATGTGGTTTTTCAACGGCGATATGACACAAGGCGGGACACAGCCCGAATGGGATACCTGGTTCAATGCCATGGGCCCCCTCATCTCCAAACGCGTATTGATGCCAGTCCAAGGGAACCACGAGATCTTCCCAAGTCCGTACTACGAACAATATGCGCTTCCGATAGCAGGCCCGGAACTGCCGGACGACCTCAAAGAACATGCATGGTCAATTGACTACGGCAATGTGCACTTTATCGGTCTCGATTCGAACGCTCCGTCGCTAATGGATGAGCAACTTGCGTGGTTAGATTCCGACTTACAGCAAGCAGCGGATGACCCTGAGATCGAATGGATTATCGCGCTTTTCCACCATGCAGCCTATTCCGCATGCACTAGGCATGGCTCCACCGGCCGTGTCCAAGATAAATTCGTCCCCCTCTTCGATAAGCACGGAGTCGATTTCGTATTCACCGGACATGACCACAACTATGAGCGAACGGTACCTATCCGGAACGATGCGAAAGCGGAAGAAGGCGAAGGAACGGTATACGTGGTCGCTGGCGGTTTTTATTCACCGGGATACACCAACGGCAGCGACTGGTGGACCGTGATCTC
>PKDL01000487.1 GCA_002863065.1 Pseudomonadota bacterium
GGCAACATTCCCCTGATACACTAAGATTACAGAAACTATGTCATTGTATTTTCGTGTTTGCATTCCCATTGCTTTGGGCCTGCTCTTCAGTGCGTTAACCGCATGCTCGGAGGCTGGGCTACCAACCGATCCGTATAGCCACTTGCGCGATACAAGTACCCTCGCCGATACACCATCAGCCCGCGCGGATACACCACCAGCTGTCGCTGATACTGAAGATTCCAAGACGATCGAGCCCATAGATGAGAGCCCTCCATCCTGGCCGGCTGACGCAACCATCAAGGCGCTTGTCGTTACGGATATGAACGTCATCCTTCAATGGAGCGCCGCCACGGACCCATCAGGCATTCGGAGTTATCAGCTCTATCTCGACGATGCCGAACATCAGTCGTACGACTCCGACACACGACTTGCGGCAATCGAGTCGCTCGAACCAAACACTACCTACACAGTGCGTGTGGAGGCGACGGATATGCTGTCCAACCAGTCGTCATCAGGACCGACTATCGAGATTACTACGACAAAAGCCCCCAGTGAGGCGCTTCCAGAATCCATAACGTTGGTCCCCGTTTCGGTGACAAGCACGTCGGTTGACTTGGCCTGGGACACTGGAGACCTTGCCACTCCCATACTGCAATGGACGCTATGGCAAGATACCAAGGCGATCTTGAACGTACCCGATGGAGCTGAGAAGACGGCGACCATTGGCTCGCTCACACCCGGCGCCACCTATCTATTTCAACTCTCTGCCACCACGCTAGACATGGACTACTTTCCTGGTGCCGACCTTGTCGTGTCGCTACCCAGCGCATCACTAATATTCCCTGAGAATGCGGAAATACAGGCAGCAACGGTGGGGGAAACGGCGCTGCAACTCGATTGGCCGGACTGCCTGCTGGGTGATGCGACGTACACGGTGGCGTGGAGTCATCTTGATGAGCCGGTGGGCGCAGCAACCAGCGACGTGTCGGAATACACAATAGATGGCCTGACCCCATGGACCGACTACGACATAGCTGTGACCGCAGAAACTGCCGATGGTGTGCAATCACTACCATTGGTTGCAACACTCAAGACGGCGGATACCACACCCCCAACCTGGGAAGCTGAAGCCGCGCTGGAGCTCACCATGAGCGGCACAGGATCAGCTGAACTGAGCTGGACAGCCGCTTCCGATAATGCGGCGGTTACCAGCTATGTGGTATTTCGTAATGGCGCGGAACTGAGCTCCCTACCCGCTGATGAGACCATATATAACGCCATCGGGCTCAGTGAAGGGGCCGGTTATTTGTTTACAGTGCAAGCCGTCGATGGCGCCGGTAACACTACGACCGATGGTCCATCGTCCTTTATCGAACTTAGCGATGGGACCGGGCCAGCCTGGGCCGAGGACGCTGCACTACTCGTCGATGGTGTAACGCAGACCACCGCGACCCTGAGTTGGTCGCTCCCGACCGACGTATCACCTATTCAAAGCTTGAATCTTTCTATCGATGGAGTGACGACTCTGACGCTCGCCTCCGACACGGTGTCGGTCGAGCTCGACAGTCTCCAACCAGAGACCACCTACACGTGTTTGCTTACCGCAACCGATGTATTTGGAAATGTAAGTGATAGCCTCACTGCGACGGTGACCACGCTTGGAGCCAATATGCCAAGTTGGCCTACCGATGCGACAGTATCAGTCAGTGATATCGATACAACCAGCGCCAAACTCATCTGGTCGCTCCCGAACTCAGATGTAGCGACCACGTCGTACACCGTGTTGCTGAATGACATTGTAGTGGCCGAAGAGAGCCTAGGTACTGAAACCACAACCCTTGAAGACTTGCTGCCTGAGACCAGTTATACCGTCCGAGTCGAAGCGAAATCAGCAACGGGTACGCTCTCCAGCAACGGCCCAACGACGACATTCATGACGCTTCCGGACGGCCCGCCAGAGTGGAGCCCTACTGCAGCGCTCGTGGCCGTCCCATCGGGTGAGACCGCACTGGCGTTGTCCTGGTTCGACACACCAGACAACATCGCTTCACTGAAGATCATGCTCAATGGTGAACTGCAGGCCACCATCGATGCTAGTCAGACGACGCACATTATCGATAACCTTGTTCCGGGCACCACCTACACACTTAGTATAGAGGCCATCGGCAGCACCGGGCTCGTATCCACGAATGGTCCCTCAGTCACAGCAACCACCGGTGATGAGACCGCGCCTATATTCCCGCCAGCGGAAACCTGTACTGTTAGCGCCATCACAGCATCTGAAGCCGAGCTGCAATGGCCTGCAGCTACAGATACCGTAGGTGTCACCGACTACCGTATAGAACGACAAAGCGGGGAAATCCTGCTTGCCGCTACGGGTGGCGCTCAGACCGCCACACTTCAAAACCTGGAGCCTGAGACAGCGTACGACATCGTCGTACGGGCACGAGATGCTGCTGGAAACTGGAGCAGCTCCGGCCCGAGCGCGTCATTCACCACCGAACCAGTGCAAAGCATCGTTAGTACTGGTGGCGTCTATAACGCGCTCGAACCACACTGCGGGGGGTGTCACTTCAACGAGTTCGTTACAAAAGAAGCCTTTGTGGCAACGTTTGTGAGTGACCCCACTGTGATATCTCCGGGCAACGCATCGGGCAGCAAACTCATACAATACCTCGAAGGAACGTATGAAGACCCTGCGGGAGGGTATTCGCAAATGCCCCCCTTTGCTCAGAGCTATGCGCAACTTGTGGCGTCTGGGACGGCCACACTACCAATCTCCATCATCAAGGCATGGGTCGAGGCACTATGAATCGGATTCAGACCAATCTGCTAATCACCATGGTTGGGCTCTCAGTCAGCCTCAGCGCATGCGAGGAAGCCACCCAGACGCCGATGACGATAGGAGCGGATGCCAATACCACCCTGGAACCGGATAGCTCAGTTCCTGCCGACCAGAGTACCGCCGATACGTATACGTCGCCAAACCAACCGCCCGAGTTTAGTAACGACGCGGTAATTTCAGTACTCGATCTAAATGCAACCTATGCAAGAGCCACCTGGCCAGAAGCCAGCGACGATGTTGCAGTCACGCGTTATGAAGTCCGAATTAATGGTGAACTAATCGATGACATAGGCGACACCAACCTCGAAGCCTCGCTGTCAAATCTAACACCATTCACAAGCTATGCGGTGTCTGTACAGGCCGTTGATGGGCAGGGTGCACGCTCTGAGCCATTGGTCAC
>PKDL01000233.1 GCA_002863065.1 Pseudomonadota bacterium
ATGAAGGCGGTGGTTGCAAATCTATCAAAAGGTGTCGCACGCGGAAAAGTGACGAGTGAGGTTCAGTCACTATGCTTAGGCAATCTTGAGTCCACGAGCGATTTTGCACATGCGATTGGTGGAGCAGAGCTCATCATTGAAGCGGTTCCCGAGCGGCTAGAGCTGAAACAAGCGTTGGTGGCCAAAGTATACGAAGAATCGTCGATGACTCCGTATTTTGCGACCAATACATCATCGCTGTCTGTCACTGAAATTGCGGCCGCCTCGCCCCATCCAGCGCGCGTTTGTGGAATGCATTTCTTTAATCCCGTGCACATCATGGAGCTCTTGGAAATTGTCGCGGCAGAGCAAACGAGTGATGATACGCTGGCGATGGCCCAGTCCCTGGGTGAGCGGATGGGTAAAACCCATATTGTGGTCAACGACTCGGCCGGTTTCGCCACAAGTCGGTTAGGGCTCATCCTGGGCTTAGAGGCGATGAGGATGCTGGAAACTGGAGTAGCGACTGCGGAAGAAATCGATGCGGCGATGGAGCTCGGTTACCGGCATCCTATGGGTCCACTAAAGCTCACAGATTTAGTAGGGTTAGACGTGCGTCTCGCAATTGCTGAGTATCTCCATCAAGAAATTGGGGAGCAGTTTCGCCCGCCGCAGATATTGCGGCGGCTTGTTCGCGCGGGTCGCCTTGGCAAGAAGTCTGGGCATGGTTTTTATCGCTGGGGGTAGTCTCAGCTGGGCGACGTGTGGCTACGCTTGGCAGTGCGAGAAGTGATGGCGGCTGCGAGTTCGGCCACCACGGCTTCCACTGATAATTGGGTGGTATTAAGCGAGATATCTGCCCGTTTATACTCCGGCTCCCGCGCGGCCAGCAGAGCTCGTAATTCTGCCATGGCGTTCTCGCGATTACGCATAGGCCGCAAGTCCCCTTGGTCGCGTACACGCCGCATATGTATTTCCGGGTCTGCTTGAAGCCATACTGTGAGCGTCCTCTCCAAGACTGCCGCATACGTCCCAGTCTCTTGTACGATGCCACCAGAAAGCGCGACCACGGCCGGCTGTGCTTGGGTGAGTATGGCATCCAGACACTGACGCTCTACGCGCCGGTAATACGGCTCCCCGTGAAGTTCAAAGACTTCCGGAAGTGTCAGTCCCGCTGCGTCTTCGACCTTTGCGTCGAGTTCAACGAAGGCTACGTTGAGTTTGTCGGCTAAAGCAGCCCCCACAGTGGTCTTCCCTGCGCCACGTAGCCCCAGGAGGGCAATCGTTGGTGTCCGGTGTCGGTGAAGCTGTGCAGAGAAAGCTCGCCACGCCTCGCGTTGGGCGGTGTCATCGGCGCGCTCGAACTCCTCGATATCCTGCCTTGCAGACGTATTCGCAGGGATCGGTAGGATAAGCTGTGCCACGTGAACTGATAATGCGTCCGCGATGCGCTGTAGTCTGCCAATGGCGATATTTGCTTTCCCTGTTTCCACCTGGCGAACCAACCGTAGGCTTATTCCGGCGCGGTGCGCAAGGGCTTCCGCGGTTAGTCCTTCCTCCGCTCGCAACGCTTTGATCCGTTGACCGATATCGAGCAATGCCGCTTGAGCATGTTCGGTCCATTTTTGGCGTGATTGTGGCATGAATGCATTATATTGCACTCACGGCATTGCGTGTCGAGTAATATAGTGCACTTTCATGTTGCGGTGTTGTCTTTCGTTGGGCTACGTTCCTCGCATGGGACACCACACTACACCGTTCACTGATTTCCATTTCCAGCGCCATCCAGAGAGCTATCGTCACTTAGAATTAACTATCGAGGGGGCGGTCGCACGGCTGAATTTGGATATCCAAGAGGGAGAGGGACTGCGTGAGGGCTATTCCTTGAAGCTCAACTCGTATGACCTGGGTGTGGACATTGAATTAGCGGATGCGGTGCAGCGCCTGCGCTTCGAACATCCCGAGGTCACCTGCGTCGTGATATCCAGTGCTATTGATGGATGCTTCTCGTCGGGAGCCAACATCTTTATGCTGGGACAGTCCAGTCACGCGTGGAAGGTCAATTTTTGCAAGTACACGAATGAGACACGTCTTTACATCGAAGATGCCACGGCCAACAGTGGCCAGACGTATATTGCGGCGTTAAACGGCGTGGCATCGGGAGGAGGGTATGAACTTCCCCTGGCGTGTGAAAAAATTTATCTCATAGATGATCGCCGCAGTGCAGTATCTCTCCCGGAAGTTCCCTACCTGGGCGTGCTGCCCGGTACCGGTGGCATTACCCGGGTGACGGATAAGCGAAAGGTTCGTCGTGATCTCGCCGACGTATTTATGACGCTCGCAGAAGGGATAAAGGGGAAGCGCGCAAAACAGTGGGGGCTCGTTGATGACGTCTTTCGGCGCTCGGCATTCGATGATGAAGTGAACGCTCGCGCCGCTGAGATCGCAGATGGCGGTCGGCCTGATAGGGTTGGTGTAGCACTCAAGCCGATTGCTCCCGAGGTGGATGAACGATCCATACGCTACGACTATGTCACTTTGGAGTTCTCTGACGAAGGACGTGTAGGTTCGCTTACCATGCACGTTCCCGCAGATCTTCCTCAGATACCTTCAAACGGTCGTGAGTTGGGTTGTGACTGGTGGGGACTGAAAGCGTGGCGTGAGTTTGATGATGCACTGTTACGCTTACGGTTCCATTATCCGCAGTGTGGTGTGGTGACGTTGCATACGCGCGGTTCTGCGCAAGACATTCTGGCCTTTGATCATACGCTATTGTCCCGGCAGGACGACTGGTTCGTACGTGAAGTGACCTTGCACATCCGTCGCGTTCTGAAGCGCCTAGACGTCACGTCGAAGACGTTTTTTGCTCTGGTAGATGATGGCAGCTGTTTCGCCGGGTCACTGATGGAGCTCGCATTGGCAGCCGACCGCATTTATGCGCTGGATGAAGAGGGCATTGAGGTTCAGCTCGGACCAGTAAATAGAGGAGTATTCCCCATGGGGAATGGAATCAGCCGTCTCGCTTCACGGTTTTTGGGTAGCCCCGAATCCGTGACAGAGTTGTTGTCGCGAGACAAGCCCGTTGCGAGCGCCGAGGCGGAAGAAGTAGGACTGGTTACCTTTGCATATGACGAGCTTGATTGGGACGACGAGATCCGAATGGCGGTTGAAGAGAGAGCGTCTCTTTCCCCGGATGCACTGACCGGCATGGAGAGCAACATCCGGTTTGCTGGTCCCGAGACACTA
>PKDL01000440.1 GCA_002863065.1 Pseudomonadota bacterium
TACGATCAATAGGCACTGTGCTGTTGACTAGTGCGGATACCCTATGACGCTCCACCGTCCGTACGAGTCGTTCTATGCAGCAAGCTTTGCCGCTGGTGGTTCAGGGTATCCCTCAAGCTGCGGCATCTCACCAGTATCCAACCAACTTTGGTGCATGGCCTGGCAGTATTCGGCCAGCTCGCCGATTTGGTCATCGGTAAGACCGGCGGTAGGGATGGGCTTACCGAGGTAGACGTCGATCGAGCCGGGAGAGAACCGCCGGTGCGTCTTGTTTTGAAGCTCATACAACCCTCGAACACAAAGCGGAATAATAGGCACTCCTGCGTCGCGGGCCATGAAGAATACCCCACGACGAAATGGTCTAACATTGCCATCAATAGTTCGGTGACCTTCCGGAAAAGCCAACACTGATATCCCAATCTCATCCACTCGATTTCGTACAGCACGGCTCAGTACTTCTGAACGGCCCTCCTTTTTAGAGGGTACTCCGATGCCATGCGACAGCTTCATAATCCACCCATAGCCAGGCAGCCAAAAGTGCCAGCTATTGAACAAGCCGCAAAAACCATGCGGAATCACATAGGTGGCCAATGAACCATCGAGCACAGAGATATGGTTCTGAATAAACATTCCGTTCGTCTTAGCGTCGAATTCGGGATGCCGATGGATGCGCGTTCGGATAAAGCACATCGGAACACACCAACCAAGTGCTGGGAACAAGGTCAATCGATGCGCGCGCTTTTGTCCTAGAAGCCCTAGAACAGGCACGCAAAGAAATGACGTCGTTATCATCCATGCGTAGGTACCGACCCAGCAATAGAGAGAGAAGGCAATATGCGCCACATTTTTCACGATGCTCATAAGCGCGTTTGTCTATATGAAAGTATGGAAGACGGGAAGGGAATTCCGCGTATCAAGCCCAGCATCGACCGACCGGGCATAGCTCCTCCAAGTGTCCTCCTATCGAGGGTAAAACCCCGGACGGTGCTGTATCGCCGCGCTGCATTAGTCCAACGCCCTTTCCCCTGAGAACGACGCCGTATATTGACTGATACGATGAAAATCGGGGCCATCACCCGAGACGGGAGTAGATGCCAAAAACCTGCGTGGTGCGTCGCCATACATTGCGAATGCGTTCATTTTCCATGGAAGCGGCGGAAGATACTCGTACCCGATTACGACGGAAACTGACCAAACCCCTCCCACCGTCGTATGCCATTGCAGTCGAGCTGGTACTGCGTCATTTACAATCGTCCTGACGCCATGAAGACGAAGAATAAGAAAATGGCCGTGCGGACCAACTTCTACTTCGAGGTAGTCTGAGTCTGGCCCGACAATAAAGCACTCAAGTACTTCGTGTTTCCAAAGCCCCCATAGCCGTCCGGGAGGCTCCGCAGGGGCAGGATCCCCCATCAGCGGCCCAGAAAAGTGGAGATTGAGACCATGCTCCGTTAGACGTAACTCGACCCGACTGCTGGAATAGTCGACCACAGCAGCCCCATCCCAGGCATTTTCAATCTCCAGTATGACCGCTGGGTAAACATCCGGTCGTTCGGTAGTCATTGGGCACATGGCGCTCTCGCTTTCATCCTCCGCGAAATGGCTTACCACGCGTCATAAGCGCTTGAATTACAGTCGCTACTCGATAGTGGCTCAGCGATGCATCCATTCACATCATCATTGGTTAGGAAGCTGCTCCCCCCGTAGCATGCATCCCCGTCCCAACCTGCCCAAATGATATCGCTGCCGCCACCACCACAAATGTGGTCTACGCCATCGCCTCCAAAGAGTTTGTCATCGCCGTTCCCGCCTCGGAGGAAATCCGGCCCTTCATCGCCACTCAGAAAATCATTGCCGCCACCGCCATCAAGCTTGTCCTTGTCGGGACCGCCCCAGAGCTGGTCCTCATCACTACCACCATCCAGTGCGTCTTCGCCTGGGCCACCAACGAGTGAATCATCGCCTAAGGACCCAATGAGAATGTCATTACCGACCCCGCCATCGAGCTGATCATCTCCGACACCACCATCCAGCGTGTCCGCCCCGGACTCACCCACGAGAAGATCTTTACCAGGGCCTCCATCCAGCAGATCATCCCCGTCACCGCCAAATAAGACGTCCGGTTCTCCCGATAGCTCCCAACCCTGAGACTCGCCGAACAGCTGATCATTTCCCGGGCCGCCCTCAAGTCTATCCAGGCCTTGCCCGCCCTGGAGGGTATCGTCCCCTCCGAGGCCCACAAGGCAGTCATTACCTCCACCTCCGGACAACTCGTCAGCGACCTGACTGCCGATAATGAGATCATCACTCGAGGTATTGGTCGCCCCATTAGAAGCGAGCACGCATGGCTGTCCCACGGCACATGTCCATTGTGCTCCATTGGTGAAAATCGTCACCCGACCATCGTAGGCATCTTGAATCCATTCACTGAACGGCCGGCCGCAGTAGTCCCGCTGTAAATCGACAGATGCACACACATCAGTAGGGGACCAGAGCGTCCCATCCGACGGTGCAGCAACGGCAAAGGCCTGAAGCGCACCGTCTCCACATGTCGGAGGTGCTGCCGTAAACCCAGCGCCTGGCACCGCACCTCGCCAGACTACATACGCGGCAAACAGCGCCATGTAATCCAGCCCATTCCCTTCAAAGACCACGTGATGCTGGCTCCCCAGGCCATCATTGGGTGTAAATGTCCGCGACTCAGTCTGCCAACCGGGCGCATTGGGGCATCCCGCGGTGTCTCGGCACGGGCCAGAACATGGAGCGCTCGAAAGCCACGATTCAATCCACCACCGCGACATATCATCAGATGGATTCAGCTGATTGAAGATCACATGCAGGAGGGCAAACACCTCTTTTTGGTCCTCGAAGGCGAGGCGAGTCATTTTGTCAACGTCCCAGTCATTCGTCACCGCGGCTAGACCCAGAGCCATCGTTCGATTGTAGAAATGAGTCGTTTCCCAAATTGCCTGGAGTCCCACCCACGCTGCTTCACCGGCTGCGATACTACTCGCATTCCGGTAGTCGGTAATCCCATAGGTACTGCCAACGACTGCATTTGCGGACTTTGCAAGATGATTCGAAAATCCAATGGCATTCCCCCCCCATTTTCCTGGCGGGCTCTCACCATTCGGCGCCATCACCGACCAATTATTAGTTCGCAGATGCGCCACCATGCGATGTAATTGCAGTTGCG
>PKDL01000348.1 GCA_002863065.1 Pseudomonadota bacterium
GATGTGTGAATTTTTACTGTCTTAGCCCCGTCTAGCCCTCGTAAGCCTGTTCCGTTTTATCACGACAAACGGTTTACTCAACCGCTTTGGCATCTTGTCGACGAACCGATGTTATGCCTCTCAAACTAAATCAAATTCAAAGCTATCGATTTCGCAATCGTCTACACCGATCGCATAATGCCATCAGCGTACAATTCGAACAATCGTTAGATTTTTCACGGCGTAGTTTTGTGGGGCAGATCAATAGTCATTCATTCCTCGCGCGATAAATCACGCCCGAGGTCAGACTGGCATCCTGCGTTTGCAATCTTTGCAGCGATGCTCAGAACTAGCAGTAACCGACGCGCACGGCTTCAGCTAAGGTGCGGTACAATGCGAAGAAATGGGATATTATTTGCGGGCAGACTCAGACAATAACCGACATGATGCAGACAATAACCGACATGATGCAGAACGCTGCGATAGGCCCTACCGAAGTGTATTTCTATCGTTCATATCGCTCTGCAATTTATTGGCGTGCGCTCAGCTATCAGATAGCACTTCGGTGCAGCAAGCCGGCGCTGAAACCGCTAGCAGTGCCATACCTGGCCAAGCTTGCACACCTAACTCGTCTAAAGGCTGTACGACGGATGGTCTCTCCGTCGTTCGCTGCACACCCGATGGCGCAGGTTGGCAAGCTGAACCGTGCCTATCTAACGCGGGTATGCCATCCAAGTGTGTCGATGGCTCGTGTTTGTCGTGTACACCGCTGAGTCTCCGATGCGCTTCAGACGCACGTGTTGAGATATGCAATGACAATGGCACAGGTTGGACAACCCATATCGAATGTTCGCCAGAAACGACCGGCCAAGTATGCCGTAATGGTGCATGCATTGCTCTTTGTGCCACCAATGCAAAGTACAAAAGCTATCTGGGATGTGAGTACTGGGCCGCTGATTTAGATAATGCTTTCGAGGTGCAGGACGATGGCTCTGTACTCGATGCCGCGGGTAAACCGTTCGCAGTTATCGTCTCAAATCCTGACCCCGTGCTTCCAATGGAAGTGACCATTGAAGATGTCCATGGACCCGTTACGCATCGAGCGGATGGGGCTCCGATGCCGCAAGGTAAGGTAATGCCCCTCAGCTTACGTGTGTATGAACTGCCACGAAAAGACGTAGGTACTACAACCATTTCAGCTCTCGCGTATCGGATACGGACCTCTATCCCCGCGCTAGCCTACCAATTCAATCCACTCGCCGATTACGATGTCTTCAGTAACGATGCGAGTTTGCTTCTTCCGACAAATGCCTTGGGCCGGTGGTACATTGCGAGTAGCTATCCGCAAACTACCGAGGAATATCGCGGATTCCTCACAGTGCTAGGTGTTTCAGATAACACGACAGTAACGGTCCGAGTAACCGCTCACACGTTAGCGAGCGACACCGTGCCAGCGATGGCCCCCGGTGATTCCATAACGGTAGAACTCGCTCCCTTTGATGTATTCAACTTGTCCACCGACGAGTTGGGAGCCGACCTAACCGGCAGTAAAATAACGGCCACTCGAGCAGTTGCGGTGTTTTCTGGCGTAGAAGCCGCTGACGTACCGGCAAGCGGATTATGCGACACTCCGCATGGCGTCTGTAAAGGCGATACAAGCCATTCTTGCAGTTCACACCTCGAATGTATGCACCTTCGAGTCTGTTGTGCGGACCATCTAGAGCAAGCACAGCTTCCCGTAAGTACCTGGGGCCAGCATTATCATGCGGTCAAAACGCAGCCGCGAGGCGATGGAATGGAGGTATGGCGTATTATGGCTGCCAACGACGACACCATCGTTTCCTTGGTCCCCCCAGTCGCTAGTATTCCTGTGCTCAACTCAGGCGAGTGGTTTGAACTCATTACACAAGCCGACTTCGAGGTTTTCTCCAGCCAACCGGTCGCTCTAAGCCAATATTTGGTCGGCGAGCATTACCCAGGTCCAGGTACACAATCCAATGACGCCGGCATCGGTGATCCTGCATTCATGATCGTGCCCCCCGTTCAGCAGTACCGCTCAGAGTACGTCGTCCTCACGCCGCCATCGTTTTCCGAAGACTTCATAAATATTGTGGGTCCTGCTGATGCTCAAGTGATGCTTGACGGCCAAGAGCTCTACCTGACTGAACCGTTTGGTACCGGTAACTACATGTTGGCACGAGTACCTGTAAGCGATGGTGTGCATACCATCTCCTCCACTGGACCATGTGCTGTTTCCGTGTATGGCTGGAGTAATTATGTCAGCTACGCATACCCAGGCGGACTCAATCTGGCACCGCTGAACTTAGCTACCAATACCGAACTCAGTCCGTGAACACCCAGATTGATGGTTGAGATAAAATGGCATGGACAAACGAACTAAGGTTGCCTAAGAACGCAGTCAAACCGCGAAACGTGAGGAGCTAACTCATTCGGAACACGGAAATCCAGGGTAATACAGTCGGGTTGAAACCTGCCCAGCTACGAAATCTGGAACGGCTGTATCGTAGACGAGTACCGAGAACTCGTGTTTCGACCCCCGAGCTGAATAATCAGCTGACGGAGGCGAGCCTTGAAACTGGACGCCAAGTCGCTGTCTTGGTGAATCGAAGGGGTCATGTCGAACACGTGGTTGTGGGCGATGCACACAAAATTGTCCTTCCTGACCTCGGACGACACCGCGCGGGTCGCGGGCGTTTGAGGGGCATACGTTTGCTCCATACACACCTTCAGCAAGAGCCGCTCACAAGAGATGACCTGACAGACCTGGCCTTGCTGCGGTTGGATTATGTGGCTGCATTAGAGGTACTGGACACTGGACGCCCTGGCCTTTGGCATGGCGCACATATTTTACCTAAGAACCTGGACGGTAGGCTTTGGGAGGTAGAGCCTCCGCGTAACTCACATGATGTCATCTCGGACCTGGATTTCGAGAGCTTCATCCGCGAGTTAGAAGCGACGCTCTCAAGACAATCGGATGTACAAGATGTCGACACGGGTTTTCGTGCAGTACTTGTCCAAGTCGCGTTACCCGACGGCCCGGACCCTGAGGTCACAAGGTATGAACTTCGCGAGCTGTGTGCAACGGCTGGCGTGTCGATCGTCGACGAAGTGATCCAAAAGCGCACTCGAGTTGACCATCGCACTTGCATTGGCCGTGGTAAGCTTGAGGAGTTAGCGCTACGAGCGATGC
>PKDL01000473.1 GCA_002863065.1 Pseudomonadota bacterium
AGGAAGGCATTCAGCCCAATCCATACGTCACGGAAGAAGAATTGCTCGCGCGGCTTTCGCACCCGGCGATCTGTAAAGTACACCGTTTAGGGGTTACTGACTCCGGCCGCTGGTACTCGGCCATGGAATGGGTAGAGGGCGAAACACTCGGAGCAGTGGTTCGAAGACACCGAACAGGCCTCCCACTAATCGCCGTTGCCGATATCATCGCTCAGCTTGGGTCCGTGCTTTCGGAGATGCACAAGCTCCAGGTTGTCCATCGAGATCTGAAACCGGCAAACTTAATGCTGGAAGGCACGAGCAGCAGGCGGGAAGCATTGACGGTCCGTCTTCTCGACTTCGGGCTGGCTCGCCTCGCCGGCGAAGATGATACGATAGGAGGGGCAGAGACGTTACTCGTAGGTACGCCGGCATACATGTCGCCCGAGCAGGCGCGTGGCGGACCGATTGATCCAAGAAGCGATATCTACAGCCTGGCTACGGTGGCCTACGAACTGCTTACAGGTAAGCGACCGATACAACTCGATAAACACCATATTCATGGCGACGATTACGTATCTTATTTGAAGTCTGACACTCCGCTACCCACCACACAGGCAACGAGGATCCGTCCCGAGCTTCCAGAGGATGTAGACGATATCCTCAACACCGGTCTTGCTCGTGAACGACACATGCGACCCGCCACGGTTGAAAGGTTCTGTGATGACTTGGAAGTCGTCCTTCGCGCACATGCCCCCGCTACACCAAGACCGAATCTTCTCGGTCGAGCCCTGAAACGCCTGAAGCGCCGGTAGCGGAGTGTTGATGTGTTGTGTCTCTCAGCTACCGGCCAATGGTACGAGTGCTTCATTTAGAATCCGTTGAAATGCTTCTGCATTTTCAGCGTTTTCTTTCGCGCGGGCCTCGCGGATTTCCGCCGCGGTTTTTCCGGCCTTTTTAAGATCTTTCGCTTTATTCACCTCGCGCAACACTTGCCCTCGAAAGCCATTCCAGCTGCCCCAGCCCACCGACGATTTACCATTGATCAGAAAGGCCGGTGTACCCCTTGCCCCCATTGCGCGAGCGAAGTCTCCTTGAGAAGCAATGACTTTACGCAATTCGGGATCAGCAAAGTCCTTCCGAAAAGTTTCCATATCTAAACCCAGGCCTTCCGCATAGGTCATCAGGCTGTTTTCATCCAGTGCTCGCTGGTTCTCGAACAGCTTGTCATGCATAGGCCAAAACTTCCCCTGCTGATGCGCGGCGAGCGACGCTGCGGCGGCAATTTCGGCATTCGGATGCATTTTTAGCGCATGCTGCCAAAACTCGAGTCTAACCTCACCTGGAAATTCCTCTGCAATCTGATGCGTCGCTTCCACCGCCCGCTTACACACCGGGCACTGAAAATCACTGAAGACGATGACATGCACGGGTGCGCCGGTTGGTCCGTAGGCGGGGGGACGATTGATATCTGTACTCGCCTCAACTTTGCCACTCTTCGTACGCTTTTCCGGCTGGTCATCTTGGTTTACGCCGGTAATAGATGCTGGTGGCGCGGGCGCAGGGGTTGGTGCTTTCGCTGGCGTGGGCCTAACCACCGGTTTGGCAATTGGCTCGGGAGCTGCAATCGGTGGATTGGGCTTTTCCGGACGCGTGGGGGTGACCAGTGTGTCGGCTCCAGGCGATGGTTTTGGAGCCGCAGCGGCGACTGCAGCCGGTGCCGCTTGGCTCGTACTCGGGACCGGCGCTGCACCAACTGGCTTTTTTTCTGCAACCGTCTTTTCAGCAGCCGGTGATTCTGTCAGACCACTTGCAAATACGAATAAACCCACTGCAACCAGGGCAAGCACAATGGAAGGAATTTGATTTTGCACCGTGTCTCCTTGTGGTGATTAGCTGGCTGCCTATTTGCCCATAGTATGAACCAGCAACGATTGTGACGGATGGGGAGAATAATCGTCTCATGCAGCGTGATCAAACCACACGCGTCAGAACATAGCCTGTGTGTGCCGTGCATCAGGTGATTCGCTAGTCGACATAGTGCACCCAGCCATGTGTATCCTCCATCACACCAGCTTGAATGCCGGTGAGGCGGTCATATAGCTTTCGCGTCACCGGGCCTGGCGCAACGTAGCCGTACGTCCCTGAGCTATCGACGATCTCTTGAATCGGTGTAATGACCGCGGCAGTACCGCATGCACCCGCTTCGTCGAATGAGCTAAGCTCATCAACCGCGATCGGCCGATGCTCCACTAAATACCCGAGGTCATCTGCAATCGTCATCAGGCTCTTATTGGTGATCGACGCCAGAATCGAATTACTCCTCGGCGTAATATACCGGTGTTGGTCACCACTCTGAATACCGAAGAAGTTGGTAGCTCCGGTCTCATCGATATATCGAGACTCTCGAGCATCCAGGTACAACACATTATCAAAGCCTGCATGCTTCGCGGCACCCACGGATCGCATACTTGCTGCATAATTTCCGGCGGCCTTCACGTCGCCTATTCCAAGCGGTGCAGCTCGATGACTCTCCCTTTCCACTCGAAGACGGATGGGAGAAAGCACCGAGCGGAAATACGGACCGACCGGGGTTGCGAACATACAAAAGGTAAACTCTTTCGCCGGCCTAACACCCAGTAAGGGGGAGGTTCCGAATAGTAAGGGGCGCAAATAAAGCGCTGCACCGGACCCAGCGGGGGGCACAAAGCGCCGATTCTGGCGAACTAGCTCGCTCACGGCCTCCAAAAACAGCGAGGTGGGAGGTGCTTCCATCAATAGCTTACGGGCGCCATACTGCATGCGCGCAGCATTTTCGTCTGGACGGAAAATCGCGACCCGACCATCAACTGTTTCGAAGGCCTTCAATCCCTCGAAGATCGACTGTCCATAATGTAATGCAGTGGCTGCCATTGGAATGGTCAGGTTGTGGTTATCCGAAAACTCTAGCGGTCCCCATTCACCACCCTGATAGTGACAGCGAACGTTGATATCCGTTTCACGGACATGAAACCCCAGATTTGGCCAATCGAGTATCACCCGATCCATTGTTTTGCTCCTCATCGGTGCCTCACCGATTCGCGCGCGAACTGTATGGACCTCAATAAAGGTCTAAACAAACTCGTGCAAGCGGCTTTCAACTGCGCGCCGATTTCGTATGCTCCTAGCATGAGCCATGCTATTGGAGACATTATCGATATTTACTGCACAC
>PKDL01000203.1 GCA_002863065.1 Pseudomonadota bacterium
CCTAGTACAAACAAAAGTGACTTCAACGTTGCATCCCCCGTAAATTACTAACACGTCGATAGATTGTGGCACGGCTAATGCCAAGTAGAGTGGCCGCCTCTTTGAGATTTCCATCGCAGGTACTGATCGCTCGTTCGATCAGCCAGAGTTCGGCGTCGCCGAGTTTTGGTATGTCCTCCTTCACTTGGACATGCCCGGCAATTAGGTTCCTCAAGTCCCCTGAATATGTCGATTTTGCATGGGTCCGGTGCATCCATGCTGGTAAATCATCTGCGCGGATATTGCTACCGGAGGCCATGACGGATGCATGACTGATAATATTGCTGAGTTCGCGAATATTACCTGGGTAGTCATATGCCTGTAATATCGCCATCGCATTCGGCTCAATTCCCGTTATATCTTTACCTTCCTCTTTGGTGGCGCGTTCGAGGAAATGAGCCGCTAGTAGGGGCACATCACCAAGTCGTTCGCGAAGTGGGGGAAGCCGGATTGGAAAGACGTTGAGGCGATAGAAAAGGTCTTCACGGAACCGGCCAGCCGCAACCTCGGCGGTTAGATCACGGTTTGTCGCGCAAACGAGTCGTACATCGAGCGCAATGGGTTCCGTACCACCGAGCCGCTCGATGCTTCGTTCCTCGAGCGCTCTTAGCAACTTAGGTTGAAGCATCATCGGTATTTCGCCGATTTCATCCAAAAAGAGAGTGCCCCGGTCGGCAAGTTCGAACTTGCCACGTTTCATTCGGTTGGCTCCGGTGAAAGCGCCTTTTTCGAAGCCGAAAAGTTCGCTTTCCATCAGAGAGTCCGGAATACCGGCGCAGTCAACCGGAATGAAGGGACTCGCGTTGCGGGCTCCATTGTAGTGAAGCGCACGCGCGACGAGCTCTTTACCTGTCCCACTCTCGCCCATGATGAGTACTGTGATGCGGCTATCTACTGCGTGGGTAAGCAGTTCGAAGATAGGTTTCATTTTATCGGAAGTCGTCACGAGTTGACTGAATTGGTGTTGACTCCTGAGTTCCGATGACAGCTGCGCTAACTTGGAGTGCAGCTCGAGCTGTGCAAATGCATTTTTTGCCGATACAGGTATCCGTTCCAAAAACGATTCCGACTTGGTCAAAAAGTCGTATGCACCGAGCCGAATCGCTTCAATCGCCATATCGGTGGTCCCGTGCGCCGTGATGATAATAATCGGCAAGGATGTGTTTTCTCGGCGCAATTCATTGAACAGATTCAACTCCTGATAGTCGGGAAGGTTCAGGTCGAGAATTACCAACCCGTTGAAACCATCTCTCACAATTGCCAGTGCATCGCTACCGCGGTGCGCTATGGATGTCAGATATCCATGTTGTTCCAGATGGATCTGTAGGAGCCGAGCTGTCTCTGGCGTGTCATCGATAATCAGGACGTATTGTGCCATGCGTTACACCAGTCTAGCGCGCAGGGCAGGGGCACGCCATTGCCTGCACCTTAGGTGATGCTCAGAAGCTCAATAAGTACCAGAGCCCATCTCGCTGTATAAGGGTCATTAGTTCTGGTGTTCGTCCCTCAGTACCGAAGATAAAGTTGAGCTGCGCGCGGTTCTCTCGCACCCGCGCCACTTGACTTACACGCGCACCTTTTTCGAAATTTCGCTTGAACTCGGGCCATTTAGGATGGTCCTTCGTGAGACTACAGATGGTCCTCGTGTCGATATCTCCCTTGCCCAGCGGATCGCATAGCTTTGAGAGTAGCCTCGGAGTGGAGGCTCGAGCCGCTTGAAAAATAGCGTCAAGTACCGGTTCGGGCCGTGTCTGGTCTACCGGATTGGGCGCAGTCGGAGCGGGCGGAGCAGCGTGGGCTGAAGGAACACACCAAAGGGCAAGCGATACGAGTAGGGCCAAGCGATGCAAGTCACGTCTCCAGGACAATGGTTTACCGTAGGTGACCTGTACGTTGCGTCACCCGACTTTAGAGAGCCATTCGTATCATACAACGCCAGCCGACGTTGTATTGCTCATGGGACGGGCTCGTACGTATTGCAATATTCTCAGCCTTTTTGCGTTTAGTGGCGAGGTAGTTTGGCTCATGCGTTGACAGCTCAACAGGCCCGCGGTACGAACGGCGACGGATAACTGGCAGTTCATTTCGTGCTGCTCAACCCCAACCTAATGAATGAGGACTTACCATGGCATTTGAGACCGTTTCCGCTTTTTTTGACGCACTAAAAAGCCGAATTGATTCCGACACCGATGCACAAGAGCGAATCAAATCGATCGGGGCAACCTACCACTTTAGCCTGAGTGGCGATGGCGGAGGCGACTATCTTCTCAACCTATCCGCATTGTCCATTACGGAAGGTGAGGGCGAGAGTGACTGCAAAGTCAACATGGCAACGGAGGACTTCATTCAGTTGGTGAATGGTGAAACCGATGGGATGACACTCTTCACCATGGGGAAACTCATGATCGAAGGAGACATGACATTGGCACTTCGCCTGCAGGAAGTACTTGACGCTGGCTAATTGCGGCGTAACCCCCCAGGACGTATTTCCTCACGCGTCCTGATACCCTGCTTCTGGCCGTGCAGCGTGTGGCCAAGACACGTTGCTATCACGCATATCATATTTTGGGAGTTGGTCTTCCATGACTGCCGTCTCTCGACCACTCAATGGTCTTAGAGTTCTCGACCTTACTCGGCTATTGCCAGGTCCATATCTTACTCTGCTTTTCGCCGACCTCGGAGCGGATGTAATAAAGATCGAATCCCCCCAAGGCGGTGATTGGGTGCGTTATATTCCGCCATTACATGATGGTCTATCTATCCAATTCATTGCGTTAAATCGGGGCAAACGTAGCTGCGTGCTCGACCTCAAGTCGGATGCTGGTAGGGCCGATTTTCTCCAGATCGTGGACACCGTGGATGTAGTGGTTGAGTCTTTCCGACCGGGAGTCATGGAGAGGCTGGGGTTGGGTTATCCGGTGCTTTCGGCAAGGAACTCTAAGCTAGTGTATTGCGCTATCAGTGGATATGGGCAGCAAGGTCCGTATTCCGAGCGGGCGGGGCATGATCTAAATTATCAAGCACTAGCAGGCGCTGCAGCCTTGACTGGTTTACCAGGTGGCGCCCCAGTCATGTCGGGGTACCAGCTGGCAGACATCGGCGGTGGCGCCTTATTTAGCGCCATTGGTATTCTCTCTGG
>PKDL01000376.1 GCA_002863065.1 Pseudomonadota bacterium
TCTTCATTGGCTTGTTGGTGCTGCATGGCAGTCTGATTTAGTTTGTTGAACATGTACTCTCTGGTTCTTTGGGCATAGTCGAGGTTCTCTTCAAGTGGCAGGAAGAACGCTTTGCCGTCTTTTTTATATCCAAGATCATTGAGCAGCCCGTAGTAGATGTTCACCGCTCCGTAGTGGAGTTGTTGAGGATCGAACGAGAATCCCCATCCTGCGCCTGCTCCAAGTCCCAGGGTAGCGTCAATTGCCCCTGATACGCTGAATTTTCCCAGCACCGAGCAGTCTACTGAGAATCCAGCACCAAAACCGACGCCTGCACTTGCGCTTGCGTTAACTGACGCCGAGAAGATTTCTCGGTGGCCAATCTGAAAGTTTGCAGTGGCTTCACCGCTGACTCTGACTCCGGCAAAAACAGCAGCTGATGCCTCCAGGCTAAGCTGCTCGCCGTTTATGACTACGTGTACAGACCCGTTAGCAAGTGCTCCTGCGATGGCATCCGCAGACCCCTCCAGGCCAACGAAGCCACCTAAGTCTGCTTCGACACTCGCATTGACCATGAGGCCCATTTCCACTGAAACCTCGGCTGACGCATCAATTCCACCGCCAGCCCCCCAATCAACAGTGGCCTCGAGACCGGCCGCAGCTCGTATGCCTGCGAATGCCTCACCTTGGAATGTCGCAGTGAATCCTTTGTATTCGATGTTGACTTCGGTGCTAACGCCAACCCCCAGCACCAGGGCTGCCTCCGCTTTGATGGAACGTGAGATCTCATCTTTCGTGAATTCCCAATCAGCTTCGGCATCAATCCCCTTAAACAATGTCAACGTGGCGTCCATGGCCAGACTTGGTTTCGCAAGAACCGTATTTGCGTCATCTATCATCGCCTCGAGCACTGGACGGACAATATGTGGCTCGTTGTTAAGGAAATAGATGTCTTTCCAAAGGTCTGATACGCCTTTTAACTCGGGAACATGGTCACCTTCCGTGACTGAAACCCAGTAGTCGAGGACCCGAAATTTTCTGTCTAAAATATTGTATTTTGCGGCCAGATTCTCCAGCTCATGAGCGCGCATTTTCGCTTCTCCTAGGCGCTCAGTTATTGCACTGCTTTTCGTTTCATTGGGCTTCGCGATTCGTACGGCGTCTACGAACATCCCTTTTTTTATAGACGCGTCGTATTCTCCTACCTCCGTATACACCGCCATAAAGAATGCCATCTCCTGTAGCGTTTCAGTAGACATGTTAGCGTGCATAGGGTTGAAGTGATGGTAGTGCCTGAAATCACTGTTGAGGTACGTCTGAAATTCTGCCGTTGACTTCGCGAGCATCGAGGTGAATTTATCTACCGCTTTTTGATCTAGTGACATGGGGCTTCCTCAGTCGATTCAATGTGCGTATCGAGTAGAACTAGGGTGTGGTACTGACGCTACAATACGTATAACGCACATGCATCTGCCATCTCGCCCGCACTTTATCTGAGTTCGCAATTGAAGGTCTAACAAACGATTGTATTAATCGGGCTCAGACCTGATACCTGCTTTCTCGGATAAAGCGGATTGCAGTGCATCTTTCATATGAATTTAGCCGGAGTCTTGCGCATCCGAATGCATGTGATGTGGCGTACAATCATTGTTTACTTTTTCCTTATTACGGCTACACCGAGGGTTTCAGTGGCTGCTACCGAAGAACCAACCTTTACTGTCGTACAGTCATACGACCAGTGGGAGTTACGACAGTACGCGCCCACACTGGAAGCGCAGGTAGAAGTCCGCGGTGTCTTCCGGAGTGCAGTAAGTCAGGGGTTTCGGCTTCTGGCGGATTTCATCTTTGGCAACAATGTGTCACCGACCGGGCACGGCTCGCAGAAGATCGCCATGACGGCTCCTGTCAGCGCGGCTCCCAGATTGCAGGCCGGTACTACCAGCGATGGCGGCGCACGGTGGATAGTCACATTTACGATGCCCTCCGCATTTACCGTCGCTTCGCTGCCCAAGCCGGTCAACTCGCGGGTCACAATCCATCAAAATGGAGGTGGCCTTTACGCGGCAATACGATTTAAGGGGAAAATCAAAAGCCATGATTCCTGGGAGGGCGTGGAACATAGGTTGCGTCAAGCCATAAAAGCACAGAGGCTCTCTGCGACTGGGACGATTAGAACGGCGCAATACGACGGTCCCTGGGTTCCGGGTCCGTTCCGTCGTAACGAACTATTGTTACCCGTGAGGTGTCTTGCAGCGGATGATCCTCGATGCTCGGGAACAGCGCCTTGAGGTTCCGAACGAGACCAACGCCCGCTCCCGTCGTGCAAGGGCAAGAGTCTGTGTGGGACTACCCGCGCCCCGCTGTGCTACGAGCGAATCAGCGTCACCTCGTTGTCCGATGTGATGGCGAAGTAGTAGCAGAGTGTAGAGGTGGGTTTCAGGTGCTCGAAACGAGCCACCCTCCGACCTATTACCTTCCCCTCGCTGACGTACGCCAAGACTGGCTCGTATCGGTTCAGGGCGGAGGGAGTATTTGTGAGTGGAAAGGTGCCGCGAGCTACTTCGATGTAGTCACTGGTACAAGCCGCCGTCCGCGAGCCTGCTGGACCTACCACCAGCCGAGCGCACCCTTTGAAGGGCTAAAAGGTCACGTTGCATTCTATGCAGCGTCTATGGACGCGTGTTTTGTCGACGATGACGTCGTGATACCGCAGCCCGGTGCCTTTTATGGTGGCTGGATTACACGCCACGTCGCAGGTCCATTCAAAGGTCAGCCGGGTAGCGAATTTTGGTAAGCAGCAGATACATGCGCTCCTGGCATACGATGTACTGCCGCGCGAGAGGAGAGTGAAGGAGTGACGATGATGAACTATCGAACGACAGCCCGGCACCTAGTTTGTGCCTTGGCTACTCTCAGTACGTTTTCAGCAGGTGCTGAGGATGCGACTTCAGTGATCTTCAGTCCAGAGACAGGGCTGCAGATTTCCTTTCAAGACACGATATGACCCAATGGATGTTCATGTTCGACAGGAGAGTGTTCAGATCCATTCTGGAGCACTTCAGTCTTCAGCCTACTCTGGATGCCTTTGCTTGCCGATATTCGGCCCAGCTCCCAAGATATATGTCTTGGGACAGGGTTCAACAGGCAGTGGCCCAGGACGCTTTGCTCTCCCCTTGGGATCCTGTAACTTACCTGTTT
>PKDL01000577.1 GCA_002863065.1 Pseudomonadota bacterium
AGATGAAATCGATAGCGGGCTTGTCGTCAATGCAGCGGTAATGCTGCACGACAATGTAAATGTTGCCGACGGTAAACTGGCGGTACAAGACGCCATCCGCTCCCACGACCTCGGACTTAAAGTTATTGATTGGAAAGAAGCCAGTGGCCTTCTTGGACAGTTCGTTCTGGTCGTTCGCGGAGTCCTGTACGCTGGCGTGACGTTCTTATTTCTAGTGGCACTCGTCGTCATCAATAATTCTATGTTGATGTCCACCTTAGAGCGTACCGTTGAAATCGGAACCATGCGGGCAATGGGTGCCCAACGCGGCTTCATCCTACGCATGATTTTGTTTGAAACAGTGGTTCTTAGCCTTCTCTTTGGTGGTGGGGGGGTGCTCGCAGGTGGAGCGCTGATGTCATATTTGAATACCGTAGGCATCGCTGCATGGAACGAGACCACGCGTTTTCTTTTTGCCGGTCCACGCTTATATCCGGAACTCACCGCAACGCATCTTATTAGCGCGGTAACAGTTATCTTGGTAGTTGCCGTCGGGTCCACATTATACCCCGCCCGACTGGCTACACGGATTACTCCCCGTGAGGCTATGGCAGGAAAGGATTAGTCGCGATGCGCAGATTAGTACTCATCGCCTTCCGTAATTTGATGCAGCATAAACGGCGCACGAGCCTACTGGGTGGTGCAATAGCAGTAGTCGTGGCCTTGCTGGTGATCATGACCGGGCTGACGAACGGAATACAAACCACCATGCTGCGTGCAGCCACCACTCTGTCGACAGGGCACGTCAACATCGGCGGGTTTTACAAGATAACCACCGGAGATGCCGCCCCAGTCGTGGTGGAGTATGAAAACTTAGAAGCACTCGTTCGCGAGCGGTATCCCGACGCGATTGTCGTCGACCGAATTCGCGGATGGGGCAAGGTGGTCTCAGACTCTAATTCCATGCAGCTGGGAATGGGAGGCGTAGATGTCGACACAGAAACCGCATTAACCGACGTGCTTCAAGTCACCTCGGGCGACCTAATGAATCTCCGAGGCAACGATACCGTCCTACTCTTTGAGTCCCAGGCGGACAAGCTAGAGGTCCAGGTCGGAGACGAGATTACGCTGTCAGCGCCCACGGTGAGGGGGGCTAATAATTCATTGGATGTAACCGTGGCTGCCATCGCTAAGAACATCGGTTTTATGAGTGGCTTCAGTGTCTTTGTCCCCAAAGCGGTCTTACGGGACATCTACTTGATGGACGATAAGGCGACAGGAGCAATCCAAATCTACTTGAGCGACCACGAGAAAGCCGACGAAGTTGCTGAAACCCTACGAGGCGCCGTCCAGGACGCTGGATATGAAATTATGGAGCCCGAAGGAAAACCCTTTTGGACGAAGTTTCAAGTTGTGACGCGTGAAGGATGGACGGGACAGCGCATCGATGTCACCACCTGGAAGGACGAGCTTGGCTTTCTTACGATGTCACTCGATGCATTTCGGGGTCTTACCATCGCATTGACCCTGGTACTCATGCTGATTGTAATCGTCGGTGTGATGAACTCAATGTGGATGTCTATTCGGGAACGTACACGCGAGATCGGTACCTTGCGAGCCATCGGAATGCAGCGAGGAGGCATTGGCTCCATGTTCGTCATTGAAGCGGCTACTCTGTCTGTCCTGGGTAGTGTGGTAGGTGCTCTTCTGGGCATTGCTCTCACCCTGCTACTGAACGGATTACACATCAGCATTCCTAGGGGAGCACAACTATTTCTGATGCGCGATACGCTCTTTTTAGAAACAGACCCCACCACGGTATTCGTAGCCGTCGCGGTAATATCCTGCTTAGTCACACTGTTTTCGTTATTTCCAGCCGTAAAGGCAGCACGCATGCGCCCTGTCACGGCAATGCACCACGCGGGGTAAGTTCATTGAAGCGCGATACGAATTCCCAGGAGTTGCTCATGCCAATTTGGAAGCTTTGCGATTTGGCGACCGCCCGCTACGCGACGCTCTGTCTCACGAGCATAATCGTATTATGTACTGCAGCTGAGGCCGCTCCACTCACACAGGCCCAACTCGACCAACTAATTACCGAATTGGATGACCGCCAACGAAACTCAGGTGACTGGAAGGCTCAAGCGTATCTAGAACAGAAAGAAACCGGTAAGAATGACACCGTATACGATGCCGTATTCTACCGCCGAGATGCCGATGATAAATTGATGATCTTGTTTCTCAAACCCAAGTCTGAGCGAGGAAAAGGCTACCTACGAATGGATAAGAACCTGTGGTTCTACGACCCACGGGTAGGCAAATGGGAGCGTAGAACGGAGCGAGAGCGCATCGGTGGCACAGACAGCAACCGGGCTGATTTCGATGAGTCACGTCTCGCCGAGGAATATGATGCGTCGTTCACTGGCGAAGGAACACTCGGCAAATTCAAGGTGTGGAAGATGACGCTTACCGCGAAGAAGGGCGTCGATGTGGCGTATCCGACAGTGAAATTATGGGTGGACCAGGCGACGAAAAATATCCTGAAACAGCAGGAACTTGCCGCTAGTGGTAAGTTGATGCGGACCTCCTATTATCCGAAATGGAAGAAGATCATGAGCGAATCTAAAGGAGCTCATGTGTGGTTCCCGGAGCAGATACGCATTTTCGATGAGATCGAAAAGGGAAATCGAACGACAATTTTTATGAAGCGAGTGGACCTCTCAAAGCTACCAAGAAGCATTTTCACGAAAGCCTGGCTTGAGTCCAAGAGCCGCTAGGTCATATCGATTGAATCGTCTTACCCTCACAGCCTTCTGTACCCTGCTGCTTGTCGACATAGCGCATGGGCAAACGCCACCACAGGACGATTCAGACCCTCGGGATGACACAATATTTGGGTCAGAACCACCACCTGAAGAAGACTCTGAAACAACCGACACACCTCCAAGTGATGCGTCTGAACGAGAGGCTGAACTGTTTGGCGATACGGCGCCTCCCGCTGCTGATGGTGTCTCCAGTCTGCGTCCCATGCCTGACGACCCGTTTAATGCAGAACCAAATCTAGAAAAACGTCTTCTCGGGAAACTGCAAGAGCAAGATGACCCACTGCAAATCGGTGGCTTTTTATACATCCGACCCACATGGAAAAATCCATGTAGTTTGGATGGAACTCCTGCAGTTTGCATGCTTATATT
>PKDL01000225.1 GCA_002863065.1 Pseudomonadota bacterium
CCCACAACGTTTGAAGCCAATGCGGACGAGACGTCGCAATATAAACTTGGACCAATGGACTTGTTCATGAGCGGTCGCTGGGAAATGCAGATTGATGCTTTCGAAGTAGATGGGGAGTCAGCGGATGCTGCCGATGCAGTTGTCTTCGCATTTTGCCTCGAAGGCTAGCGACTACATCGAGCCACTACATGTATTGGTAGAGCGCCAGCATGCCCAGAACATTCAATGCAAGTACCAGTATAACCAGCGACACCTGTACGAGCATTCGGGCCCGCATAAGACCGGTGAGTGGCCCCACATTTACAGCCATATCACCCAACTCAGCGATAGCCTCTGCAAGACGTACTCGGCTTTCGATGGCGCTCTGGATTCCTACATACACCGCCCAAAGGATGACCATTCCGAAACTGGCACCTATGAGCAACATGAACCGTGCACGCGTTCGATCGTTCGCAATACGGGCGACCTGAGCATCGGCCTTTCGCGTGTTCGCGAGGAGGGCCGGAGCTACTACATCCACCGCCTTGGTACGGAAAGACGCCAGAAGCGCATGTGTCGCCGCGGGCCCTACGACTGGTGAATTATCTCTATATCTCCCAGTCCGACCACCAGCTTCCGCACGCAACAACTCTGTAGTGAGCGATAGTCTGCTCTTCGAAGTACGGAACAAGTAAAGCGAATCGGCGCCATCCCCTGGTTTCGCAAAGTGCGAATAACATTGAAACTGGTATACCCCGGTCTCTGGTAAGTCGACCTGAACGATAGGTGGCTCACCGTTTTTTGTTTCTAAATGCCAAGTGCGAATCCATGCATCGTCCTTCACCAAATCACAAAATATTACCCCGTCCTCAGGCTGTACGATCGCCAAGCTGATGGGTGGCTCTCCCCCTGCCTGGATGATTCGAGAGGTACGTATGATCGCGGCACGCCCAAGGGGTTGCTCCGTTTGCTCTTGATGACCGGAAAGCCCGTCTTTTTCAGCATCGACAGTAAAACGCGTCGATAAATTATTAGGTGTGACTTGAATCGCGACTAAGCCTGCTGCATCGGATTCGCCAATACCTTTCGAGGGAGTGGCTCCAAGAGCGCTCCATGACACTGCCACCCCACTCACAGGTAAACCTGATGTATCAGTCACGCGGATCCAAACCGTGTTAAGTAACTGCAGGGCTAAACCCGGGCCTTCCGTCAGTACCTCTATCTGGAGTGCCTGTGTCGGTACCTTGTCAGGCAATCCCATCGCCGTTGGCCAAACCGATATCGGTGCATCGTACGCCGTCATCGGTGCCACGACTTTCCGCGACGTGTCCTCTGACGCTTGCAGGTCCAAAATAAGGTCAAACACACCCGTTTGACCCGGTAAATCCGACAAATGAAGGTAACTAGGAGTGCCCCACTTCCCAGGTTTGAGCCTGAGAGTACTGTCACCAGCAGACGTTCGAGCCGTGGCACCAAGCGCGATTACTGGACTATGACGACGACTAGCATGCTCAAAGCCGATGATTCTCAGTGGTATCTCGTTGTTTGCGCGAACGATAGACGGCCCAAACACGGCGATACTTTTAGATGGAGTGATTGGAGTCCTTGAGAGGTACGCAGCACATACCAAGAACAGATAAAGCGCCGTCGCTACAACGAGCCCGATACGGGTACGCCGTGCCTGAAAGAAGCCATCGTTGGGCGATGCATTATTCACGGAACGAATGATAACGCATTCGGCCTTCACCGGCCAAAGTAGGGCCGAGTGCGATCCGGTAATTTGGGGAGTGTAAGAAGAGGGTGCGGTCATAGCCCGAAAGCTACGACCGCGTTTTCCGGCAGACGCCTAGTTACAAGCGTTGACCTTGCAACCGGTGATCCCGGTGGATATTCCGTCTTCGTCGGTTAAGTCGACGCATGAGGAACCACCGTCCGTACCGGCACAATCTGCGTCCGTAGTGCATGCAGGTACGCAGCGCATATTGGCTTGCGCTCCAGCACCGCCAACGTTGGCACACTCGTAATTTCCAGCGCAGCCCGAGGACGCAACGCAGGGGATGCATGACTCCGCCTTTTGACATACTTTCGGTCCGAGATTTCCAGCGGCGCGAGGCAGCGTGACAAAGTCGTCGCAAATCGTGCCTGGTACGCCTGCGCAGTCTGCGTCAACGTCACAAAGCTTGCTGCAGTATCCTGCGTCGTCGCCAGTGGCCTCGTCCATGCAGTAGGCAGTCTTGCAAGACACCCCATTTCCGACGGTGCTGTCATCGCTAGTATCAACATCACAGGCATCCCCGAGGTTACCCTCAGGTGCCACGCCTTCGGAATCGGTCAGGTCGTAGCAGCGGTAGTCAACCGAGCCTGGGCCCGTTGCGCCGAATGCAATAGACCGTCCGATACAAGCCGAATTGGCGCCATCGCACGAGTAATCTGAGTTGCAAGCAGGAAAGTCATTCGGGTCGTCATTGAATGCCTGGCAGAGGGGAATCCAGACGTTGTCAGTGATGTCATCGGGGGTAAGCGCGACAGCATAGAGAAGAGTCGTGCAAGCCATATCTAGCGCGATGCCACTGACCGATATATTTTTCGGGCAGTCGTCGGTGCTTGCGCAGAGAGCGGCACACACACCCGAGCCATCATTGAAGGTTGGAATACAGAAACCATCCTTGCAGCCGAGTCCGGTGTCCCCACCACAAAGATCGCCTACATCACCATCAGTTGGGTCGTCGACCGTGACACAAACACCTTTCGCGTCTGGTTTTCCCGTGGCATCGCTGATGACCTCGAAGAACTGACAGACCTCGCCCGGAGTAGCGCTGCAATCAGCGTTGGTAAAGCAAGAGGTATTGCTACCATCGGCTGGGATGCACAACCCGGCTGCGAGATAGAATTCAGGTTCGCCGTCCGGAGCGTCCTCGGGAAGTAGGTCGAAATCATACTCATTGATGGAGCAAAGCATGTTGACATTGCCATTAGTGCAGTCGGCGTCCTCCAGGCAATAGGAAGAGCAAGTGCCCGAGTTGAGGCACGGTCCAACGCATGCGGGGCCCTCGACGCCATCGTTGGGGTCAGCATCACATGCCTCGCCCGTTTGAACTGCACCGTCTTTTGCCGTAGAGCACACAGGGTCCCAGCCCGCGGCTTCGCCGCTTTCACCGTTCCAGTAGAGACGGCAACCGGTACCTTCCGGGCA
>PKDL01000055.1 GCA_002863065.1 Pseudomonadota bacterium
GGCGGATGGTTCTCCAGGCGAAGGTATTTGTGGTCGGCCGATACCCGGACAATGCGGACTGGACCTGGCAACCCAACGCAGCGCGCTCCGTGTGAGTCGATCCGGCGTAGAGCGGGCACAGCCCCAACGCCTCCCAATGCCGGAAGACCCCCAAGTGCGTGTGCTCCGAGGGCGTGTCGGCAGCTATATTTGGAACGCATTCCAACACGGATGGCATAATCACGGACATGGGGGCGAAGAACACTAAGTACATCGATCAGAGCTGGGTAACGATCTACCGGAGACTCTGAAAGTACTAGACTTTTTGCGTACTCTACGACTGTCCGCTAATTTGAGGATATGCATGTGCTGCTTCTGGTTTCTCTCCTTCTCGTCTCAGTAACCGAAGGGTGTGCCGACAGCCCGGGCTTGGCAAAGCATTTACCCACGGCTCTGAAACACCTCGCATCCTCCCCGTACAAAGTGCCGCCGGCACTATCCCCCCCCGCAACGAGCGAACAACGCATAGCGGTATTGTCCACACAGCCAGGTGGAGAGACGAGCATCCACGAGTCTTCGGTCATCCCACAAGACACCACTGATGTCTTCGGACTCATCCGCACACTAGAGCGACATGGGGACCTCGCACGTGCACGCCACATCATGATGGATTGGCTAACGCATCAGGGTAACCATCCATATCGAGGGCTTGTGTGCGTTCGACTCGCACGTCTTGAGTTCAGCCGTACCAATTACACCGGAGCATGGCAGGTCCTGAAAAGCTGCGAAGAACCAGATACACTCACCGACCTCGCAGCCTGGTTACGTGGTGAAGTCCTGCGAGGGCTAGGACGACCAGGCGAAGCCGCAGAATATTTCCAATCCGTGGCCAACATGCGACACAGTCCACTCGCGCCATCTGCGGCATTTCGAATCGGTGATGCGCTTTACGAAGCGGACAAGTATATCGCGGCAAAGCGAGTCTACAGCAAATGGCTCGATGTCTATCCAGAATACCCCAATGCCCGAACCGTCAGGTATCGCATGGCAGTGGCGACTGCAGCCACACAAAATCCGCGTGCAGCCCACCGAGGGTTCTATGCGCTGGTACGTGAAGCCCCACACAGTGACCCGGGGCTCGCTGCCGCGGCGGAGCTGGAGGCAATCCATGCAAAGAGTCGCCGACGCCACCGTGTCGACGTTACGCAAGAATTGGAATGGGCATCATGGCTTCGCAAACAACGCCGATGGCCGGAGGCGCTCGCCGCGTTCAACGAAATAGAGTCCTCCCTGCGCACGCGCGCTCAAAAACGTGAATGCTATCTCGGTAAAGCAAAGACACTTGAATCACTGCAAAAATACACCAAAGCACTAAAAACACTGCGTAAGGCAAGGCGCTACGGCGCAGTGGGCAATGATACCACCCAGATGAAAATCCAGCTCCTGCAGAAGATGGGCAAAACAGAAAGTGCAGTAAAGCTAGTAAAGCGACGCGCAGGTGGTTCCAAAAAGGTAAAAGCGCTCGCCGCCGCAGAAACGTACATGCGACAGGGCAAGTACGAACGTGCCTACAAGATTTACCGCCGCTACTACGGACGAAAGAAACGGCTAAGTGCGGACAGTCGTTGGGCCCTCGCCTGGAGCGCATATCGCGCCAAACGTTACCGACAATCTGCACGATACTTCCGCAGCCTGATCACTCATCGTAAATTGCGCGCCTACAAGGCCGCGTACTGGTACGGTCGAGCCCTGATGAAAGCAGGCCAGCCGAAGAAGGCCCTCACGGTGTTCAAGGACATCGCAGCAGACGCACCCCTAGAGTATTACGGTATCCAAGCGGCCAATCGAATGCTCGACCTCGGTGATGCCGACGGATACAGAGCAGTCTCGGGAGGGGATTACACTCCGCCAAAAGATGACATTGCCGCGCTCGGCGGAGGAATTCGCTGGCTTGGAGCTACAGGAGTCGACCTCCCCTCTACGCCCGATCTCGAACGCGATGAAGCCGCATTCGAACGCGCGGCATCGGAGTATGGCCACCTACTATCGAGCCTACCGCGTGCCCGCGATAGATATCGCATGGGCTATGATGATGAAGCGCGACTAGAGCTGAGAATCGCACGGGCTGAACGGTACCGCGCAAAGAAAAAATCACCGAAGACGCTCGCTGATCGCCCATCAAGCCTCTACGTTGACAATCGGGCCCTCAAGCGCGGACTGTGGGGTTCGTCGTTGCGCAGAACGTTAGGACTCAGCCGGTCGGAAAAAAAGGCAGAGGTTGAGCGACTCAAAGCACTACGGAAAACAGATAGCGAGCTCCATGACCAGCTAACCGAGCTACTTGTACTTGTCGGCGACCCCTACTGGACACGCCGCAAAGCATTTCGTCAGGCAGGTCGCACCCTACGCAGTGTCCCATCACATCATAATCGCGACATCTTTCGAGAGGCATACCCCATTGTCTTCGAGGAGACGCTCCGCAAACAGACAACACAGTACAATATGAGCCCCTATCTGATGAGTGGTCTTGCTCGAGTAGAAAGCGCATTCAACAGTAAGGCGGTCAGCAGCGCTGGTGCACGCGGACTGCTGCAAGTCATGCCCGTCACCGGACGCCTCATCGCTCAGCGACGGGGTGATACGGAGTTTTCCGCAAGTGAACTGCTACTGCCCGAGCGTTCATTAGACTACGGTACATGGTACATGGCGGAGCTATTGAAAAAGTTTCGGAACCAAGAGCCTCTAGCCATCATTGGGTACAATGCCGGACCACATCGAGTGGCAGACTGGCTCAAGGCGCGAGGCAAGGGAGCCGAGATGGATGAGTTCATCGAAGAAGTTCCTTATCGGCAGGCGAGACGCTACGTAAAAAGCGTTCTCCGGTACGTCGGGTTGTACCGGCGGATTTACGAGAACCGCTCCGACCTATATGTCGGCCAAAGGTTGGATACCCGCTTCCGCGATAACATCAACTGGTAAGCGGATGCCTCTCGGTATGCTTTCACAATAGACCGTGAGACTCCACCGCAGCACAACAAGCTCGGAACACCTCTTCGATCGGAGCAGCAGCATCGATCACGACTGCGTCGAGCTCTCTGGCTCCTGTCACACCATATACTTGGTCGTATGCGCTAGAGATACGCTCCAGTAACTCCTTCGTCTCGTACATATCACGATGTGCACCTTCCCGAT
>PKDL01000196.1 GCA_002863065.1 Pseudomonadota bacterium
TACCGCATCGTTGGACCAGTGGTTATGGAGGTTGACGCAAGCTTTCATTGTCCGGACTCGAGAACCATTGTGATGACCATACTCGACGGTGAAGGGAAAGGCTCGGTGGTCGAGACACATGCAACACCCATGGAGAACGGTCGTACTGCGATGGTCGAGGCCACACTGGCAACCTCTGAACGCGGTGGATTCTGGAAGGCTGCGAAGGCGCATCGACTTCTGCGTCCGGCTATGGCAGCTGCCGCCCGGCGACTTTGGGTGGATGATGGTGAATATGCTGAGCGGACTGCCTGGCTCCGACGCCATGGCGATGGGAAGCGGACCGCAAAACCACGGGCGATCCGTCCTACCGGCTCCTAAAACGAACGGGAGCAGTAGAGCATTTAATCAAATCAGATGAATTACTTCTCCGACCGACATTCTATCGTCGGTCTACACACCGGCCGCACCAAGAACGACGGGAAACGATAGGCGAAACGTTGTACCTTCCCCGAGTTTACTTTCCACGGTAATAGAGCCACCGGCATCGGTTATCAGCGCATACGTCGTAGCGAGACCTAAGCCGTTGCCACCGTCCTCTTCTTTCGTCGAAAAGTATGGGTCAAAAATTCTCGGCAACACATCACTAGGAATACCACTCCCACTATCCTGCACGCTGAGGGTAATTCCGGATTGGTCTGGTGGTATCTCTAGGCGCGCGCGTTCGTAGGAGTTTGCTGGATGCAATCGGAGCCGAAGCTGACCTGGGACCGTCATCGCTTGAAGAGCGTTGGTTCCCAAATTCATCAGGCACCGGTGCAGACTGACCGCTTCAATTGGTACATAAATTAGATCACCATCCGCGGGATACTCCACCTGAATCTCTATTCCAGAAGGCAGCGACGACTCCAAAAGTGATGCTACCTCCGAAGCAACATGCTGTATGACGCACTGGCTCCCCAAGGCATCCGGCGCCATCGCCGGAGGATTGACTTGATCTATCAATACATTCAGCCTCTGCACTGCGCTCGTCAGGTCTGTCATGCACTCATGCATATCATCGTCGTCGCGAACCATATGCTCCAGTACGGCACTCAACCCCACGATAGGCACGAGAATATTTTTTGCGTCGTGGACAATGCTCTTAGTTTGACGTCCAACTGCTTCCCATTGCTGCCTCGATCGTACCCGCCGCAAATATCGTTGTGATTGTTCTTCAGACAGCTCAGGTCCGATAATATTTAGGACTGCTTCATCCGATACAAAGGGGTCGGCGATTGTGGAGACCAAGTGCTGGTGTATCGTGTCGTTGCGCAGCTTCTGCGCGATGAGTTCTCGTTTATCCGCCGCGTGCCGAAGAGTAAGTGAATGCACCAGATGGGTGACTACCGCGACGTAACCCATGAGATTTAGTCCAAGCAGTGCGTGTAAATAAAACGGTACCGCAATCGTAGGCACGGCTCGAAGGTTGCCATGCGCCAACGTGAGAGTAAGTGCAAACAATGGCAGTACAACCGCAATACCCAGCAAGCCACGTGTGCTGAGCGCGTTGATCACAGTCACAGTGACCGACACCAGAATGAATACCGGATCAGCACAGGCGACTTCTGAGAATATCGCGAGTGCAGTCGCTTCGAAGGACAGACCGAACATAACCAAACGGACAGGGTCCAATACGCGATGCGAATACCAACCGATGGCTGCCGGATACAGATAGGACACGGCAATCGCTACCGCGAACCAACTCGTCGACGCCTGAGCAATGTCGAACAACCACAAAACGAGCGGGCAACCGAACCCCCAGCCCACTGAACGCGCGAAGTTCGCGTTGCGTAAAAACCCGGTCGTCAATGTAGATTGCGGCAACGAGGGTTCCTGTGTTTTTGGACCTGGGGTGTTCAACATCACTTTGCCACGCATTCGATACTAGTCACATGAGCCTTACCGTGCGGCACGTCTTCTAACGTGTGAGCCCGCTGAGCGGAAGCCCTTAGAGCATTCGGTTCGTATTTGAAGGAAAAAAATACAATCTTTCAATATGACGAACAGCGTTCACGTCGCGAAACTACAAACAGGCAGAGACCGGCGGGATTTTTCGGTGCAGATTCATGATACATTTTGGTGAAATAAAAACTTCAACTGCCGGAACAGACGTATGCACCTCCAACGTACTGCAAAACCACCAGTAACGATACGTGGCATCGTATCATGTACGAGTTTTCACTCGGCACCTCGAACACAGTTCATAGGTCTCTTCCTGTGTTTGTCTTGGATAGGCTGCGAAGCAACTAACTCTGAATCAACGGAAGCACCTAACGTTCCGGATGCCACTTCCGCAGTAGTTGAGTCGGTAACCCTTGATATCAATGACAATGAGGCCGCTTGCTCCGTCATTCCCACCGGAAGCACCACGTTCATCTGGGAAGTAAATGGCGTTATCGTCCCCGGTATATCGTCTGCATCAATCGCCATCGATACGCTTGAGTCGTGCGCTCGACTGACGTGCCGAGTCGATACTCACGATGGTCAACCTGCTGCCCCGAATGCGATTGCTAATGGGCAAGTACCACCAAACAGTTCATGTGACGATGGCAACGCATGCACCGTAGCGACCTGCGACGACGAAGGTAGCTGCATACAAGAATCCCGAGATGGAACGTGTGATGACGGCAATGCATGCACTGAAGCCGGGGAGTGCCAAGAGGGTGAGTGCATCCCGGGTGCAGTAATCGATTGCGATGATGGTGTGTTTTGTAATGGGCAAGAAGTATGTGATCCCATCCTCGGTTGTATTACGGCTACTGAGAACCCCCTCGAGGATGGAATCGCGTGTACAGAAGACCTATGCAATGAGGAAACCGGCGAAGTCCTTCACATTGCTGACGACACTGCCTGCGATGACGGTCTGTTCTGCAACGGAGTCGAAAGCTGTAGTCCTAACACCGGATGCGTCAGTGGGGACGCACCCAAAATAGACGACGGAGTCGACTGCACCATCGACAGCTGCGATGACGAAATGGGCGAGGTTGTTCACATTGCTGATGACACAGCATGCGACGATGGCGCGTTCTGTAATGGAAGCGAAATCTGCAGCATTGACACCGGATGCGTGAGTGGAACCGCACCTAGCATTGATGATGCAATCGCCTGCACAATCGACAGCTGTGACGAAGCC
>PKDL01000236.1 GCA_002863065.1 Pseudomonadota bacterium
ATAAGCGCCAGCGCAATCGGAGCGAATACAAGCCCACCCAAGCGAAATGCGAGTAATATACCGACCGCTAGCCCCGCATGTACCATTCGGCGCCACGTAGGATCCTTCATTGCCTTGACCGTGAAGTCCAAAGAGGCGAGCCATGCGACTGCAAATGGGAGGTCCTTAAAGTTGGCCAGACTGTGCCCGATGTATCGAGGCCAGCTCACGATCAGAAGTGCAGTCAACAAAGCCCAGAATGCGGGCATCTCATAGCGCGCCAGACGCCAAGCAAAGACAAAGCCTGCAATACCGAACAGCCCCGTCATAAAGTGCATTGTATCGATAGGGTCCGGTGACCATCCGGTCGCGATACCCAGCACTTCGCCCGCGTAAATAAAGAACAGGATGAACGGGCTGTGCCCGTTGTGGAACATGGCGTCTTTTTCGAGCAGCCCTTCACTCCAGAATCGCCAGTTCACTTCGCCCTGGCGGTCTTGAAACAGCTCGACGGCCTCATCCCAGCTGATACCAAAGTCTCGGTGAAACCACGTGACGAAGAGAAGACCCAACAGTGCGAGCAGGGACACCACTGGAATCTCCCAGCGATGTAACACTAACCCTACTGGCGCAAATGGTACTGCGGCGCTATCGGAACGATCGTTCATCCGCACCTACTGTTTCAGGACAATCGCGTTGCGTCGAGCAACAAGCGACTTAGAGCCGCTAGGTACCCACATAAAACATCAACGCAGAATAAAGACCTGGGGAGTCTCATGGGTATGGCCCCATGGAACCGAGCCGCAGCGATACAACAACAACTATTCCAGATCAGGTGATTGGAATGAACCATTCGAGATGGCCTCCACATCAAACGCCGTATGCCGAACTAACCTACGAATATCTCGTTTGAGCTCTTCCATCACTCGAGATAGCTCCACATTCGCTTGCCCCTCCTTAATGGCCGCTACCACGCGCGCTTCCAGCTCCGATTCGTCGCATCGATACGGATCGAGGGATGCATTCACACTAATCGCCGCGGACTCCAATGCGATCTCTGTGTGCTGGCCACGAGGTCTCTTCGCCATGCGTTCCACCAGTACGTTCGGAGGGATCACCATCCAATGTGGCGTTTGATTCGGGAGATGAACCACAAGCGGAATGTACTTGATGGCCCTCACTTGATTGAGCGTACCCCCTTTTTTGCTGCCGCATTTTTTGATCTCAATGTAGTGGACGCTATTGCCCACCACCATACGCACATCCCCATATGCTGCGCCTTCAGACGGTACGGTGGCATGACTTACGATCCGTTGAAATAGCCGTTCGGATGCATCTCCCTCACGAGAGATAGACCCACCCCTGAGTGTGCTATCGCTTTGCTTTCCCATGCACCGAACGATACGCGACAACCTTTGGGAAGTCGATAGAGGGCTACGCGCGCGGCAAACCATAGCCTACCCTGAACTGAAGGACGTACCTGGCATCTGAACACGGCTCGCAGGCCCTATCCGTACGAATCCAGTGATGGGATCTGAAACAGCGACCGATGCGCTTCAAACTCCGGAAGGCTGGTTTTCCCCTGCATTACGAGCTCCGCAAGGATGCGACCCGAGACAGGACCCAGCTTGAACCCATGCCCGGAGAAGCCCGCCCCAATGACGACCTGCTGATTGTCGGGATGCCGGTCCAAGATGTAGTCGGTGGTCGCCGTATTCGTGTAGTAACAGTGCTCAGTTGCCACCAATCGCTGCGCTGCTGGGTGGAACTTTCGCGATATGAAGTCTTCTAGGTCGGCGACGCGGAGTGGATCGGTCTGCGCAGGTTGATCGGGGTTTCCCGATAGCCCCGTGGTGATGTGTCGAGCGACTTTAATGCCGGGACGCTGGAACTGGGGCAGGCCATAGAAGTGCTCATTCTGGTCCTTTTCGAGATAGATCCAGACAGGAAATACTCCTGGCTCGTACGATGTACTGACACCATCCATCTCGAAATACCCCACAGTCTGCTGAATCACGGACACGCTCGATGTGAGAGACGGCACCAGATGATCGACCCAGGGACCAGCCGCTACTACGAGCCGTTCGGTGGCAATCACTCCGGTATCCGTGTGTACTTCAATTGGGTCTTTGGTGACGTCGATGCGCTGCACCCGGGTGTTGAAAAAGCAGTCTGCTGAGGCTGCTTTCGCCTGCAGCGCACGCAAGACATCAGCGGCCGCGATGACTGCGCATGTGGGGTCAAAAAGAATCATGTCCTCGGGCTGATACCGGAACATTGGTGTCCGTATCCGTGCCTCTCGAGGCGATACCACGTCGATGGGAATACCTACGCGCTGTACGGCTTCCGCGTAATCACGAATTGGACCGTCGTTTGGGCCAAACAATACACCGGGCGTAGGGAAGATAAGCTGCTGACCCGTATCCTGTTCCAATCGGGGCCACTCCAGATGATGGGCCACCTGCATCAACTCAACATAGACGTCTTTGTCGTAACTGCTTCGGGTGATCCGGGAGGTTCCATGAGAGCTTCCTCGCGTGTGCCATGGCTGAAACTGCTCCACCAGTGCCATAGAGCGGCATCCGAGACGCTGTAGGTGATACAGCGTACTGAGCCCGCAGATACCGGCACCAATCACAAGGGCTTCATACACGCATTTTGGCACTGGACCTACCCTCCAGAGGCATCCTCATTGGAGAGCCATATACAGCGTCGGAGCGCGGTATATAGCCTACGGTTCTGGTCGATGAGCCCATAGTCTGACCCTTTGGGCCTGCTAGAGAAGGTCGCGACCTACCAGTGTGCGTCAGTCAGATCGAACATGATTGTGCAACCTGTGGTCAGATTAAGAGCAAGCAACCAAAGTGCAACTTTCCAAGTCATCGTGTCCTCCTTATGCAAATACGCCAGCAACCGGCGTCAACAAACTAGTCAGCAATCGTTGTGCCAAGTGATAAAAATGCATGAGAGGACGGCATAAACCTACCGTCGGGTAGAATGGTCCCCAGCAAAATCTCCCCCTGCTGGGGTCTCGGTACCTGACTACACTCGTTGCTCTCAGCGGCGATAAGACCGCATTTCGGAAGCGCAGCTACTCGGCCTCTTGC
>PKDL01000326.1 GCA_002863065.1 Pseudomonadota bacterium
ATTCTCGAGCTATCTCGTCTCCCCAGCCATGCCGGACTGCAGTCAGAAGCACTGCAGCTACCGATTCTCGCTCTGAGGAATGGTAATTCGACAGCAGACTCAGTATCCAATGGGGATCCAGTATCATGCCCTCATCCGCACAACCCATGAGCAGATTAGGGTGGACCGCGGCTTGATACGGTACATCCGCGAATACCTGCTGGACAAACGCATATGCCTGTTGCCTACCGAGTGTGTTCGCGGCGGTCAGGAATCGTCGTAGTAGTGCTTCACCGACCGCATCTGTGTTAATTTGATTTAGGCTCTGCACCAGGTTGGGCACGGTCAACCTCTTCGGTGCATACGTAGCTACCAGTTCCACTAGGCCCAGATCCTGGGATGACTCTTCATACGCAAATGCCATGCGGGATACATATCCCTCAAGCTGTCGTTTTGCTACGGGGTAACGCTGCAGCTCGATGGCGTCTCGCACGAACGATGACTGCTTCATCAGCTCTTGAAACAGCGGAACCTCCATC
Source organism: Pseudomonadota bacterium (assembly GCA_002863065.1). Lineage (GTDB taxonomy): Bacteria > Myxococcota_A > UBA9042. The sequence goes on from PKDL01000326.1 coordinate 519, forward strand.
GGCAATCCTGCGCCCTCTTTCCACCCGGCAGTATATGTTTCCCACACCCGAGCGTATTTTGAGCTGTGCTCAAATCGAGCTCCGCTATCATCACCCCGCACAAGGACCTCCTTGATATACTATGCGACCATGGTGCCGACGCCGCATCCAGGTCGCAACCACGAAACTCGCCGAAACAAACCGATTCAAGGATTGAGAACAAATATCCCGATATTGAGGGTAGAGGCGTAAAGCACCCACAAGAGATATGGAACCAAAGTCCATGCAGCGACGGCATCCACACGCCGGCCCACAGCAATAAGCGCAGCGATTGATAAGGCCAGTGCCACTATAACAACGGCACCCGCTAGATATTGCTGCGCACCGAAAAAGACGGGAGACCACAGCGCATTGAGGACCATCTGCATGGCAAATAGTCGAAGTGTAGAAGTGCGTGTATTCGAGGCATGGCGCTTCCAGAACCGCCAACCCGACCATGCAATCAACCCATAGAGTATGGTCCAAACAGGCCCAAACACTACGTTCGGTGGAGTCCATGACGGTTTATTTATTTCGGTATACCAGCCCTTCACCGACGCAGCTGTCGAGAGCCCGCCAAGCGCCGCGACTGCATAACTCAAAATGAAGAAGCCCAGCAACGCTAGCCATGGACTCGTTGTCCGGACAGATTTCGTCATAACCGTCGTGACACCCTTCGTACCTGCGTCATTCATTAAGTTGCGGTCAGCGGATAGCGTTCGCAGCGCATACAATGGAGATTGACGGCCGGTCACTGAAATGCGTCGCACCCAGCAACCGGCCAACCAATTCTAGAAGTACCGGGAGCGGGGGTTGAACCCGCACGTCCTAGTTAGGACAAGGGAGTTTAAGTCCCTTGCGTCTACCAATTCCGCCATCCCGGCATGCGGGAAACACCCGCAGGTCGTGGAGCCTAGCGCGTAGAACACGTACGTCAACCGGAGAAAGGTATTCGGCCGAAAAACCTTCGTATGATACGTCGACCATCACGCGTCCAACAATGCCGTGACCGTAGTGCTGAAGCGAAGGACACCTCCAGAATTTACGGAGGATTTGGTGCGTCCTGGCTCACAAGAACGGGCTCGTATCCAACAGGTCCGAAGCATATCTCAATAGGAGTTCCGACAGGTGGTAAGACCCCGATGAGAGTCACGCGTTTGGTCTCATCGTCGTAGGACCAATCGCTGCCCTGTTGTTGTAATTGTCCTCCCACCTTGACCTGAAGACTCCCGAGCTCCGCCTCGTATGGTAGGACGAATGAGGTCGTGGCTGTAGACACGGTTTGCCCCACGGCCTCATAGCTGCCTGTCCAACCTGTACCGCATATGTCTGCAACCACCCCTCCTGACTGCGAGGCAAGTTCTAGATATACCTCACCCGATGCTGCCGAACAGGTTCCCGCGTCAGGGCTAACTAAAGCATGCAATGTCCAATCTTCCCATTCCGGGCGTGTGGATAAGAAAAAGCTGAAATCAGCACCAGGTAGGTTGCTGTCGTCGTCCGTGATTATTACGATTTGGCGGACGCTTCCGGTACGCATGAAGCCCTCAATATCGTCGATATTATCAATGATTTTCTGCAACGGGTCATTGCTACCAACCTGAACCTCCACCTGAAGAAAGGTCGAAGAGTCAGCGCATCCGGGTCCGGCCAACGGAGGCTCAATGCATATCTTATTTTCACCCTGATATCGGGTGGCCAACAAAATAACGTGATAGTCGAGGCCTGCCGATCCGATCCAGCCAGCAAAGTCATTGAGGTAGTCTCGCACCGCAGGTATTTCGTCAGTCATTGATACGGACTGATCCACCACGAAAACGATATCCACGGGCGCCGTTGCCTCCTCAAAAACCTCGGATTCACACCACGTGTATTCACACGCATTGTTGATGCAGTCTTCTGAGGTTTCGGATTCAAGGTCTAGGCAGTCCAAAGGCACGAAACAACAGAGTGGAATGGGGTTATTAAAGCATTGATTCGAGGCGTCACATAGCTCATTGGTGCACAGGTTGCCATCATCGCAATCTGCCGTAGTTTCACAACAGTTTGGCAAGGTGAGATCCAGCGTGTTCTGACACTCCAGTTCTACACAAGTATCGACTGTACATGGAATATCATCATCGCAATCTTCGTCGCTGCAACACCCAATAACCTCGTACATACAGTGGTACTCCTCACACGCAGTGAGTTCCATACACTCATCCCCTGGCTCGCAGTCGTCAATGGTGTTGCAGCAGCCTTCACCTGACGGGTTGGGGGTCGATGCACACACGTTGTTTACGCACGTATTGATTGTGCAATTGCTTTCGTCATCGCAATCAGCATCCATCAAGCAGCAGTCTTCAAGCACCCCGTATTCGCACGTCGCCTTGACCTCATCGCAGACTGCGATCTGCTGTGTCCAACAAAGTTGTGTCCGACAAAACAACAGCAGGCACTGGCCAACTAGGCCCAGCAGGCTCAGCGCCATGAATGGTTTTCTGCCTCTTAATTATTTGTTCAAACCTCAATTCGATC
>PKDL01000053.1 GCA_002863065.1 Pseudomonadota bacterium
GGTGAAAACCAGGATCCAAGGACACTGCGGTTTTTGGAGGGGACCATCTGGAGTGAAGTGGAGCCTATTTCAACGGCGTCGAAGACAGTCTTGAGAACGATTGACTCGGAGTGGGCGCGTGAGACGTTAGAGATGGTGGAGGGATAATCCAGTGGTTGTCGATTCGTCCACGATACGGCCTCGACTCGAAACTACCGAGTAAATTGCGTAAGTGTATATCCGGCCTTACATTCGGCCTGTGATGACTGCATAGGGCGCCATGTCGCTTGGTAGCGGTTTTTTCCACGGCATGGGGACGGCACCTCTCGAATGTACAGCAACAGAGAAAGACTATCACCGCCGCACCCCGGTGAGGCTCAAGAAGCTCGCCGAAAGCACTCAGAGGTTGAGTCTGGCGCTGCTTTCCGCACGTTGGCTCCCCCGGTACCTAGGGTGCAAGAAGTACAGCATATTCCGCGGTACCAGGTTCCGGAACGTCGCCATTCTCACGGGCCGCCTCTACGCTCTCAAGAGCGCCGGACGGCGCGAAAGCCCAGGTTACGATCTGAAGCTATTTTAGAGTCCCAGTCTGTAGCTACATTGACACCTACGCTGTCCATTGCAGCTGAGAAAGCGGGGCCTATTTTAGGGCCACCCCCTAGTGTGCGCGCACGTGCGCCAGGAGCTGAGCCGACGGCTACAGTGCCATCTCCATTTCTTACGAAAGGTCCTCCTGCCGTGCGGGAGCGTTTGGCGCAAGGTCATTCCGCTGTCTGGCAATTGGATTACGTGGGTAATGCGCAGCAGCCCGGGCTCACAGACTACGCAGTGGAGGACGATGCTGTACCCGTTGTTGCAGTTATTGATGGGGCGGCTTCAGCGGCGGGTGAACGTTTTTATTCCGAGTCTGAGAAGTATCCGGCAGCATCGTCTCGGCCACATGCTTTGGACGTTAGTCCCAATGTGACTCCGCTTGTCGATGTGCCAGACTGTTCGGAGATGGTACCCACGGAACCCTCACTGTCGCTGGTGGCCCGTGCTGGGCGCTTGGGTGTGACCAGCGACCCTGTGGTTTCAGACCAAAACGATATACCGGCACTCCGCTCGGACATGCCGAAGAATCCAAAAGATACCCTCACTGTTGCTGTATGCACAGAAGCGGTAGAGCCTGACGGTGGCATAGTGGAGTGGCTCAGTACCGATGACCTATTGGCCAGCGGCAACGACCAAGAACAGGATAAATCTAGGCAGCTTGGTGCTTCGGGCGAATCAGAAGAGGGGTCACCGAACTCAGGACGTTGGATCCCCTCCGTGTCGGTTCCTCCCTTGGTATGGGAGCGTGACGGGAATACGCCAACATTGGGGCAGGAGGCAGTCAGCGCCAGTATGTCGCTAGAGGCTCTGCTCCCAGTTGACCAAGCTGTTACCGCTTCGGTGGACTCTAATTGGTTCGGACTGACACTTCTACGCGGCGGCATATGGTCCGGCGGTTTACTGTTACTTCTGTTCGTGAGTCTCCCCGAAGTAACCCAGAATGGGTTGCTGGTATCTCCATTTTCTCTATTGATGGCACTCGATACTGAACTTCTCGTAGCGTTGGCTGGTGTAGCGTCTTTGCTATGGGCGCTCTTTCAGTCAGGTACTATGCTGGTATACGCGATAGTCATACTGATGGTGGCCGGCATCGTCTCACTGGTTGGTGGGGCACCGCCGCCGAGTCAGTCTGGTCTTCTATCACTTCTATTGGTTTCAGGAATGTCTTGGCGGACGTCCAATCAGGCATCTGCTCTTGCTCGGCTGGTAACGTTTGGGCTCATCGCCTTGCTTGCAGCATCCTTCGTTTCTGGATCAGATTGGACAGTACTGCAGGCCGCGTGGTCGGATCCGTCTAGACTTGGCGCGGCTGTGTTTCAGTCATCACTGAGTGCTCTGCTCGTTCTCGCAGGAATTGCACTTTTGTTTGGTAAGGTGTCCAAACACGCTGGCATCGTGTTGACGATACTTTCGGCTTGGTTGGTGGCTGTTGGGGCATTGCTGAGTGGCTTTTTTGAGGTGATGCCATCGGTCGTGTTGTGGAGAGATGGAGTGTCTGTGGTGCGCTCATCCAGCCTGCCAATGGTTGGATTGGTCCTATTACCTATTGGCATCGGTGGCTTGGCTGCGCACTTTGAACGTGAGATCACCACTCATACAAACGGTTCGCGTTAGTTTTCATTCCTATATTGGAGGCCAGTTGCAATCGTATTGGCCAGCGTCCAATCGTGTAACGTATCTATGTCCACGGCCTCAAGCGCCGGTAAAGGGAACATCAGAGGTGTCTGCCCAATACGTGAGCCCGTCCTATTGAAGCTAGCTGCCGAAAAAACATACAGAGCTGAGTTTTCTTCGAACCATGGCTCCAGGTCTTGCGTAGGCACGAGGTGCCTGGGGTCATGATTCACTGCTGAGCCATCTTGTCGGTAAAATCGACTTTGCATACGTGTCACCGACATAAGGCTGTCTGCCCTCTTTGCCTGCGTAGCGGCATCATACGCAGCGATTGCGCGGCGTATTGAGGTTGAACTAACGAAAGGACTGGTAACGTGTGTCATCAAATAGGTGTCGGATGGGTGGTCCGCCAAAATTGAGTCAAGTAGAGCATTTGCAGTTACATGGTTCCCTAGAAGAGCGTCTGGTCGGTCACGTATTACGAGTCTAGGGTCATTGGGTAAGCCGAACGATTCAAGTTCGTCCTTTGCGTCGGTGTCGACCACAATCGCGTCAAATTCGTCTATTGAGCTCAGCGTATCAAGAGTCCATCTAAACAGGGGCCGCTGCCCCATGGTGCGAAAGTTTTTCTCCGGTACACGGATGCTGTTTGCCTTGATTATGGTGACCGCAGTCAAATGGTGTTTCGGGCCTGCTGTCATCATGATTTACCAACGTTGCTCGGCGGCTGGCTTGTCGTGTTTGCTGCGACGCTGCGAGAGAGCAAGGTATTTAGTGCAGCGCGCACTTGAGTGGCCGGATAATTATCCGGCTTCATGTACGATGCGTCGTATTGTTGAAATCGCACTACCCACTTTG
>PKDL01000242.1 GCA_002863065.1 Pseudomonadota bacterium
GCCGCGCCAAAGAAAGCGGCTGCTAAAACGAAAGCCGCACCAAAGAAAGCTGCTACGAAAACAAAGGCCGAAGCCAATACGAAGGCCGCTGCTAAAACGAAAGCCGCACCAAAGAAGGCTGCTACGAAAACAAAGGCCGCAGCCAACTCAAGGCGGACCACAGAGAAAGCGGTAACAGAACCAAAGCGTTCTCGCCGCAGCATCGATGCGGAGCTCCGAGAGCAATATGCCCAACGCTCACCCGTAACGCTGCCGTCCTATGGCGTCGTCGACTTACGCGGAGACAGCATTCCGGAACCGAAATCATCCGGTAAAAAAGAGGACCGGCGCCCGCGGCGCATAGACACACTTCCGACGCCTTCACAAGAGCGCAGACGCCCCAAAAAACCGCCTCAACCTGGGACAAAGGCGGCCGAGCACACGAACGCAAAGAGGTCTGCAAAGCCTTCACGAGACGCCGATGCGCAAACGAAGCCAAGCAACTCCCCAGCGACTGCGTCAACGTCCAAAAGTGCAGAAAAAACAAGTCCAGCCCCGGGGAAGAGCCCAAACCAGTTGCGTACTGAGCCAGTTCTTCCCTCGGAGCCAACAATGGAGCCAGAACCGCAACGACGACGGCGTAAACCAGCATATCGGCCACAATGGCTCGAAACGGCCCCATCGCCCAGTGACTCGCCCCCAGCGGTCGAAGACAAAGCGATGGTTAAACAGCCCCGTACCCGCTACTCACCACCGGTGCCCGCTGCAGTTTCGCAAACGGTCACTACGCCATCAAACGAACAAAAACGAAAGCGTCGATATGTTCCGCCACCGCCGCCGAGTGAAGCGCCTCGACAGGTATCTATCAGTATTATTATTCCGTCCTCAAATGAGGCGCCGGCCGGCGAGACAATGCTCAAATGCCTCGCTCGGCGGCCAGCACCCAAACAGAGCGAGGTCATCGTTGTCCGAAGCGAACGTCAGCCGAAGGTAACTGAAGCAATAAAACAATACGATGACGTAAGGGGGATCACCCTACAAGATGCGGCTCTCGTCGCTCGCTCATCTCTTGACCAAGCGGCTAAAGATGCTTTGGGAGACCTGTTAGTGATCATATCTCCCGCACTTGCCGTAGAGCCGAACATTGTGGAAGAGCTGACCAAACCCATGCTCGAACAACCACGAGTAGTTGCAGTAGCTGGGAGTATACAACCGTCACCAACTCTGAGCACTTACGAGGCCCTCCGGTTCGAGCAACTGGAAGCGGAGCCCTTTGACTTGATCGCTGTAAGAAAATCCACGTGGGAAAGCCATACGTTTCATGGCAGCGGGGGCCTTGGGTCGCGCTGGTTGGAACGTGCAGCAACCGCGGGGGAAGTGTTGCACTCTGAATCTGCCATCGGATTTGGCACATTCGTAATCGAAGATGACTTTCGAAATATCGTACGCAGTACATTCTGCAACCGTCCAGAAGGAGCGGTGGGTTCGCTGAAAAGCGGCATCCGCGATGTCATCAAGGATTGGGAAGGTATTCGACGAATCGGTATAACCCAGCCTGGACCCATCGTCCGGCAAGCGGCGAAAGTACGTTTGGCCGAATCGATCGGTCGTACCAGACTCAAGTTATTTTTTGGCACGCAGCTGACGCGCACATCCATCGATTAGGCGACCATATACCCGGCTAAGTCCAACCACTCGCCGCATCAAGCAAAAGGCTCTCGGCTTGGGCCCGAGCTTCCTCCGTTACACGTAGCCCGGCCAACAAACGTGCAATCTCCTCTCGCCGTTCTTCAAAATTAAGCCTCGCTACACGGGTCACGGTTCTTCCAGAACTTACTTCTTTATGAACGCGAAGCTGATGGTCCGCGTGACAAGCCACTTGCGGTAGGTGCGTAATACAAAGAGCCTGCCGCATTTTCGCCGTTTCTCTCAACTTCATGCCGATTTGCTCGGCAACGGCCCCACTTACGCCAGAGTCAACTTCGTCAAAGACATAGCAGGCGACTGTATCGACTCGCCCTAGTACGCGTTTCAGCGCAAGCATGACCCGACTCAATTCCCCTCCCGACGCTACCTTCGATAATGGTTTGGGAGGCTCACCAACGTTTGAACTCAACATGAATTCGACATGGTCCGCACCATGAATCTGTAGCTCAGGAAGCGGCTCTACCACTACCTCGAACATGGCTTTGGGCATCCCAAGCTGCGAGACCTCCTGTGAAATGTCTTTACCCACTGCCACAGCGGCAGACTGCCTCGCCTTTGTAAGGGCTCGAGCTGCTTTATCTAGGACTGTTTTGGCTGCTTCGACGTTATGCTGCTTCTCCACCAGGAGAGTATCGTATTGTTCGAGGTCATCTAATTCACGCTGCATCCGTACGCCTCGTGAAATGACGTCCTGTTCCTCAGGTCCATACTTGCGAACAAGTCTTCTTAACGCGTCCAACCGCTCTTCTACGAAATGTAGACGTCGAGGGTCTACTTCCACACGGTGTCGATAGTCCCTTGCTTCTAAACCAATGTCCTGAAGCTCTATACGAACCGACTCCAACCTATCTGCCAATACTCCAAGTTGAGGGTCAGCACCTTCCATACCTCGCAACTCTGTTTCAGCATCGGAAACGACATCAGCCGCTGGTTTGGACCCGCTGTAAAGGAGTTCCTCAACTCGTGCCGATGCAGCTATAAGGTCACTCGCATTTTGAAGCACCGCTGCCTCTCCCGATAGTGACACTATCTCACCCTCGCGGGGACTAACCTCTTCTATTTCTTTGAGTTGGAGTCGCAGAAGATCGAGCCGATCCATACGGTCACGTTCCGCACTCACCATCGCACTCAGCTCCTCTTTAGCGTCACTCCAAGCACAGTAGGCCTTTGTATATGCGTCAATTAAGGTCGTGAGATCCGCATACCGATCAAGGATTGCGCGGTGTTTTGGAATTTTGAGCAGGCTCGTATGTGCATGCTGACTGCTAATATCGACCAGTGGGCCGACGACCCGTTTCAAGTCACTAACCGTAGACAAACGACCATTCAGGTACACCCGAGACTTCCCTTTATTCGAA
>PKDL01000239.1 GCA_002863065.1 Pseudomonadota bacterium
CAAGACGCAATCCCTTCGGCTCGCATCGACTTCATACGTGTCAGTGTGCAGGAGAGCCCCGGGCAATCAGCTATATTCCAACATAAAGTTGAATCATAACCGTCTCCTACCGCCGCCAACCGGGGTGAACGCTTGCGACTAAAGCAACGCGGCGTTAGACCGAATCCACTTTGATAGTTGACGCCGTTTCGCTCCAAGAGTAAAAGCGGCTCGTGTGTAACTAAAAGGAGCATCGTCTCTTCTATGGACGTTCCCAGTATTAGCTGCACCGTGTTAGCTCGCTAGCCTTCGTTTTCGCCCTCCTGCGAATACCCGGCACCGCGATGCAGCGCGGTGCACAGACAAGAAAAAATGTTGAACTCCAAATCCGCAGCTGGTTGAGCTGACGGTCTTGTTTGTCGAGGAGGTATAGGATGGTTTCACAAACCCAGCCCGTTTCCGCGGAGCGCATCTTTCATGGCCACAGTCGTGTGCGAGTAAAGCGTGAGGTCCTCACGTACTGGCACCGCAATCAGAATTCACTTGGCATGGGGCTAAAAGAGTTTTTGACGCACTGCCGTTTGTCCGGTGATGGGCGGACTGTGACATTTCGGGTACCGAACTAAACGCCTCCCTCGTTGACTCCACACAAGATAGGGCACAACTCGTGGCTCGCACACCTCTACGTTCAACCTATGAATCGGTGTACGCGCCAGACTATGTCGTTGCCGAACAGATAGTCTCTACACCATGTTTGTGGCTTCTGTGCTTCAGGCTAGACTCGGATCTCTGTAATTAATCGTTGCAAACTCGATGCGTGACTCCCGCTCGATGTACAGTGGCGCGTGTCGGTTTGGATCAATGTGATTGTCGCTACCATTGGAGCGGCTCTGTACCTGCCCACTCTCGCGGCGGGACCTTTATGGCTGGACCCGAGTGAATTTATCGCTGGGGCGGTATCGTTGGGTGTGGTCCACCCTCCGGGTCATCCGACATATATCTTCCTAGCGAAGCTATTGTCCTTCATACCTTTAGGCGGGCTCGCATTTCGCATTCATCTCTTCAGTGCGCTTTGCGGAATATGCGCATCTTGTGTGCTGGCAAATATTACGTTTCGCATTGCCGAGAAGGTGCAGGGTGACTCACTGCGAAAGACGTCAGAAATCGCAGGCGTTGTCGCGGGCGTGGGACTCTTGATATCGCGTGCGTGCTGGGAGCAATCCGTTCGAGCTGAGGTCTATACGCTAAATTTACTGCTAGCTCTTCTGCTTCTTTGGCTCGTCATTCGTTGGCTTGAAACGCGTAAAGCAAACGTAATGACAGTGGTCGCCGTGATCGCTGGTCTGGCAATTGGGAATCATCACTACCTAATATTTTTCTCGCTCATCACGCCCGTAATGATTCTTTTGAGTTGCCGTGAGGGGCGTCACCTGCTCGCAAGTGCAACCGGTTTATACAGCGTGCTTCTGGGGCTAATGGCCCTGGTCGTATACGCCTACATCCCAATCCGTTCCGGAACATGGCCCGTCATAGATTGGGGACATCCCACGACCCTTGCAAGGTTCTGGGATACGCTCACTGCGGCAGCATTTCAGGGGTCAGTCGATTCAAGCGTTAGGAATGCGTCTCTGTTCGATAACATGCTGTTCGCATCAGCTGTTACGCTTTCGCAACTCGGCATACCAGCTATTCTCCTCGCGATCATCGGTTGGGTCGGCGTCATCGGCGCAGCATGGCGGTACGGAGCACTGCTGGTCGGAAGCTATATTTGTTGCCTGATGACTAAGTCTCTCATGTTTATAGACCCAGCCAATCCCGATGATCATGGCTACTTTGCATTAGCAGTCGCGATGTGTAGCGCGGGAGTTGGTCTATCAGTACCTGTAGTGGTCCGATACTGCAGAGGATACGGTCGCATGTTTGGACTGGTAGGCGTCTCAGCTAGCATCATTGCTAGCCTAGCGTCGGTGTACACGCCCCGTATGTACGATGTATCTCAGGACACATCTGTTGAGGCATTTCTTGAACCCATATTTGAGTCAATTCCGCCGAAGTCATTGTTATCGCTTCAGTATTACGGCTTATACTTCAATGGTTGGTATTCACAGATCATTGAGGGGCGCCGGCCGGATGTAGCAATTGTGCAGCAGACATTCGACACGCAGAGGTATGCTGGAAAGTGGTATTTGCATTCATTGGTTCGTCGGTATCCAGACCTCGTTGAAGTCGCTCAGCAAGTGACTGATTCAGGGCAATTCCCTAGTGATGCATTGCTTAATTTGTCACGCCCAGTATTTGTTCAGCCGGTCCTTGAAGCGCAGCCGGATGCCCAATTCATGGCCTCTACGGGTATCGTGCGCCGCTATCAGCTGTCGACCATACATCAGGTTATTGATACCGAACATCAGGCGAGTGATACCGAGGCGGCCAGCAGATATTGGTCGACGGTATTCGCACGCCTGAAAATGTATGGGAAACCGAGTGCTGAGGCGTACAAGGCGCTGCATTGGTTTACCTTTTTAGACCTGATTACTGCCCTGCGACAAGGGAACGGGCTGTTAGCCCAAGACATCGTATCGCGTTGGGAGGAAGAGACGCCATTCGGGCCGCCAGAGGAGCTATTGTCACTGGTTCAAACCCTTCGGACTGCTGAGATAGAAGCTGAACGCATTGTCGATGGCACGAAGTCACTGAAGGCATCACGGCTAAAGGATGTCCGCAGGAGGGTTCGCGAGGTGGACTACACAAAGTTACTGACATCGGGCAAAGGATTGGAGTGACCATTGATTACTAAGGAGTTTCGAGGGTTTGCCCCACCACCGTATGCAGATTTTCATGCCGCCTTGAGCGTGATGGACCAGTGTCGCCGGTACCTCAACGCTTTGGTACCTCGTCTCGGTCCCCGTATCATCCGACCAGCGTTCACCACAGGCCGAGACACTCGTGGCGGACGCGATTACTTTTTTGAGCAAGTGGAGTTTATCGTTCGTGGTCGACCAGACCGAAGTTTTATGGGCTTCTATCACTACGGTCCAAGTGCCATGAATCCAGGCACATTCT
>PKDL01000161.1 GCA_002863065.1 Pseudomonadota bacterium
AGAGAGAGAGAAATTGCCAATTCATGTCACATCTGGGCAGACGTACTCTGTGTTTACATCTGTGCAAAGCAAAATTGAATACCTGGACAATACGACGTGAAGAAGGGAGCCGGCAACGAATGCCTCGAAGATCGCCAGGTGAACTGGTTGGATACCGGAAATGTATGCGACTCCACCGTGATACCCAGCCACAGTACATCCCCCGAGAACGAAGAGAGCGGCCCATCCGGTTCTGGCGCTCGACCATGCCTGTCCAACCCAGAAAACACCCAAGGCAACGGGTAGGCGATGAAGAATAACCCCTAGGGCAAGTCCGAAGGCAAGTGTGTCGTTGTGGTGTTCCGCGTGGTCGTTCACCAGGTGTTGTTCATGAGAATGGACGCTTATCACGCTTAGAGCTGCGCCATCTGTGAAGGCATGAAGGAGTAGTCCTGCGAGAGCGGTCAGAAGGACAGTATGACGTACTTTGTCGGTATCGCTGAGCGTGATTCGCTCAGCTAACGGTAAAAGTGCGAAGCCGCCGAATGCAGCCACAGCGGAAAGGACACCTCCGGTTGAAAGCGCCTCCGGTAGTAGATGAAAGAACACCAAACCGGCCAGAGCGACCACGATAAAGGCATCAGTGCCACTCGCGATACCGGGTATTCGCCGCCCGCACCAAGCAAGCGTGGGACCCACGAATGTTACAGCAAGACTTAAGAGAAGTAGTGTCAAGTACAAAGCCCTTCGGAGTAGCTATCCCACCTGGGCGGTAATCGTTCGGCGGCACGCCGCACACTCAATTTTCACCTGGAAATCCTCTTCTAGCTCACATGTAAGCTCGCCACTACACTCGGGACAGCGGTGTCCTTCCGTTCGTCCGTTGACACAACGTTCCAGAATGTCCCAGTACAGTGATTGAAGTTCTTCCGCTGATAGGCGTGGTGGTTCGTCCATGGGGGAAGCCTACCATGTTGAGGGCGTAGCAGTAGTATTGATTATTTAATCGTGTGCAACCATTCGTGTGGTCGTTTATTTATAATTTCGGACCTGCCGCCTTCACGTCCTGTCCGGCTCCGGACTCGTATTGCTTAAAGTTCTCTGCGAAGAGGTGGGCCAACTTTCTAGCGGTTGCATCGTATTCCGCGTCATCTTCCCAGGTGTCTTTTGGTTGCAATACTCCGCTGGGGACATTGGGGCAGCTAAGCGGTACTTCCAGCTCAAAGATAGGGTCGATGACGGTGTTGGCCTGTAATAAAGAGCCAGAATGAATCGCGTCGATAATGGCACGAGTATGCTTGAGGCTCATCCTAGAGCCTGTGCCATATGCGCCACCGGACCAGCCGGTATTTACCAGCCATGCCGTAGCACCATGTTGCTCCATCTTCTCGGCAAGTAGCTCCGCATAGCGTGCGGGGTGGTGGACTAAGAACGGTCCGCCGAAGCATGGTGAGAAAGTAGCTTCTGGCTCCGTCACACCGACCTCCGTGCCGGCAACCTTTGCCGTATAACCACTGATAAAGTGGTACATCGCTTGCGCGGAGGTTAGCTTGCTGACAGGGGGAAGTACGCCGAAGGCATCGCATGTGAGGAAAATCACATTTTTCGGATGTCCGCCCATGCACGGGATCTTCGCACTGGGAATGTACTCTATTGGGTAGCTACCTCTGGTGTTTTGTGTGATGGATATGTCGTTGAAGTCGACTTGTCGTGTTGCTTCGTCGTACACCACATTTTCCATGACGGAACCGAACTTGAGTGCATTGTAAATTTCGGGTTCCTGTTCGGCGGATAAGTCGATCATCTTCGCATAACAACCGCCCTCGATGTTGAATACACCGTCGTGCGACCAGCAGTGCTCGTCGTCGCCAATCAGCTGCCGTTTCGGGTCCGCGGAAAGCGTAGTTTTCCCTGTGCCGGAGAGCCCAAACAATACGGACGTGTCGCCATTAGCACCTTCGGTGGCGGAGCAATGCATCGATAAGACGCCCTGCTTCGGCATCAGGTAGTGCATCACCGTGAAGATACCTTTCTTCATCTCGCCCGCATATTGTGAGCCAAGAATGATGAGCTGTTTGTCGTCGAATGAGAGGCAGATACTCGCATCCGATGTCATCCCTTTGGTGTTTATGTTCGCGGGGAACTGTCCCGAATTTAAGATGACGTAATCGGGTTCGCCGAAGTTTGCGAGCTGCTCCTTTGTGGGACGGATCAGCATGTTGTGCATAAACAGCGCATGGTATGCCCGCGCACAAATGACTCGCACCTTCAGCTGGTACTTGGGGTCCCAACCGGCGTATCCATCGATCACGTAGAGCTGCTCTTTCGTATTGAGGAAGTCCTGTGCACGTTGTCGGTTGATGACAAAACTTTCACGGTCCAGCTCAACATTCACTGGCCCCCACCACACTTCATTTTCGGAGCTCGCTTCTCGGACAATGCGCTTGTCTCTCGGGGTGCGGCCGGTTTTCTCACCCGATAGGGCCACGAGTGCACCAGTATTCGTGATCGCAGTACCGGACTCGGCAACAAGTGCTTGCTCGTACAACAGGGGCACTGCGGGGTTACGAAGGATATGTCGTACGGTAATTCCGTGTTGCGTAAGATTGAAGCCCTCAGACATTGCTCTCACTCCGTTGGTCGGGTTTTTGAAAACCACAGTGCGACTGCCTACTGCTTTACCTCATGACGTGTACGAAATGCCAACACGTGACCCTGTGAAAAGCATGTTTCTGGTTTCTTTTTCAAGGCAAAATATTTGAGCCGCTAGGTTTCGCTGAAGGGGATGACAGAAGGTTGCTAGTTGGTGCGTGCCTTGTCACATTGAGGTTGGCCATAATTTAGCGAAAATCAGGGTGTCTTCCATCAGAACACCCATTAGGCTGGGACATGTATGGTTCGTGGGTTTGCAATCGCGATACTGCACGGTGACAATCACCGCCGAGGCCGGAGGCAAGTTTGAGCGGAAGATACTCCAGAAAGACCATCGACCACTTCATGAATCCACGAAACCTCGGGCGTCTGGGCGATGCCACGGGACGGGGGCGGGCGGTGAAT
>PKDL01000495.1 GCA_002863065.1 Pseudomonadota bacterium
TGCCACAAGTGGCTCTGTGGCGGACCTGGGGCAGGCTGGATGTATGTGAATCCAGCAATACTCCCAGACCTCGATCCGCGTCTAACCGGATGGTTTGGGCTCGCCAGTCCGTTTTCTTACGAACCAACCACCTCGGTACCTGACCCACATCCTACCGCTCTTCGCTTTCTTGCCGGTACGCCCAACGTCCCGGCCATGTTTGCGGCTAGAGAGGGATTACGAATGATCCGGCAAATCGGTGTACCTGCGATTCGTGCTCGCAGCCAACGATTGACCTCATCGGTCATTGAAGGGGCCTTGGAACGCGGTTTGTCCGTTCGTACCCCGCACGACCCCGAATTACGAAGCGGCATGGTGTGTCTAAATTTTGAAGGCGCTGAGCATGTTTGTAACGTTCTGATTGAGAGGAACGTGATTGTCGACTACCGACCAGACTGCGGTATTCGCGTATCGCCACACTTTTATAACTCGCAGGGAGACCTGGACCGTTTCTTTGTGGAGCTGGATCTCGCCAGATGAGTACGACCTTAGCTCTTGGTGGATTCAATGAGCGCGCTCCACTTCGTCAGTGTGATGTCGAAGAATTAGATGGGGAACAGCTATCGACCTTTGCCCGTGAGTTGTTTGGGGATACCGCCGACGCGGAGCGTGTCGCCTTGCGAGCCGGGCTCCTTGCAAAGTCGGGGCAGCATATTCATCCTACCGCGGTGGGGCTACTTTGTTTCGGTAGTTTGCCACAGCTAATGTTCCCTCAATGGGGTATGTCGTGTGTTCGGGTACGAGGACGAACCATTTCCGATCCAGTCGTCGCACAGTCAGATTTGGAAGGGCCGATACCGCAGTTACTAAGTCAATCTATCGAGTTTCTCGTGCTTCACACGGGCATGGTGGAACCTGTACCGGATACGGTAAAAGTTACCGAACAAACGCAGCAGATGTATGCGCCAGAAGCAATGAGAGAGCTCATTGTGAATGCTTTGATTCATCGTGACCTGAAGCGCACTGCTCGAGTAGCTATATTCATATTCGACGACAGGGTCGTCATTCGAAGTCCTGGAGGACCAGTATGCGAGCCTCAGATGCTCGAACTCCTATCTACAGAGGGTGGGCGCTCAATACCTAGGAATCCTCTGCTGGTATCAATAGTCCGACGAATGGGACTGTGTGACCAGATCGGCCGTGGGCTAACGCATGCACGGCGCCTATCGGCGGCGCTGACTCGAACTCCGCTGCAAATAGAAGCCAGCAGCCATGACTTGAGCGTGATTGTGCCGAGCGCATGGAGCGCGCAGACGGCAAACTAGTGAAAGCCTACTCTTGCGAGGAGAGACCTAGGCCCCCTGGGTATCCATATGACACATCTTTGTCGTATCCATACACCATGATGGACACAGGGCCGGTTGCGCTGATTCGGTGTACGCCATCGATTACACGCTGCCGATAGGCCTTATATGCGGTTCCACTGACGGTCACGAATGAATTTGAGGGGAGTGTGATGTCATCGAGAGTCACCTGGACTCCCTCCTTCGCGACGATTGTTACGTAGTCTTCAAGATAGCTATCGGGCGTGAGAAAAACGTACTCATTTTGCCATTGCGCAATCGGTACCGCGATGATCAGTGCCGGGTCGCCAATAGGATAGCATTCATCTTGCTCCAAACCGGATGGGTCGATCTCTTCGCAGGAGTGGCTCTCGGGGCAGTCATTTCTTGTCACGCACTTTGGTGGCATACACAAGGTTGTTATTCCGAAGGGGTCCATCTCGGTGCAGGAATACGGAAAACCACAGTCCGTAATTCCTGCACTACAGAACTCCCCATATGTCGAGATATCTTGGCTAGACGCCAGAATTTGCGCCACCATGATGGGCTTGTCGCCCGACACCTTCATATCGGTATTCGTTTTGAAGGCCCACACGTCACCGGCGTTCAACACTGTTGAGGATGGAAGTGTGACCGCTGGAGTCACACTTACGGTGGTGTTGTCCTGCGAGGCGACGATTCGAATGTAGTCAGACTCCGTTCCGCGAGGCTTAGAGCGTCCAATAATATACTCCTTGGCCCAGGCGTTCACGGGAGTCAGTTGTTCCTCAAGGTGGTCGCAGCAGCACTTTGGTGGCACTGCATCGTTTTCAATCGAGCATATATGTCCGCTCATGACCGAAATGGGCTTATTAGAACGGATAAACGAGCCGGTTAAATCCTTTCCATCACCGTCGGCGGTGGTAATGCTTAGTACTTGGTTCCTAGTCAGGGTGACGGTGTGTGGTGTATTGGCTGCGACAGCTGGAATCCCTCCCCCTGCCGCAGTGTCAGTCTTCGGTGTGAAAGTCACTTCCGTTTCCCCATCGGAGGTAGCGACGACTGCGAAGTATGCACTGTATTGGGTCGATGGTTTCGTAACGATGTAATACTCGTTTCCATTGGATGCGGTGGGCAATAGCACCGATGCGTCGTTAGAGAATACTCCAACATTCGATAAGGGATTGAACTGATACAGTGTGATGGGGCGATCGCTAGTTACGCGGAATGCGCTGCTTGTGATGCCAGTACCTGATAGTGACCACGTCGGAGGTAGTTCGAACTTTCCCAGTGATTGCGGTGAGATCAGTTTAGTCATCGTCTGTCCGTCGGGCATGGTGACCGTAACGTTAGCAGCGCCTTCCGTCGACGTATTGGAGGCAATCACCGCAAACTGTGCATTTTGAGCATCGTTGGTCTCAGCGAACACGTTCTCCAGGTCAACAGCGACGAAGTCACAACCGGCGTTGGTCTTACTGACGCCTCCTCCCCCCCCACATGCGGACTCACATTTTCCCCCTAAAGGGTTACAGGTGCCGCCGTTTGCAGCGCAGTCTTGGTTCACTTCGTAGGCCTCGCCAAATTGGCTGCACACGAGGGAGACGTCGCCCTCGCATTGATACGTTCCGGGGTAACAGAAGATACAGACCCCCTGGGGGGCGCAGGAGGGCTTATCCGACGGACAGTCACTATCGGTACTACATTCTTTGAGGTCGGGTGTGTCGGTGCTCGAT
>PKDL01000507.1 GCA_002863065.1 Pseudomonadota bacterium
GTGGGTCTGATTGTCATATTACCGGCGATTTTAGTCACAGTTTCCGTTGGGCCAATGGTCCGTGGCTCGTATATCGCATTTCGGTCGGGAGCGTCGGCTACCGGAGTATTACTCGTGGCGCTGGTCGGATTGCTTAGCCTCTTTGGAAATGTCGTGACGCTCGAGCTATGTGCATTAGGCATTGCTGACCTCCTGCTTATTGCGACATTTGGCGAAACTCGTCGACGAAGGCGCCTCAGCGAACGAGGGCTTCCACCTGGACTGTAACCAGGTTTTGGTTATGGTCTACGGGTGGTCTTTACTCGACAAGCTTTGGCTCTCCATGTGCTCATGGGTTATCTGGTTGTGGCGCCAGGTATCAGTCTAGCTGCCACCGTTGAGTATAACTTGCTGAGTGCTAGCCGCTTGCAGTTATCGGGGTCCGCTGGATGGCTAGGGACACAAATTCAACTCACAGCGGACGAGCGTAATCAGGCGGGTGGAGTCTACTGGCGGTGTCCGCTGGAAATAACGGACAAGATGTCCTTTGCGGTGGAGTTAGAGTTCCGCATCACGGGAGAGATGGGCACGGCTGGGGCTGATGGAGTTGCGCTGGTGCTACAGGCGGACCAGGCTGGTGCTGCCTCAGTGGGAAAAACTGGCGGTGCAATGGCATTTGGTGGAGTTGCGCCAGGCGTTGGCATTGAGTTCGATTCATGGCAGAACATTCACGATCCGAATGATAATCATGTCGGCGTTGTCACCTCTCTAGCGCCTGCAACACATCTCGCTGTGTCCGAGATTTCGCGCGACATCAACGATGGGGAGCATGTATCCGTCTCGATTGTATGGTCGGGTGATTCGACAGAACTCACAGTGCATGTCGATGGAGCGTCATCACCGGCTTTACGTACCCCCGTACCGTTGAGCACGTTGATTGGTCATGTGGGGTATGTTGGTGTAGTCGGCGCAACTGGCGCTGCCAGGAATATTCATATGCTTCAACGATTCACTATCGTCGTATCCGGTATGCCGGACTCAGACAGCGATGGAGTACTGGATTCTTGTGATGATGACGATGATGGCGATGGACTTTTAGATGAGGAAGATAATTGCCCTATCGATTCCAATCCGGATCAGTTGGACAGCGATTCCGATGGGCTAGGCGATGTGTGTGATGAAGTGGAGGATGGAGCCGACGCGGACGCAGATGACGATGGATTGACCAATGCTGAAGAAGTGCGCGTGGGAACGGACCCCAATAACCCGGATTCTGACTATGACTGGATTTTAGATGGAGATGAAGTATCTGATGGAGCCGGAGGTAATCAGGACGGCGACCAATTTATCGATGCGTTGGACAGCGATAGCGATGGGGATGGGCGTCTAGATGCGGATGAAGCAGGTGACCTGCTACTGGAAACTCCGCCCGTGGATAGCGACGGTGATGGCATGCCGGACTACTTGGACCTGGATAGTGATGATGACGGCATCGCCGATAGGACAGACCCATGTCCTACCGTGAAAGATAATGGCAATGATTTAGATCGGGATGGCATTGGAGATGCATGTGATTCTGATCGGGATGGTGACGGCGTCGGTGAAGATGGGCAGGTGCCCGACAACTGTCCATCGGTAGCGAATCCACAGCAGCGGGACACGGACTTGGATGGCATTGGAGATGCGTGCGACTCCGACGGTGCAGGGTTCGTCGATCCTGCAAGTCGTCCCAAAGCGCCCCGATTGCAAGCGACGTCCGAAGCGAGTGGTAAAGGCAGTCGCGCCGGAAGTGGCCTTAGACCATCAAGGGCCATAACCCAGGGCAGGGCAGCTGGGGGTCAGCTCGGGGCACACGGCATTGCTGCGAAAATACAATTGGCAGACCGAGGTGCCATACCGGCAGATTACCAGCGGCAACGTGACTCAGAGGGGCGTAAGGGTCTTCGCGGCGATGTACCGGCAGAGCCGGACCAACCCAGAAGGCCGCAAAAGACCGATAGGCTACTTGTAGATGCCGGCAATACACTCACCTCGGAAGGTAACACCGAACGTACATGGGAAAATAGCTACGCCATGGCACTTGTGATGCTCGGCCTGGCTTTGTTGTTCTGGATAATAAAACAGGTAGGACGGTAAGGGCATGGGCTAGTCGTGGTCAGCGAGACCCGCCATCGCCATATTTTATAGTCACGGTTTGGTCCGCATTATAGGGTCCATGGGTGCTTACCGTGCTATCCGGCCATTGTACTTCTATCGTTTCCACCGAAGTGGCAAGCCCCAAGCCGAAGTGTATTTCTGATTGTGATGATCCACCGAAAGACGGTGTGCCATGTAGCCAGCGACGCTGCTTACCGTCGGTCGTCGAGATAGTTACAACGGATCCAACCGCTGGGGTCAAGGTGGGGTGGTTCAGCGAAATCTGCAGCCAGTGCCCTTGTCCGCCCATATCATTCCTAAGAAGGGTAGGTCGCTCACTTGCGTTTGAGATGAGGACGTCGAGGTCTCCGTCCCCATCGATATCGCCAAAGATCGCACCGAAGCTCTGTCGTACGACCTCCAGCCCGCTGCCCGCCTGAGAGGTCGCACGCTGAAATGTACCGTCTCCGTTGCCGAGGTAGAGTGCATTTTCCTGATCCGGTGAAGACACATTCTCGGGAAGGAACCGGCGGCCATTGGCTATGAATAGGTCGATAGAACCATCGTGGTTAAAGTCTGCTAATGCATTACCCCAGCTTACCAAGTTTCGCGTATCCCCGAGTCCGGCTTGGTCCGTTATATACGTAAATGTACCGTCGGCATCCTGCCGGTATAGGCGCGAGCCATATGCTGGACTGTCGTCGGTTACAAACAGATCAAGGTCGAGGTCTCCGTCGATATCTGCCGCATCAAATCCCATCGCTGAGGTGCCGACTCGAGCTTTCAGTGCATCGGATGTGATGCCAAGCTCGTCTCCGATGTCTTCGAACTGCCCTTTGGAGTTCATAGCAAGATACCTGTCGGGCTCATCATGCTGGGTGCCGATGATCAGGTCTAGGCGGCCGTCGGA
>PKDL01000553.1 GCA_002863065.1 Pseudomonadota bacterium
GGATGGGAACACGATCCGCACTTCGTGGTGCGGCGATGGCTGGAAGGTGCCCCGCATGTTGTTTTTTCACAAGTTTGATGGATGGCTGAGTTGGTACGTTGTTGTGGGGCAGCCGGTCATGACATGCAGCCGCGTAGAGGATGACTAGGCCGCTAATCCATTGGTATTGATGTGTTCTCAGAGTACTGCACCGCAAACGAGGCATGAGTCGAATCCCTGGAGTACTTGCGCGCGGCAGTTCGGACATTGGGTCGTGGACAGATTGTGCGTTTCTTCCGCCTCGGGCGCCAGGCGGAGACCTTCGATCATTACCACCAACACATAGGGACCCACTTCGAGGACGTCTCCAGAATGAATCGGCGTAACCATTGTGAGTGGCGAGCCGTTGAGAAGCGTGCCGGTTTTTGAGCCCAGGTCTTCAACAACAAAACCGGATACAGCCGGTCGGATAACTGCATGGCGACGAGAGACTCGCTGGTCGTGAAATATGACGTCGCAATCATTGGGGTCCCGTCCAATCCTTGCGGGCTGTCCCGGGCCGAAGCGAAAGGTCATGTGGTCGTTCCCAGCGATCACATTCGTGATGAGTAGTTGCACCTGGAAGAGTTTCACAGGCGCAGGCTGCTGCTGCAAGTGCTCCGTTGCAAGTATGTACTCGCTGCATCCGTCACAAACCCGGCTTTATCATTCAACCCGGAAATTTAAACCTTGCGCCGATAGATAACACCTGTTATCTAACATGCGTTTTGTTTAGTCGGCTACTGGGTCCTGATGCCACCTAAAACACGCTTCTCGTCCGACAGAGTGCTGTCTTCCGCTTTTGAGCTTGTCCGTGTCCATGGCGTAGAACACCTGACTGCGAGGACGTTGGCTGAGCACCTGGGGTGCTCCACTGCACCAATTTTTCGCTCATATCCTTCCATGGACGCCTTGTTCGAAGCGTTAATGGACAAAATTATTGGCTTCTTTCTGGAGCGCTTAGAGCAGACACATCATGACAATCCCTTGGTGGGTGCAGGTATCGGGTGGCTTCGGTTTGCCGCGGAGGAACCATGCCTCTACGAAGCGGTTTTTCTGCGAATGCATCCATGGAGCGGGAAGTGGTGGCCAATTCGTGAACTTTGGGTACATCGCATGGGGAGAGTGGACGATTACATGGGCCTATCCGAATCGGAGCGTAATGCGCTGGTGGGTCGGGCATCGATTGTGATGCACGGTTTGGGATTAGAAATCTGGTCAGGGCGACTACAACGCAAAGACTTTGAAGCATTGGTATTCGACCTAGCCATGCCAGTCGTCGAATCGGCTCTTATATCGGGTCGATTTGATGATCCCCATGGTCGTTCCCTATGCGGTGAATCATAACAATCGAGTACTTAGGCACAGCTGTTTAGGATAGAGGGAGCACGTATGTCAGCGCACATTCATGGTGGATCGATAGTAGGCGAAGTGTTGGCTCGTCACGGGGTTACAAATCTCTACAATCTCTGCGGGGGACACATTTCGCCAATATTGCATGGGGCAAAGCTCCACGGCCTGAAAATAATTGATTGCCGGGATGAGGTGACAGCGGCATTCGCCGCGGATGCGGCCAGTCGGATGACGGGGATTCCGGGGGTATGCGCGGTGACGGCGGGTCCCGGGGTAACAAATACCGTCACTGCCGTAAAAAATGCGCAGGAAGCGCAACAGCCAATCATCATTCTCGGTGGCGCAACAGCCACTGTGTTGCGTGGACGGGGGTCCTTGCAGGACATCGACCAGCTATCGCTTATGCGACCCATTACGAAGTGGGCGGCACGTATCAATCGTGTGCAGAACTTGGAGCCTATGCTCAACCGGGCGTTTAGGGTAGCGAGGGAAGGAGTACCTGGACCCGTATTTTTAGAAATACCTGTGGATGTGCTTTATCCAAAAGAACTGGTGTCAGAGTGGTATGTTAAAGAATCGGGCGTAGATAAAATGAAGGGTCCGATCGGTGCGGTTGCTCGTGCGGCAATGCAAGGATATCTGCAGCATCAGTTTCATACACCACATGTTCCTATACCTGGCTGGCCCACCCTAGATGCGCCGCTAGCTCCAAGCCTGAAACGGCAGCTCAACCGTGTGGCGGCGGCGCTGCGGAAGGCTAAAAAACCAGTGCTTGTGATCGGTAACCAGGCCATGGTGAATTTAACGCCGGACGGTGCAGCAGAGCTCTCTCGTGCAGTATTGGGGCTTGGCCTTCCCACATTCCTGGGTGGGTCCTCGCGCGGATTACTAGGGCGGTGTTCGAAGATACAGTTTCGGCACAAACGAACGGCGGCTCTCAAGGAGGCCGACTTCGTAATCATTGCTGGGTTCCCCTTCGATTTTCGCTTAGGCTACGGTCTCAAAATCAATAAAAATGCAACGCTCGTCTCGTTGAATTTAGATCCGGAAGCTCTCACCAAAAATCGAAAGCCAACCATTCCCATTCGTGTGCACCCGGGGCACTTCCTAGTGCAGCTAATGTCGAAGACGGGTGGAGCCGACGTATCCGATGATTGGTTTCAAACGTTACGTGAAAGAGAGACTGCTCGCGACGAAGAAATACATGGTCAAGCGAATGGGGAAGGCCCCCTGATCGATCCGATTCATCTCTTTCTGCGCATTGAAGAAATGATGGAGGAGGACAGCATTGTTATCGTGGACGGTGGAGATTTCGTGGCGACTGGTAGTTATATCGTCCGCCCGCGGTCGCCCCTTAGCTGGCTGGATCCAGGAGTGTTCGGAACGTTGGGCGTTGGTGGCGGATTTGCCATTGGGGCTGCAAGCGTCCGTCCCAGTTCAGAAATATGGTTATTTTACGGGGATGGGTCATCTGCCTATAGTCTTGCGGAATTCGACACATACGTTCGGTCTGGATTTTCTCCTATTGCGGTGATTGGGACGGATGCAAGTTGGCAGCAAATCGCACGGGATCAGATTAAAATCTTGGGCGATGCCGTGGGTACCGAGTTGCGGAAGACGGATTACCA
>PKDL01000450.1 GCA_002863065.1 Pseudomonadota bacterium
CGAAATCGCTTGATGTCGATTCGGGTCTCCTCCCAGAGCTCGCGCATGGCCGCCGTGAAGACACGCTCGGACACCTTGGCTGCCCCCTTCGGGAAGGACGTGCCTCGATTGCCATGAACCACCAAGACCATTAGCACCCTGTCGATGACGGTCAGCACCACCATCCCTGCACCAGAGGGGCAGCGGTTGTCGACGTGCTGCCCACGGTAACCGGAGTACCTCGAGAGATCGGGGAACGGGCGCTCCTCCCCTGGTTCGAGGTCGCGGCCTGGTGTGCTCGACAAGCTCGTGACAGCTGCTTGCAGGGCGTCAGTATCAACGTGAAAGCACGCTCTGCACAGAAGTTGGTAGAAGCCTGCTCTGTCGAGAGCGCCAGGCGTGTCGGGGCAGAACTCCTTCCAGATGAGCTGTTTAAGGTCCTCCCAGTCTTCCTGCACCTCATATCCAATGGCGCCGAGTGCTCTGAGGACGCCATACTGCGACAGGCAGTCGTTGTCATCTGGGCCGCAGAGCGCAAAGAAGTCGTAGATGATTGCACGGCGTCGCTGTGAGTCGGTGCACGGTGGGGAGGGGCCTCCAAGCGGCGGGGCATAGGGCCGAGGAGACTTGGCTCCGGCGCGGTCGTGTAGTGGCCCCCTGAAACCCTCTCCGCACTGCGTGCATGTAAGTGTGCAAGGCACCCCGTTTGCATGTAGCGTGCACAAATCCCCAGCTGCAGTATGAGTTGCGGGGATCGGGACGGCTGGCTGCTTGATGTGGAAGTGCCGCTGCACAGTAGCCACAATGCCAGCGCAATGCCAGGGCGTGGGCGCGTTGGCGATCAGCCGCGCGGCAGCCATCCACTCATCGATGTACATGACCACGATGGGAAACCAGTCCGTCGGGAGCCCTGCACGCGCGGCTGCAGCCAGGTATGCCTTGAGCGCGTTCTTGTGGGTGCCGGCGAGGTTTTCGGGCACCTCGGGCATAGGACGGTCGCCACCGATCATCGGATAGCATCGGGAGAGGTGGGCTAGCGCCGAGTGCCGAGGATGCGTCACCGGGAATTTCAAGACCAGCGCCAATAGCAGCCTGGTGGTAGGGCACACGCCGATTGTGACGACATCTGTGAGGTGGTCGCCCGGCCTGAGCTCAGAGAGGAGCGTTGTGTCACCGACGGCCACAGCAGGGTGATTCACTCCCAGGTCAAGCAAGAAGACGGCCTTCATGATACTATTCCCATCGTCGAGCGTGACGCAGACGGGGACGATTCGCTCAACGAAGGCCTCGAAGATGACGCCACGTTGCATGGCGGCCGGAAGGGCGAAGGATTCCAGGGCGTAGCCCTCCCGTTGGGTAGAGGGGTAGCGGTTGGGCATCCGTCCCCCGTAAAGGAGTGTTTTTCCCGAAAAACGAAGGTTTTCATTCAGTTGGGTACCGTAGCTTGCGCCTATCTGGGTTTGCTGGTTGCCAAAGCTAGCCTGCCGTCGCCCTACACTGAGACGCAGGCCCGCAGGCTGGGTACCCGCTGATTCCAGCAGCAGGCTTCCGCCCACGGCGTCGGTACCTACCACACTAGCCGAAGCGCCGTACTGCACGGCCAGCCGCGTAAAACCCGCCACGGGTAGGGTAGAGAAATCGGTTTGTCCCAGATTGGGCTGATTGATGTTGAGGCCGTTCCAGAGCACAGCAGTATGCGACGACGAGGTACCCCGAAACGACACGGTATTGAGCTGACCTGGGCCATAGTTTTTGAAAGCCAGGGGGGTATGAAACGCCAGGAGATCGCTAAGGTTCTGAAATCGGAACTGCTCCACCGTGACTGAGTCGAAGCGTTGTACTTTAAGCCCGGCCAGGAACCGCGCGGGCGCAAAGCCGGTCACCGTTACGGGACGCAACGAGATGGAATCTTCCTGAGCGCGTAAGGTTGCGGTTGACGTCACTATTACGGCGAATAGAAAATGTTTCTGTTTGAAGATCCAACGATGAAGACCATTGGCTTCCATAGACAGCACACTGAATCTGATCGGATCTATTCACTGTAAATGGAGTAGCAGGAAAAAAGTCAACAAATTCAGCACCGTTATTGCTATATGATTCGAGTCTACTTTTCCTATTCCAGGAGATCTTTTTTGTCGTTATCGTATGGTCTTTCAAGTCAATCGAGAGTTCTGACGAATTCAAAACTTTCTTTTGTAAAGACTTGCTTCCACCTTTGACTAAACCTGTGGTTAATAGAGCCTTAAGTTCGATAAAATAAGTTTCAGGATTTAAAACCAGTGGAGGAAGCTCCGCATTGGGATGTTGGGACTTCTCTTTGCTATAAATATAATTACTTTGCGATACATTCTCTTGATTGAAGTAATTCGTGAAGACAGAATGGAGAGGAACAATATTGGGAATACGACGAGCTTGACTAATTTGAGCTGTAATAATTAGTTCAATTGGATGAATCAAGCGAATAGACACTCTTCTGTATTTTCGTATATGATTAATAATATATTTCCACCATAGTCGCCTTTCTTGAAGTCTTTTCCAAGGATCGTTGATGGGCAAATCAGTTGATTTGGATGAATTTGGTGATTCTTTAGCAATATCTACAGTTCTCTCCTCAGAGCTAATATTTCCGAATAATTTTGAAGCAGATGTCGTTGTTTCCAAGCTGCCTGTCTTATTTGGAAGCTGATGACTTATTTTATCGGAAGGAGGCCATTTCAAAGGTGGAAGTAACTGATAAACCAAAGATTCTGTATCTAAAAGTGAAGCTGGACTGATTTCGCCATGTTTAAAAAGCAAACGATCGCTAATCGAAGAGTCATACAGATTGGTCCGGTTCGATTGTAAAAGAGATATTTTTTGCTTTTTCAGTTTTGGTGCCAGTCTAGATATACCACACCCTCGAGGAAATTCATTCATTGTCTCCAAATCGTCCAAAGTAGATGAGACGTTACTATTAAAAAATGAAGCAGGAGATTTCTTTTTTTGCCTTTTTTCTGGAGTG
>PKDL01000065.1 GCA_002863065.1 Pseudomonadota bacterium
GGCTGGTTCCGTACCGGCGATATCGCATTCGTAGATGACCAGGGCTACCACCACATTCAAGGCCGCGCGTCCGCCGATATCATCAAGAGCGGCGGATTCAAGATATCCGCCTTGGAAATCGAAGATGTGCTGCTACGCCACTCAGGAATCGTGGAAGCTGCGGTCATCGGTCTGCCATGTCCCGAATGGGGAGAGCGTATCGTGGCTGCCATCGTCCTCACTCCGGATACCGAATACGACCACGCTGCGTTCACCGAATTCACGAAAGAGCGACTGGCAAACTATAAGTGTCCAAGGGACTTTTTTCCGGTCAACACACTTCCGCGCAATGCCCTGGGTAAGCTGCAAAAGCATCGTCTGAAGTCCACGCTCACCGACCGAAACTAGCGCTCCTGTAGGCTGCAAGCGGAGACGCTATGCCGATCTGGTACCACCCACCCTGATATCCAGTGTTGAGCTGCACCGAAATAAAAGCGAGGTTGCAGCGCTACACGGCCTGATTTAGTACCGCAAGGTAAGAGGATATTCCCTCAACGGCGTCAACACCTTACCCCGAATTCCCTTATCGAAGGTAAGCGTCACATGGCACCGGTTCCCCCGAATAACCGATAGCCGCTGCGTAGTTTTAAAAGCCACCAAAGCGGTTTCAGCGACCTCCGACGGCACTTCAAAAGTCACATGGGTTATGCGCTTTACACCAATACGGTGGCTATGAGCGGCCTTTAGTTCGGTACGTGTTGTGAGGTCAGACACCACATCGAGATCCGTGAGGTGATCTATCGTGGGGTGTTCGGCACCAGGTTGGGATACAAACACGAACGGTCGCGTTAGAACACGGTTACTGAGATCCATTTGGTAGAAGTGGTCATGGTCTTTCTTTCCAGGCAGTTTCGGTCGGTAACGGTGCGTCGGGAAAGGAAAAGCTTCAGGTTTGAAGGGTTTTGCGCGTAGACCCACTCCGAGTGGACAAGCATGCGCTAAATCAGTCCACCGTTTTGCATAATCACTACCAAAACGGTCTGCGTTTGCCCGCGCTTCTTCGGCGTTATCCAAGCTCAAAAACTCCAAATAGCCATTGTAGAAAAATACATATCGTCCGGAAGTCCCCTGCCCCTGATGCTGCGATACACGTCCAAACACTGAAAACCCAAGCTGCTCAATAGCAGTCATCAGGCGATCATCCGAAACCAGGACCAATACATGGTCCAAGTCCATACCAACGCGGGCTGGATTCGACGACGCAACGGGCGGAGTTTGAAGCCACGTGGACGCTAGAAGGAACAAACTTAGAATGGAGTTCAAATGGGAAGCCTCCTAGCCTTTACAAAGACCGAGTACCGCCAAACTTGGCCTTGGTCCATCGAAGTCGACCAAAACGCTCACAACTTCAATCCCACTACTGCAAAACGTTCGGTACTTCACCCGTACTACAAAAGTTCTACCAAGTTTTTTGGAACATTAGTTCACTTAGCTGGCCGCACATGATTACGAAAGTCTGACTACGCAGAGCGTACAATACACGAACGTAGCCCACACACTGCGAGGCATGATATGGGTTCACGTATGACGATTAGAATAGCGACGACCGCAATTTCCCTTGTCGTGCTGATGAACAGCGGATGTGCAGAGCAAGAACCGACCGTAATCGCGCTGTACCAAGACACGAGCGAAGCGCATTCGAACCGAAATTCCGATACGGCCGATGGAGACAACACGGCCCCGACCGATAGTGTGCGGATTCAGGAGGATGGCACCCTCCCCTCGCCGGAATCCGATATTGACTTTGACACAGGTAGCTCCGAAAACGACATCACCGACGAGAATCCGTCTGATGTAATCACGCTCGAAGATACTGGACAGAGCGACACCGACGCTCCGGAAGAAGACACCGCAGAAATACCCGACAGCGCCACCCCCGACGATACTAATATCGGCGACGACATATTGAGCTCTTCCGAAGATACGGAGCCCGCCGACGACGAAATTCTCCCGGAGGATACTGTGCCTACCATCGAAGACGTGACCATCCTGGAAGATACGGATGAGACACCAGACATCGAGCCAAGCACCGATACGGTCTCTCCGCAGGAAGATACCGATACACCACCTATCGAACCTGCTCCTAATCTACTCGCGAACCCCGGATTCGAAGACGGCGCGGAACCGTGGAATATCTGGGGAGGCGCGCAACGTCTCGAAGGCAATGCCTACCTGGGCACTTGGGCGGTGCAAGCTACCAATGGCAATGGTGCAGAGCAGCTGGTCGTCAACCTCGAACCGAACGCTACCTACCGGCTCACCGGCTGGGGAAAGACGCTTGCCACCGAACCCATGCTGGTGGGCGTAAAAAACTATGGCGGTCCACAAAAGGCGATTCAATTTAGCAGCCCAGACTACGAAGAAGGCACGTTGCTCTTCACCACGGGCTTTTCAAATACCACTGCCGTGGTCTTCGCCTATAAGCACCAAGGCACTGAGCCGGGCTACGCCGATGACCTCTCGCTACAGCTCGAATCCCTTGAAGCTAAGAGCCCAATCTGGGCGGATGAGTTCAATGGTGAAGGGCCACTCGATACGACCAAATGGACGTTTGAAGAGGGCTTCGTTCGCAATGAAGAATTGCAGTGGTACCAAAGTGACAATGCGTTTCAGGAAGGTGGCAACCTCGTTATCGAAGGCCGCACCGAAAATAAGCCAAACCCGAATTATATTCCTGGCTCCACGAGCTGGAAGACCAACCAAGAGACCATTAATTACAGCTCAGCGAGTGTGATCACCAAAGACCTGTTCTCATTCCAATACGCCACCGTCGTAGTGCGCGCGAAAGTGACCAACTTCGTCGGCACGTGGCCAGCAATCTGGACTCTTGGCCTTGACTGCCAATGGCCCTCACGAGGCGAAGTCGACATTATGGAAAACTATGGCGGCAATATCCTCGCAAACTTTGCCTGGGGGACAAATACGATGTGGAGCCCAGTG
>PKDL01000117.1 GCA_002863065.1 Pseudomonadota bacterium
AGGCGGTCATCAGTCGATGCCGCCTTTCCTCGGAGTATGTGAGGACATACTCGGTTCACGGTGCGGAAGGGGGGACTCGAACCCCCACAGCCGCAATGGCCACTAGGCCCTCAACCTAGCGCGTCTACCAATTCCGCCACTTCCGCATCGGCTCGCATCGCGTATTGCGAAGACAAAGCACGCCCGGAGCGCACCGTGCGATAAGGCCTCAGCCTTATCGGGTAGCTGCGCGGTTTTAGAGCGCCTGTAGTGGACTGTCAAGGGTAATCGGTACTGGTCGGTTTTCTTCAAACATTTCGGAAAACCACGTTGTACATCAGCAAGCGTAAGCGATTGAACTACTTAGACTCTGCCTCGGTGCCCTGGCTCTCTGCGGCGCCCTCCGCTTTCTCAGCAGGAGCGGCTGCCTTATCAGCAGGAGCGGCTGCCTTATCAGCAGGAGCGGCTGCCTTATCAGCAGGAGCGGCTGCCTCGTCAGCAGATGCGGCTGCCTTATCAGCAGGAGCGGCTGCCTTATCAGCAGGAGCGGCTGCCTCGCCAGCAGATGCGGCTGCCTCGTCAGCAGGAGCGGCTGCCTCGTCAGCAGGAGCGGTATTCGATGTCTCTTCACCGCCCGCTTCGTCGTCGGTAGCACCTGGCGCGACAGCGTTAGCACCAGCTTTCTTGCGACCTTCGCCAAGGTCATCCGCGTAATTCACAGCTGTGAGCACCACGGCAAGGACCATGAACATTGCAGCAGCGATGGTCGTTAGCTTGGTAAGCAGTGTACTCGCACCACGACCGCCGAAGGTCGAACTAGTGCTGCCACCACCGAAAACAACACCTCCGCCTTTGCCTGACTGGAGTAGCACCACCAGGATTAAAAAGAGGCAAACAACGACATATAGGATGAGAAGAACAATACTCATTAGAACCGGTTCCTTGCCGAGTCTGCTTCGGCTGAGCTGTCAATTGAAGCCGTGACAATAGCTGAGAAGCTGTCTGCGTCAAGGCTCGCGCCGCCAACGAGAGCTCCGTCGACGTCTGGTTGAAGTATAAGTCCAGAAATGTTGTCCGGCTTCACACTGCCTCCGTACTGGATTCGAGTGGATGCGGCAACATCAGAATCATAATGTCCTGTAATCCATGTACGAATTACAAAGTGTATCTCCTGTGCTTGCGAGGGTGAAGCCACCCGCCCTGTGCCAATCGCCCACACTGGTTCGTACGCTATCGTCACGTTTTGAAGAGCCTGTTTCGGTATGTCCTGTAACGCCGCAGCAAGCTGTGTCTGGCACGCGGATGCTGCTTCCCCCGCATCTCGCTCTTCCAGGCGCTCTCCAATGCATAAAATAACCTGTAAGCCGCTGTTCAACGCGGCTTGCAACTTGGCAGAAACCACCGCGTCATTATCACCGAAGATAAGGCGTCGCTCAGAGTGACCTACTAGGACGAAATCCGCACCAACACTCTTGAGCATTGCACCAGAAACAGCGCCCGTATACGCCCCGCTTCCCTTGGCGTAGATATCTTGTGCACCAACCTGGATTGCTTCACCTGCCAATCGACTCGCGACTCGTTCGATGAAAGGGAACGGAGGGATCACACCCATCTCCACTGTGCGAAGGCGACCGATACGACGCTTTATGTCATCGGCTAAACGCGTGGCTTCAGCTAGTGTGGTATGGCATTTCCAATTGCCGGCCACAAATGGTTGCCTCCGCTCAGACATCATGTCTCCGGTGCGGCCGTAGTGCTTCTATTCCAGGAAGCTCTTTTCCTTCTAAAAACTCGAGGCTGGCACCACCGCCCGTGCTGATATGACTTATAAATGGGGTGAGACCTGTTCTTCGGATCGCAGAGATCGAGTCTCCCCCGCCCACAATGCTCATAGCGTTGGATTGAGCAACTGCCTGCGCTAATGCGTTTGTACCGCGAGCGAATACCTCCAGCTCGAAAACCCCCATCGGTCCGTTCCAAAACACCGTTTTTGCTTCTCTGATATGGTCAAGATACTCGTTGAGCGTCTGCGGTCCGATATCCAGCCCCAAGAGGCCGTCTGGAACCTCCCCGTTCGAATGAATCGATGTTGGGGCTAACTCGTCGGCTTCTCTTGCGCACACGTGGTCAGAAGGCAGGATCAATTGTACCTTTTGCGCATCCGCCTTGGTTAGTACCCGCTTAGCAAGCGCAAGCTTATCCTCTTCCACACGGCTGCTACCAACATGCACGCCTAGAGCAGCAAGGAAGGTGTACGCCATCGCACCACCGATGAGTATGGTGTCAGCGATATTGAGTAAGTTTTCGATAACGCCAATTTTACCGGCGACTTTCCCACCACCAATCGATACGACAAATGGCCGCTGCGGAGCACTCAGCAGTGCAGACAGTGCCTTAACTTCTCGAATCAATAAAAAGCCAGCGCCACGGTCTGCCACATGTCGAGTAATGCCTGAAACCGATGCATGTGCTCTATGGGCGGAACCGAAGGCATCGTTGACGTAGACATTCGTCAGTGAAGCGAGTTGCCGCGCCAATTGGTCGTCATTTTTTGTTTCACCCGCACAAAATCTTACGTTTTGGAGCAGCATGACCTGCCCTTCTCGTAGATCCAGCGCTAACTTACGCGGGCCGTCGCCCACACTGTCTTCTGGAAATGCGATATCCGTGTCGAGTAATTCGGCCAAACGACGGCCCACTGGCTCAAGACTCAGTTCCTTGCGGACTCGCCCTTTCGGGCGACCGAGGTGACTGCACAGTATGACTTTGGCCCCCTGCTCCCGCGCGTAACGAATCGTCGGTAGCGCCGCAAGGATCCGTGAGTCGTCCGCAATCCCGCCTTCCGCGGTTAGTGGACAATTAAGATCGGTACGGATGAACACTCGTCTTCCGGAAATGTTCAGATCCTCGATCGACTTGATTCGGTGGAGCGGGTCACTCATCGGCTGGCCTCCAGAGCGTCGGGACCATAAGCAAGAACCAGGGTTCGGTCAACGATG
>PKDL01000232.1 GCA_002863065.1 Pseudomonadota bacterium
CCTGTGTGTTTCTCTTTGTGTGCAGATCAAGATGCCTCATGATGCCGTGCCTCCCGTGTCGCATGATCTCGCTTGTGAGACTGGAATCCAGAATTCTTAATATGGAGCATTCCATTGCAGACATTCACTGGCTATTTGTTGGACTATGGCTCCTAACCAGCTTCCCTACGTGTGCGACTAGTCCTTGTAAGCAAGTTCTTCGTTGTGACCAGTTGGTATCAGAGTCGTCTCCTTTAACATCGCCGTCAAAGTCGAGGGCCGCGCATGCACCGTTGGAGACACAGTCGATGTCATCGCAGTCAGTAGCACCATCCACGTCTTCGTCTATTCCGGTTTGGCAACGTTCTGCACAGCGGATGGTGACTTCGACAGGAGCGGCACCAACTCCAGCGCATGCTCCGACACGGTCGACCACAAAGTCTAGTGGTGTAGTCCCGTCGACCGCCACCGACAGGGTGCCGGGTTCACTGCAGGAGGATGTGGCGTTGTCTACGGTATCGCATGCAAGGTCGATGCAATTGGAGGCCAGTCGGTATAGCCCATATTGGGCCGTGCCAAGGCTAGCTATCTCAATGTCAGCCGTGAGTGCCATCGAGCTGACAAGTCGTATTGCCACGTCTGGGCCTGCGTTACATGGAAATGCGTCTGTGAGGGGCTCAAAGGTTGCTACGTCCCCACACGACAGCAACGCTACACCGTTGCAGGACTCTGCCACGCACGCGGGATCTCCGGCACAGGCACTGTCTATGCAATCAGGAAGTCCATCGCAGTTATCGTCAAGTCCGTTGGAGCAGTTTCCTTGAAGGGAACTCTCATTTGCCCCAGGATTGACGAAGTCGATGTTATCATTGCAATCGGTTAACGGTTGGCCACCTTCACTCACACAGAGATTCTGTGGTAGCCCCCCGGCCACCCCATACCCGTCACCATCGACATCGAGACATCCATCCCGGCAGTCCGGAATAGAATCCAAGTCAGCATCAGTCACGCAATCTGTATTGCAGCTTGGCTCTGAGCTGTCGCAGTCTACCGCGTCACAAGCACCATCGTTATCCGTATCCGTAAGCCCTTCGTCTGTTTCACCGTCACAGTCATCGTCGATGAGATCACAAAAAGCCTCAGCACAAGACCCAGCCTGTCCGGGTGAACCATAATGTACACCACTGGTGGCATACGAGGTTGTGACGCCGGCCACACACCATGATTCGGGGTCGTCGTTTGTCGCCGTGGCTACATCGAGCGATGGGTCCAGCTCGATTGACCGTCCTAACCCATTTTGCTCCGCGTTAGACAGCTCACAAGTAAACCCTGAGGTATCGAGCTGGTCGAGTACAGTCCCGTTCGCCGATAGGCGTAGATCATTTCCTCCCGGATCTTCTAGGGCTACGGAATTACATGCAATGTCAAAGTCCAAGCCGTCTGTCTCGTTCGCAGGGCCAAGCGCAACAACGTAGTAGGTTTTGGGAGCGATAACCCCTGTCTGGGCAGTACAGCTATTGAATGCTACGGAACTCGACCCGATGTGGAGTGAAATCTCCGCTCTGTTGAGAGGCAGAACTGAATTGGTACGATTGAACAACTCCACCCATTGTTCACCCTGTTCACCGTTTAGTACGGCAGAATGTACCTCAGTGAGGATGAGAGAGTCTGGTTCCAGCAGACAGGTGGCACTGCAACCGTCTCCATTGATGTTGTTATTGTCATCACACTGCTCGGCCGCGGTCACTTCACCATCGCCGCATACGGAGCAAATTGCTTCGTCTACATCACTTAGGGAGTCGCAGTCCTGGTCACCAAATGTCGAACAATCCTCAACCGCACCAGGGTTGGTGACAAAATCGGAGTCATTGCAATCAATCCCGTTGAAGGGACAACTTTGAGTAAGCTCGGCGAAGTCAATGATGGGCGGATAACCGTCTCCATCTGCATCCACACAGGTGTCGCAACCGCCTACTCCGAAGCGCTCAAATATCCCATCCAGATCCATGTCCGAGCGAAGGGCCACAGTGCTGATAAACACACCATCGTGGGCATTGTTTTGATTGTCGACGGAGTCAAAGAAGAAGACAACGTTGAAGCTTCCTGCGGCGGCCACTGTCTCGGGGACCGGAATTCGGACGGTATCTAGACCGTTCGTGTTGGCGGTAGTCTTCCAAGCGACCAAGTTGGGCGGTGCTGACCCGTTACATTGGCTAGGTTGCGCATTGAAACACAGACCAAAAACGTCGGTGTCCGGTCCTCCGTCTCCGTCTAGAGAAAAGACCACCTCTATTTCCGGAGTAGGAGTTCCTGATAGGAGTGTGAAGTCGCGCGCTAATGTCGCGGTCACTGCAGGTAATTGTGACGTGTTAAGCTCAGCAATGGTGGTCTCTCGCCCCGTTGACCAACCCAACGCATTGGAAAAACCCGGGTTTTGTCCAAATTGCCAGACCATAAGGTCAGTATTTCCATTGGGGTTATTGTCGTTAGCTATAAAGCCTGCGTCCCCGGAATCGAAGGTCAGGACAGTCCCGCAAGTCCCACATGCCGGGTCTGAGCTACAAAGTGGGTCATTGCAGTCTGTAGTGTCGTCACCATTGTCATCTTGACCATTTGCACAGTCCTCTGGCCCGCAGTCGGAATCAAAACCGTTTACGGTACCATCACAGTCTTCGTCCCCCGGGAGGTTGCATATTTCGGGACTTGCGGGTGAGGTGTTCGCATCTGCGTCGTCACAGTCCGCAGCTGGATTCGGACATGCTGATCCTAGCCCAGGGCTGAATTCGTGTACGAAACCGTCGAAGTCTCCATCCCAGCACATGTCGCATTGGCTGGATTGGCCTTCTGATTTACCGTCTAAATCCACATCGGATGCTAGTACAAGTCGAGTGAGCCGCACCCCGGTTTCGGTCGATGAAGGATTCGTTTGGTACACAAAAGTTAGGTTCACGGTCTCGCCAGTAAACTCAGATAAATCCACAAATATATGATCGAA
>PKDL01000245.1 GCA_002863065.1 Pseudomonadota bacterium
CCGACGAGTGCCATAACGGTCCACTACAGGCGCCCATAGCGGTTTTAATAACCACGGAAGCGCAAGCACTCCAAGCCAGCCGATTTCCCGCGTAGATACACCCTGCGTACGCAAAAAAATCGGTAATGCTTTGGCTTGAAATCCAAACGGCATCCCCTGGACGAAATACAGCAGGGAAAGCAACGCGATTTTACGCGGATTAACCATCGAACTCCTTACACCGCTTGACAGCGACCCCGTACAATTCGCAACCAGTAACCGTATTGCGAGATAGGAGATTTATACACAAGCCATAACACCTGGTTTGACAGAAATTTCCACTGCTGGCAGCGTGACATCATGCGTAAGCTACCCGGCACTGGATACGCTTCATATGTTGTGCTGTCTTGCTTTATCAGCCTGCAGAGTTGCCAAAGTATCCCCAACCCCGAAGCAGATGGGTTTATCCGGTCGATGAGAGAACTGGACCGAGCACAAAGACCAGAAGGTCAAGACCTCCCCATGGAACGCTTCGTTGCGTGGCAAACCCAACGGGATACAGGGTCGTTATCACCGCCCGAGCTGCAGCAAGCACTGGAGCTTTTGGCGAGTGAGACAGCACAGATAGTGCAACGTATCGACGCGATAAAACCCCGTACTACGCTCGCGCGCGACGTGATCGCAGGCTACCGGATATCCCACGAATCCGCGCGCCTCGGCTTTGAGGACCTCATTGATGACATGCGACTAAACACCGCGGGTAGTACCGTGAGAGGTGAGAACCGAGTACGTACCGCGATAGCGGCGATCCGCCAAGTACGGCAACGACGCAGAGCAGTAGAAGTGCAGTTTGGTGGGGAACCAAGCCATTGAAGTCTGAGGCTCTACTCCACACGCATTTTCCCAAGACAGGCAAGCGACTTCCCTGGCGCAGTCTATGCTCACGAGAGACACCGGTCGTGGAGATGGCAGCGCTCGCAAATCGTGCCGGCATGGACAGTCTCTATGTCAAGCGAGACGAGCTAACGAACGATACGCTTGGCGGCAGCGTCGTCAGAAAACTAGAGTTTGTACTCGCTGCCGCGGAGCGCAAAAATAAGGTCAATGTTATCACTCACGGAAGCTTGGGGAATGACCTGTCCAGTGCGCTCGCATTCCATGCCCCACCACTTGGGATCAAGCCGCAATGCATTGCACATCCTCAAGGCACGACAACGAAGCATCAACGATACCTAGAGGATGCGATCCAACACGGGCTTCACGTCAAGCGCACTCGCATGCCGCTAGAGACCGCTCTCCGCGCGCATCTTGGCCGCATGAACCTATGGCGAAAGAAAGTACACTACATACCTCCCGGTGGTGGCCCTCATGGAGCGTTAGGTTTCGTAGAGGCAGCGTTTGAACTCGCTGAGCAAATCCAGGCAGGACAATGCCCTCAGCCAGACACAATATTCGTTCCCGCTCGTTCGGGCGCGACAATGGCGGGGCTTGCCGTTGGCTTGGCGATTCTCGACTTGGATATCACGGTGGTTGGTGTGGCACTTCAACCTCGCTGGCAGACGAATCTCCGACGCATACGGTACCTCGCTGATCGCACTGTCGCATTGCTCCGCGGGGCAGGCTGCCGAAAAGCGGTACCTCCGACGCCGGAACGAATGGTGCTTCTCACCGACATCGCCAGCAGTGCATCCGGAGAGCCGACACAACCCACCTCGGCCGCTGTATCATTGGCTCGAGACGCAGAACGTCTTCATCTGGACCCACAAGGAAGCGGACCAGTGCTCACAGCCATTCTGGACCAAGCGCTCACCTGGAATGATTTCCGTCGAAGCAAGGTACTGTTTTGGAATACTACTGCGGATCGCTAAGTAGGGCGGTTCAAGCATGGCCGGCAAGACGGGTTAGAAGGATGCCTGCACCTGTAATGTGACGGTATGGGGCGCTACTGCACGCTCTGATGGCGGCACGTAAGCATAGGCTACCTGCAGTTTTGTATGGTGCCCAAGCGAACCCGTCGGGGTAGGAATGTACACATTTAGACCCGCTTCATACTCCGTACTCTGACCTTCTCCGATGCGGTCCATCCAACTGGCACGCAATGCCAGCTCTAATACCTTGGGTACTACCAGCACACCTGCCTGCGCGAAGCTCCCCCATTCTCGAGTGACTTCGGCGTCACCCGATTTCCGTTGCCGATAAAACCCTTCTGCAGTCATGAAAAAGGGACCTGCCATCACCGACATATCCACTGCTGCATGCCAAAGATGGGCTTCCGGACCATTGGCACCAAGCTCCTGGCGTTGAAAGGCTGCCCCTAGGCCAATGCTACCTCCGGGTGCCATGGAATCCCGTAATGCGGGCACTTGGTCGAAGGGCACAACCTCTCCTATGTTGAAGGCGAGTCGTGCAATGAGTACTGGCGCGGCATTCGTGCTCCCGTCGATAGGCGGTGATGCAAATGTCCCTAGCGCATATTCCAGCGTCCCATTGATTGCCGTTCCAAAAAACATGACTCCCGGTAACCGATTGATGCGGAA
Source organism: Pseudomonadota bacterium (assembly GCA_002863065.1). Classification (GTDB taxonomy): domain Bacteria; phylum Myxococcota_A; class UBA9042. Next base: position 2,517 of record PKDL01000245.1, read on the forward strand.
GCCATCGCTAACCACCCCACGACCGGGAAATGTAAGCGCTACAATCGGCGTCATAAAAGCTCTCGAATATGGTGTCCGAAAATAACCGAGGCGAAGGCGTGCTTCAGGACGAAAGTTAAAGTCGATGTTCGCATCCAGTAATCGTGGCGTACCAGCGAATTCCGGCTGCAAAAACGTCTCGATTAAACCGTTCAGCACGGATGTCTGGAAGATTACACGAGCCAGTGGGACGCTGAAGCCGTAGGTCGCCTCGCCATCTTCATTGATACGCACTTCTTCCCGAAGCCAAATAGCCGAATGAAGCTGCAACCGATGTTGGTCTTGAAAGGAGATCTGCAGTCCCGTCTCCGGACTGAAGATCACTGAAGTCGCATCCTCAGCACCTGCTGAAAACGTACCGAGGGTAGCCAAGGCACAAACTAGGTTCAGGGCTGAGGTTCGATAGTTCATCA
>PKDL01000020.1 GCA_002863065.1 Pseudomonadota bacterium
GCCGCCGCCGCGATAACCACCGCCGCCGCCGCCGCCGCGATAACCACCGCCGCCGCCGCCGCGATAACCACCACCGCCGCCGCCGCGATAACCACCGCCGCCGCCTCGCTCTGTGGCCGCATCAACCCGGATGGATCGCCCATCGAGAAGGGCACCGTTCATTTTTTCAAGGGCTTCTGTTGCGGAGGATTCCTCAGCGAAAGTGACAAAACCAAATCCGCGGGATCGCCCCGTTTCTCGGTCAGTAATTACTCGTGCCTCTACAAGTTCGCCATATGCTTCGAATGCTTGCTTGAGACCTGACTCATCGGTGGCCCACGCTAAACCACCCACGAATAATTTTTTGGACATCGCTCTACGATCTTCTTTCTTTCCACGCGATTCCCCAACGACGTGGACCGGTAACGCCGCTTCATTCTTTCTCGGCGACCGTTCGTTCACTCATTCGACCGACGGGGCTCGGTCACAGTCTAAAAAGGGAGAACACCATAAATAATCAGCAATTCCAAGGAAGATCGTCGTTGGAGTGCCACTGGACACAAGAAACTTACATTTCGGAGTGGGCTGCTTGATTCGCCACGGCGGCCTTGTCGCTGTATTTCATGTGGTGAGAATACTACGCGAACTGTACTATAGTGTATTGATTACAGGCGTTTACTGTCAGCTTGGTGCTGGGCATTGATAGACGGGGGTAAGGGGCCAGAATTGCTTCTGGCTCTTTTTGGGGCTGCAGGTATGAGTGGGTAAGCATTGGTACTGGTTACTACCGGATTTTTTGGCTTGTATGCAGGTATGTTTCGGGGCGCATGTTTCGCTGCATAGGCTAGCATCGACTTCAGGTTTCGCCTGGTAGGCGTAACACTCTTCTTCTAGATCACAGCCGTTGCACATGCCCGTATCCACGTTGCATCCGCAGTTACTCGGAGCCACTGGAAGAAGGTTATCTATCTCCAACAGCGCGTTGTTTAGGGCGGACTCAATCTCGGCGTATGTCTGGTCGAGTTTGTCGGCACTTGAATCTTCAGCGACGCAGAGAAATCTCAAAGTCCCACAGAGGTCTATCATCTCGCATCCTGGGGTAGCGGGAACGATATCCTCGAGCGCTGGATCACCGAATAGGGGTGTCCCACCCACCATGACTAAGCGGATGTCGGTCGGTGTCGCTGCAGTAATAGCGTCATATGCTGAGTTGCCGGTTGCTGAAAAAACAACAATATCAGCGATGTAACCTTCTTCAAGATGACCGAGGACCGAGTCTAGTCCGAGTGCTTTGGCCGCATTTGAGGTGGTCATTTCAAAGAAATCGCTCGCGGATAGAGTGTCCCCCCAGTGCATGTTGTCCCAGCTATCTGCGGCTCTGATCTCGTCGAGGATATTCTGACTCCCGCCCATCGACCAGTCGGGCGCGAGTGCAACCGTAATGCCTGCTTCAATGGCCTGCGGGATATTGGTGGTTACCCCATACAGCGCGTTATTTGAGGCTGGTGACCATATCAGGTTCATGCCGAATTCTGCCATAACTGAGAATTCATCTGGTCCGAAGGCGGTACCATGAGTAATCGCCGTTTTACTGCTGTATAAACATCCGGCTGCGGATGTGAGTGTAAAGAGATCAGAAAACTCATCCAGCGCATCTTGGTCTGTCCCTTCTCCGACATGGATGAGGTATGCATTTGTATCGCCATCAGCGAAGTTATTGCACACACCATTGGCTGAGCTACCAGAAGGTGGAAAGAGAGCGCTTGTCTGTATTTTATCGTCGTCCAAATCATTTTGTGAGACGTCAACCGACCGCGCTAGCGAGCTAACGCATTTGGCGCTGGTGCCTGGTAACCCTACGATGGCGGTTGTTCCGGCGATTAGGCCCTTCAGTTCGCCCCATTTTTGCATTTCGCACTTGACGTCCCCGCTTTCATCGAGCACCTGCGGGCACCAGTCTGGCTTGCCTTGCGATGCATCCTCCATGCACTGCTTGTAGTCTAGCATCAAGCCGTATTCGCTCTCTTTAGGCCAGTCGTTATGATTCGTGTACTTGCAGCTGCCATTGACACAAGCACATGCATTACTGCTGCAATAGGCGCTGCTATTTTTGCAATCCTCAGTGGTAGAGCATGTCGATGGGAGTGTTGGTACCCAGTCGTCTTCATCGAAGACATCAAATAAGATGTGATTGTGGGTGTCGATAAGTCCTGGACTTATCACCCCTTTGGTGTTGATGACCCAGGCTTCAGCTGCTTCGTTATGGTTCGCACAGCTGGAATTCACACACACTATGGTATCGCCAACGATGAGTACCTCGCCTTCGACTGCACCTGTTGGCGTGAGTAGTAAACCTTGAAGTCTGATTGCGGCAGCCGTCCCAACCTCAACGATTTCCGGAGGCTCGTCCGCGTCCTCTGGAATGTCACAGGCATCGCCGATGTTGTCATCATCGGTGTCTTCCTGCATCGGGTTCTCTAGTAGGGGGCAGTTATCACACGTATTCCCAATACCGTCGTTGTCAGTGTCTTCCTGAATTGGGTTCTCTAGTAGGGGGCAATTATCGCACGTATTCCCAATACCGTCGTCATCAGTGTCTTCCTGTATTGGGTTCTCTAGTAGGGGGCAATTATCACACGTATTCCCAATACCGTCGTCATCAGTGTCTTCCTGTATTGAGTTCGCTACCAGGGGGCAGTTGTCACATGCATTTCCGATGTTGTCATCATCGGTGTCTTCTTGCAGTGGGTTTGACAGCAGGTTGCAGTTGTCACACGCATTTCCGGCACCATCGTCATCTGTGTCATTTTGCATGGGATTGGGAAGGTCAATGCAATTATCGCACGTATTCCCAATACCGTCGTCATCGGTGTCCTCCTGTAGTGGGTTCGGTAGTAAGGGGCAGTTGTCGACGTCGTCAGTGATATTGTCGTTGTCGAAGTCATTGATGTTGTCTGGTG
>PKDL01000570.1 GCA_002863065.1 Pseudomonadota bacterium
CACGGCATATGCGTGCAGCTCGACAACTGAGCCTTTGTGGGTCGCAGCCCATTCATGAGCCTCGTCTTGGAATAGGTGGTAGAGAGATACGTTATCGAGGCGGCCCAATCCAGTAGTGCCGATGAAAGGCGCACGGTCTGGTGCACTCGGTGTATCCAGCCACAGACGCCACACTGCAAATGGTAATGTGGGTCGAAGTCGTTTCACCGGCAGCCGTATAGCATCTACTGATAGTGCTGGGGACTCGGCTACAATCCGTCGGATGGCCCCTACTTCGGTCGCGAGGACCAGGCCATCCGCGTCGGGTAATTCTCCTGCGCTTGTGTGCACCTTTAGCCGGCCGTCAATTCGTTCGACTCGGAGTGCGCTAGTGTTTGTGCGCACGTGAACGCCGTTCGATTCCAAATACTCGCGGACTGGACCGAAGAGGCCCGTGGAGAAGGGCTTATTCCACACATCGAAGACCAGTCCCTCGGGATTCCCCGTGAAGTAGAAATGGAACATTTCTAACAACCGACCAGCAGATAGCCGGCTCTCAGGGACAAAGAAGGAGTGCGCAAAGACCTCGAACAGCATTCTGCGGGCAGATTCAGGAAAGCCGAGTGCATCTAGGTACTCTCGCGCCGAAATGTTGTCGAAGCCGCCATAGGTGCGTTGGGCGTCATATGCCAGCATTTCCAGCGCAGGCCATGTGGGTACCCGCATGACGTCCGTAAACGACATGGTCTCTGTCCGCTGTACCAACGCTGCCAATGCCGCGATAGGATTTCGGGGTAATCCAGAAAACGATTCCTTCCGGCCGCGGGGGCCGAAGAGCGGATAGTCGTGAAGTGGGATCAGCTGTTTCAGTTCGGGGTCGATCCGGCGAAGGAAGTCTCGAGCGTTGTAGTACTGTCGGAAGAACGCATGAAAGCCTCGATCCATCTCGATGGTCTCACCGGTCGCGAGCGTCTCCGTCCAGCCCCGTAGCCGACCGCCGAGTGAGTCCTCTCGTTCCACGAGAGTTACCTGGACGCCGCGTTCACTCAGGACCATGGATGCCGCACACCCCGCGAGCCCACCGCCAATAATGACTACGTGCTTTGCGGTACTGACTCGTGGCGAACCCGTTGGTGCGTCGTGCCGCTCCCGAGTTGGTGAGAAACGCGCCCAGGAGAACATCATTCGCCCCTTTGCGCGACGAATGAATGAACAATACCTCGCTGCCAACCATTCATCGGCATGGTCTTGACGTTCTTAAACCCGTGTGCGCGCAGTCTGGATTCGAAATTCTGTATGCCGTCGAACTCGATGACGCTCTCCCTGAGGTATTCGTACAATGAGCCGTCTCCAGTGGCGATGCGCCCGCTCGGGATGATGATGGTTCGGCTCACCAACTCCCAAATAGCTCGCGACCGCTTAGAGTCCGCTACACTATACTCGTGAAAGACGATTCGTGCCCCGGGTTTTAGTAGGTTATACAGCCGCATCAGAGCACCGTCTCGGTCAGGTAGGTTCCGAATCCCGTACGCCATGAGGATTCCGTCATACAGACCGTCTAGACCGGCAGCTGCTGGATCACTGGCGTCCCCATGAATAAATTGTACGTCTGCGTCATACCGCTTTTGACGCGCATATCCCAGCATACCAGCAGAGGCGTCTAACGCATCAATCTGAGCAGATGGATATGTTTTTGCCAGGGCTTTCGTGGATAGCCCGGTCCCGCAACACAAGTCTAAGAGTCGGGCGCTTTTTGATGCGACCTCCAAACGCTGTGCACTCCAGCGAAGGTGCTTTTTGTAGCCTGGATTCATCCCCGTCAACAGGTCGTATCGGCGTGCTGCCCGGTCGAAGCCTAGCGGTACCGTTCGCTTACGGTCGGCAAGTGTATCAAGTGGCGCGGTGGAAAAACTCATCGGTCCCTCAGTGATGTGAATACGTCCTCAGGGATGCGCCTTGCGTGGGAGTGGATGCGATTGGTGAGTCAGAAATCACGATTTTGGAGGCGCGACTTAGACGCCCCCAAAATCCGTCCTAACCCTAGAATTTATCGTCGATCTCATCGAGCAGTATTTGTGCTTTCTTCTTCTCAAGTGCGTGCTCTGGGACCAGTTCTGGAATGATGTCTTTGGGCGCATTGATCACGTATTCGAGACGCTCTTTATACAGCTTTCGGCCTTCTTCATCATCCAGCTTGGGAGCGAGCATTTTCGCCATCAGAACGCTGGTTGCGAGATACTTTGGTGCCCGTTCAAGAGATGCTTTGAAGTGCTTCAATGACAGCTCTTTGTCTCCGCTGGGGAATGGGATTTTTGTGTAGTATGCGCCTAGATACCGGTCGACTGCTCCATACCAGTACGCTGGGTCGAGCTCCTTAATACGCTGCATCATGGCGAAGATTTTGTCTTTGTTCTTGAGCGCTACCAGAATGCTGCTCGCTAGGCTCCACTTTCCGAGTGCGCCTGCATACCAGTATACTGCTGGCACATCCTCAGCTCGTAGCTTACCCACGACTTCTTCGACATCTGCACCTTCGCACACGGCGTTACGGAATTCCTTGTTTTGTATCGATATTGCCGATTCAGCGAGGTTGGTTGCTTCTTCGAGAGCGACAACCATTGCATCCTCTTCATCGTCTAGGCGAAGGTAACCATCACCGAGAAGATAAAGTGCCCGGGACAACTTTAGGTAGTTCTCTGTTTTTTCGGGCGCGATGGCAACGGCGTCTCGCCAGTGCTTAATTGCCCGGTTGAGTTGTTTTACGTCGCCGCGGCGCAGGTAGGCTGCTTCAGCCAGCTGCTCGGCTTCCGCAAGGTTCCCTGCTTTTCTGGGTGTTAAGTCAACTTTTGTACACAGACTTTGCTCGCGGCTCGGGCAGCCCGTGCTCACAATGACCATGCCCGTGAGGGCAACAATTATGATCGCGTTTCTTGTCACGCTACTCTCCTCTG
>PKDL01000165.1 GCA_002863065.1 Pseudomonadota bacterium
CTTCCGTCAAGGCCAGGTAATTCGAGAGCGGGAAACGAAGCTCTGGACCTTATCATTGGCCGAAAGTGACCTCGTTATCACCAGATAACTACTAACTCGCCTGTCGCAATGAATCGCGATCCCATACGCACTCGTACCCACCCCTGCTCTTCGTACACGGTCTAAAGCAAGCTTTCCGTCATATGTTAGTCATCGGACAGCGATGGGTGGTAAGCGATTGCTCGTCCACTCCCAGTGCCGCCGAACGCGTAATCAGAGTGCGTTAGATGGGGAGAATGGGGCTCTCCACTCGAGCGGTTAGCAAACGGAGAGGTGAGAGCAAAGCGCGCTAGTTGTAGTCGGTGAGGATAAGGCGGTAGTCCCCAAAACGGTAACGTACGACACCGACGGCGGCCGTTAGTGTTACTCCTGGAGTGACTGGAACCGCCACGCCGAAATTGTCTGTCTCCACGGTCAATGTGTTCACGCCATCGGTGACGGTGAATACCAAGGCATCGCCGTCGACGATGGTGAGGTCACTTAGCTCTACCCACGTGCCCTCGTAATCCTCAGAGGACATTTCATCGATGGTTACAATCGCCGGAGTCACGGTGGGCAGCGGGGACGTTTCGGTCGCTGCGAATGCTTTGAGTTGGGTATCGCAGTAATACTCGGACACATCGCCCTCTACCAGGTAGGTTTTTCCTTGCTGAAATTGCAAGCCTAAGGCGGATTCGAAAATAACAAACAGGCCAGAATTCGGTCCAGCTGGTGAGGACGACAGGATGGTTGCACTGAGGTCGTCGTCGAGTGCGAATTGCGGCGTGACAGCAATCCCCTTGGTTTTGACCCCAGTGAGGTACGGCGGCAGCGCAGGTGACTCGTCAATACAGCCAACTGAGCCAGGGTTGGTTTGAATGTCTGTGATGCTTAATTCGTTGGACGAGGTTCCATTGATGACTAAGTCGTCGTTTGAACGCACTTGCATCCGGTACTTTCCGAACTCGTAGGTGATCACGCCTACGGCGCTGGTAACGGTATCTCCGGCCACGACATTGAAGTCGACGGAGAACAATCCACCGGCGAGAACAGCGCCGCTGGATAGCGTAAACTCACCAAACTCCCAGTTGATGTTCGAGATGGTTTCGTTTTTGTACTCGATCAGACTTCCTTCCAGATTTTCCGCGTCGGCATTGTCCAATAGCGTTGCGCTATCCACCACGGTCGGGGGAATGATTGCGGCGGTTCCGACGACGGCTACCACTGACGCGACGATTTGGGTCTCGCAGTAGAATTCCTGCACACTGCCAGTGATGTTGGCCAATGCGCCGACAATGATCGGTGGGGCTGATGCCGTCTCCATCACGATGCGAATACCCTGTGTGGGGTCACTGCCTTCCTGGACCCAGAAGGACGATAGTGAATCGTTGATTTCCACCATGGGGGTCGTGATTTGGAGTTGTTCGAGTGTCACGTTTGCCTGTGTCTGCTGAGCGCTATCAGTAGTGCAGTTTAGGCTGGACGCCGCGGTCTGAATCGATGCGATGGTGACGGTACTTGGCGCACTGGTCGTTCCGTCTACTCCATCCGAGCCAGTCGTTCCATCGCTCGCATCTTGCCCCTCAGCACCGTTCGTTCCGTCTATGGCATCCGATCCATCTGACATATCGCTAGCAGTGCTGCCGTCAGTAGTATTGGCCCCATCGGATGTATCTTGACCCTCGGATCCAGTAGTCGCGTCGGTACCATCGAAGGTATCCACCATATCGGAGGCGTCACTCTGATCTATTGAATCCGCCGTTTCGTTGGCATCCGTTCCGTTGGTGGCGTCGCTGCTCTCTGAACCATCGATGGCATCATTGGAGTTGGTGTCGTCGCTTCCGGTCGTGGCATCGGTGCTATCGGTAGCCTCGGTATTATCTGTCGTGTCGTCGCCCGTGTCCGCGAGGTCGATGCCATCATTGGTACTCAAGCCGTCGGTGGCGGTTCCGGTATCAGCACCATCCGAGCCGTCTGACGATGTGGTTGAACCGGAATCGTTGCCAGTGTTGCCAACGGCATCTGCCGTTCCAAGATTGTCATCGGAATCGTTACAAGCGCCAAAGATAAGGCTGCCGAAACCCAGTATGACCGCGATTTTCCAGGAACTCACACCCTGCATTTGTTTACTCCTCTCGTTGCTATCCCGCCCATTTCACGTGCTGAATTCGCCATGCCTCACTATCGTGGGCCAAAACGGGACGGGCTCGATACCACACTTAGGCGAGCCTGTCGGTGGAAATGTCATCTTTTTGGTGAATAAGTCCACAGGCTCAGATCGTATCGATATACGAGAGTTCGCTACACCAGTTCCCAGAGTCCAGCGCGTTGTACGGAATGGGCAGCATCGCTCTATGGGGCGAAGAAATGTCTTTTGTGCAAGTGATGGGTGCCTTCAACGCTACTCGTAAAAGAGTCGTCATGAAGCTTTTGAATTGTCGGTAGGTGTTTGATGCGCCGCGCGCATCCCGCGCAGTGTGCGTGAGATATCGCGCAGCGGCAGGTGGGCGTAAATCGTCGCTACCGAGGGTAAGACCCCCAGCGCTGTTGTTACTCTACGACGATCTTGCCCTTCATTCCCGCATTGGCGTGCGAAGGGATCGTGCAGATGTAGTAGAACGTTCCCGCCTCATTGAAGACGATCTCTTTAGTCTCGCCAAAGCCAACATCGATTGTGGGGTTGTCAACAGGAGTCACTCCATTGGAATTGAAGTTGGCCTCGTCAATCTCTAGTGCATTGTGGTTGTTGGCCAAAACGAACTGTACCGTGTCACCGACCGCGATGGTGAGGCTGTCCGGGGTGTACTTGAGTTGATTTTGCGGCGCTTCAACTGTGTAGATCTCAGCGGGTAAGTTGGCATCATCACCCTCGGTACCGTCAACACCCTCAGTACCATCAACACCCTC
>PKDL01000328.1 GCA_002863065.1 Pseudomonadota bacterium
CCTGAGTGCAGTAGCTTTAGAGCGACATACCGGTTCTCTTCAGACTTTTGGACCGCACGGTAGACCGTCGAGAAGGCACCGCGTCCAACGGTTTCAACGATCTCAAAGTCCCCATCTACCATATCTTTCGGAGCGAGGTCACCGGGCTGGGTTCTACTGTATGTCAACTGTAAAAGCATATCCGTCCCGTTAGATAACCTGCCAACGTAACGACACAAACAATGTGCTTACCCTGACCTTTGTGTGCTTAATTGGGTGAAGACTATCTGCTTTTCACCTGCGGGTCAGTTATCGGGAGTTCTGAGCCGTACTTAAGGGAACAGGTATCGAGCATTGATGTTGGCTCAGAACATAATCCCTTCGTAATCGACTGTGTCTGATACGAGAATTGTTGTGGCTGCTGCGGCCTGACGTTGACAATTCATGTGTGCGCTGGAACTCTGGTATGGCTTGCGGGGGAGTTCTACATGCCACCCAAAGTTGCTCGCCTAGGAGACATCTCTAAAGTTCCGTCAGACAGCCATGGTTGTTTGGCATGCGCGCATGCGTGCGAAGGTCCAGCTGTAAAAGGTTCGCCCAATGTATTCATCAACGGGATGAACTGCGTGCGTGTAACCGATGATGGGGTGCATTCGGGATGTTGTGGACCAAACACATGGGTGGCTAAAGCGGGGTCGGAGACAGTAATAGTAAACGGTCTCCAGATCCATCGGGTTGGAGACGCTGTTCAGCACTGCGGAGGCATGGGCAAAATGCAAACGGGAAGTCCAAACGTACAAGCTGGCGGATGAGTCCGAGAACTCCAAACATAAATATCATCGAGGCGACGGCCAGTATTGAAACGCTAAACTCCACGTTCAAGTCGTACCCAATACTCACGGACCCTCGGCTGCACAGTGTCTTTTGGCATCGTGCAAAGCTACGTTGGGCTCGAGGAGATTCCGTAGAGGTTGTTTTGGCCGATTTACGCAGCTCAGCGCTGTGTTTACGTGGGCAAGCGGATATTCGGTTGTTCAAGCTCGAGCCAGAAAGGCTACGGAGTCGTCGCATCGATCCACTTCATTTGGCGGCACTGCATCCCGATCCCGATGTCTTAGAGACGTTTGGTCGAGAATATGGGCTGCCTTTGGCTACGTGGTATGCAGGTGCCGGTAGCCGTCCTCTTGAAGAGGAGCTTAGGGTGCTATCTGGTTTTTTTAGCCGCCTTCACCCGCCGCATGAGCAGAAGAACTACGAGATCCGAGCATCCACTGAAATGGTTGGTCTAAGCGCAGCCACATATGCCGCTGCCTTTGGTTATCTGGCGGCGGGCGATTACGGCTCGGCCGCTGTGGTGTTGACTATGATATCCGCACTAGCTGAATCACTTGATACACCGCCTCCCGATGCCGCAAAACGGTACCTGAGACAATGCTCTGCATTGGCGGCGATCCATGGTCGCGATGCCGATGCGCTGTCAGAGGCACTAATTTTGCTGCTGAATGATGTGCATCATGATGCGAATGCGCCGGACCTCGTGATTCCCGCTCTTGTAGGCCTGGCGATGCTTATCAACGTTGAGCCTGACCTCGTTCGTCTTCGTGAGCATGACGCGATTACCTGGTCGATTGCGGCCGCAGTCGCAGAGTCATGGGCGTTGGTAGAATAGAGGCACCTGTCGCTTTTACGCCACACTGCCTGTGGTCCAGGCGCCTCGAAATCCTAAAGATATCCCAAGATCAAGCATGAAAACGATGGAAAAGAATCCATAGCCTGCACCTGGCATATCGATTGCTTGCCACAAGGGTCACATGCTGGCAGCTTAGGATCGTCCACGGTTGGGCGGCACGCCGGCCTAAGGAGCGTTATCGACATGCAAATACACACCATCCTGACCGCTGCAGCGCTGGCTATTCTGGCCGCCCCCCCGGTCCATGCTCAGGACCCACACGGACATCCACATCAAGATAATGCGTATCCCGAGCGTCCTGGTGATGATTTCATCTGGGAAGAAGGTGTTGTTCGTCCGGATGGGGAAGTTGTCGATGGCTTTTGGAGGAAGCAGACGGAGCCAGGCTTTTTCTGGCAAGACGCTGGATGGGACGAAAATGGCGAATGGGTAGATTACGATTTTATTCCCAGTGATGAAGCACCCGATGGTTACGACTGGGAGCCTGGGTACCGAGGTAAGGACGGCGTCTGGCATCTTGGGTTCTGGCGAGCCGAAGAACGAGATGGATTTGATTGGAGAGATGGCGCGTATTCCGAGGGAGACTATGTTCAGGGGCAATGGGAACCTGAAGAAGAGACCATAATTGAAGAAGAAGAGGTTATCTACGAGCCAGGTTACCGAGCAGAGACTGGCTACTGGATTCCGGGTTTTGTGCGGGACCGTACTCGCACGGGTTACCGGTGGACTAACGGCTACTGGGATGGTGTTCATTGGGTACCAGGCTATTGGGATCCAGTGACTAGACGCGTAGGGCACATTTGGGTCCGCGGTCACGTCGGAGTAGACGGGCGCTGGGTACCAGGCCACTGGCGGGTTACTAATCGCGATGGATATAATTGGGTTGATGGCTATTGGGTTGCAGATACCTACGTATGGGGGTTCTGGAGGCCAGTTGTCGCACCAGCTGGGCAAGTCTGGGTTGTTGGTTACGGTGTTGGTGGACTGTGGTACCCAGGGTATTGGCGTCCAGCAACGCGGGTTGGTTACTATTGGATGCCAGGCTACTATTATCGCGGCCGCTACACTGTAGGGTACTGGGTTCGTGGTCGCGCGCCCCTCCATCGCTCGCATCGGTACTATCGGCGGTATCACCGCCATGCGCACCGCGTGCATTATCACCATCATCATGTAATGCACCGGAGAGCACACCGTGGACCGCACTTTCGGAGCAATCGAGGGGTAATGGCACGGCGATCTGCTGTGCATCGTCCAC
>PKDL01000121.1 GCA_002863065.1 Pseudomonadota bacterium
GGTGTTGAGCTGCTCAAGCTGACTGATAAGGCGCTATATCGTGCTAAGAAGCAAGGCAGAGACCGATTGGTGGGGGTAAGGGACCCAAAGGCTCCACCCGTGCTCGCACAAATTAAGCCGGTGAAGTCCTAATCAATTCCGCTGGACTTAGTTAGAAGCGCTTAGTGACTTTGGGCGACGCGATGGGCGTACTTCTATGAAGCGGTAGATGACTTCACCTTGATGTACCAGGCCGAGGTCTTCACGGGCCACATGTTCCAGATACCTATCGTCATACCGGATAGCAGCAATTTGCAGTCGCAGGCGTTCGTTTCTCTCCGCAAGCGAGATATTAGCGCCGTGTAACCTCTCTAGTTCCGCGTGCAGCTTTTTCTGCTGCTGCCGCCCCTCAGGATTTAACGCATACAGACCGACCGCGTAGAAAGTGCCTATTACGGCTGAAGCTACAACTACCGTGCGGACTGTCCGCTTTATGCGTACCCAGAGAACCATACAGTGTTGGTATGGCCTCGCTCACGAGTGAACGCAAGAAATCGATCGTTAGTTTTGGGGATTCAGACCAGATGCGTCGGAATTGAATACATTTCGCATTAGCCTGGTTTGCAGACGCGAGTAATCGTGTACGCACTCAGTAACGCAGGCTGCGTGTCGATCGCGGGCGATAGCAACCATGTGTCAGATAGGGAAATCACTTCAATGACGCAATTCGTACCAGCAGGGCATTCGACGTCCGAAGTACAAAAAGATGTGCAGTAGGCCGTTGGATCCCCTGGAAGAATCGGTAGGCATTTGTTGCTCGTACATTGCTCATCATTCGCGCAGGTTTCACCGACGGCCTTAAACCCTGGATTTGGAGCCGTATAGCAGCCCATGACCGCGTCGTGTGTGTTGGCTTGAAATGTTCCTTGGACTACAGGGAGAGTGTTTGGATTGGTCCCTGTGGTGTACAGGACGAGGTTACATTCTTGAGCTGGCAGGCAATCGGCTTCACTGGTGCAAAGCGGAGCACATGACGGAAAGGCACTTAATAAGTCGCAGTGACCGGACCCGCATACACTGCTATCCATGTTCCCTTGTGCATTAGTGCACGGTTGTCCACTTGGGAGAAGGGCACCATCTGCGAGGCATGCACTACGCAGTGGACCGGTGGTCAGATTACCAACCGGGGTGCAGCTATCGCCGGCGAATGTGCAAGCACTCTGGTCCAAACATGGTTGGAGGCAAAACCCAAATTCACATAAGTTAGTGGCACATTGTTGGTCTTGCGTACACGCTTCTCCGATAGGTAATGTGCCGACGAAGTCTTGGCAGTATCCAATAGAAGCCGAGCCTGGCATCTTGGTACAGGTCTGTCCCGTGTCACAGTCGGCGATGCCGGCGCAGGTTTTCGAGCATAGATTTTTATTTTGAGTGCCCCAGTATCCGCAAACCTGGTTCAGTGCATTACATGCTGCCTGGTCGACACATTCTACCGGCTGGTTACATGCATCGTCGGCTTGGTCCGTGTCTCCGTTGCAGTCATTATCTAGCCCGTCAGTACAGAGTTCTGGCTTTCCAGGGGCAACGGTATTCGAACCATCGTTGCAGTCTGTGCCTCCGCATGCCTTGTCGATTGCTCCATCATTATCAGCGTCTTTGGCGCTTGATCCCGGTTGACATACCTGGTTGACGCAGGTGTCACCGACGGTGCACGGATTACCGTCCTCGCAGGGGCCGGGACTTTGTGTGCTTGAGCAGCTGCCATTGGTACATGCTTCGATAGTGCATGGATTCCCATCATCGGGGCACACAATCGGAGTGCCAGCACAACCGCCGTTCGGGGTACAACTATCATTTGCCGTGCATGGGTTTCCATCATCACAGGCCGTTGCGGATGTCCAACCTTCCGCATTCGCTTGAGATTGGCAGGTTTGACAAGCATTTTGAGGGTTTGGCGACCCTTCGGTGTAGCAAATGCCATTGACGATGCAGAACCCAGCTACAATGCTGTTATCGCAGACGCCCTGAATACATTGATCGTTCGTGCATGGTACCAGGTCATTACAGTCGACTGGAGTACCCTGGCACGTCCCTGATAGGCACTGGTCATTGACTGTGCATTGATCGCCATCGTTGCATGCCGTTCCGGCTTGGGTGCAATCCGTGTTGGCGTCAGGACCGGAAATATCTACAGCCACACCCGGGTCCGATACTTCCGTTGTGTCTGGTATTTGCCTGGTGGATGTGTCGCTGGCTATTTGGATATCGGGTTGGGAGTCACTTACGTCAGCAAAAGTCACCGGTCCACCAATATCAACTACGCCTTCAGCAGTGGTGTTTCTGCCCTGACAGGCCCCGAAGGCTAGTATCATCGACCAAGCCGCTATGATGTTATACACAAGCGGTTGCATAGGAACGTGGTACGTACATCGTCGCATTAGATTGTGCCCATTAGGTTGAGTGTATTGCCGTCGGGATCAGAGACCGATGCGAGCATGGTGTTGCCAAGGATCGTCGGCGTATTTTGGAACGCAACGCCACGACCTGAGAGTTGTCCAAAGGCATACTCCGGATCGCCAACGCCGAGGCAGATCCCAGTGTCACCTGATACCGGTGTAGTGGGGCTAGTGCCTTTTCGTTCACACAGAATGATCTGGGTTCCTTCGGTAAGCAGTCGAACCGTATGTTGGTCGATTTGGTCGAGCATCGGCATCTCGAGTCGCCCTACATAGAAATCCAGTGAGCGCCTCATGTTAGACACGGAGACCACAACAAAAGCTGGAGCGTCGAACATGTGAGGCTGATCGGAAAATTCTTCCGACTCAAATAAGCATATCGTGTTTCCGGCCGGTCCGGTTAGAGTCAGGCTTTGGCTAGACATGAAGTCTCGTATTTGTCCACTCGTAACCGTGATTCCCCGGCTCTGCAGCCGTTGAGTA
>PKDL01000038.1 GCA_002863065.1 Pseudomonadota bacterium
TGATGCGTAGAACCACATACCTTATCTCTAGCGGTCACGGGCTATGATTGTCAACTGAGAAATCGTTTCGCTGAAGGGGGCAATAGTAGTGCACAGCGGTGTGATTGAGGGTGCGTGTGGCGGAGGCGGACAGGATATCCACGGACTGCAGTGCGTGGATATCCGCCGCACATCCCTTATCCGCCTCCTGCAGGCTGCCGTTCGATTGCCTACACCTAGGGCGACTACAGGCCGTGTCGATATTCGCTAGGGCCCCGCATGAGCCGTCCTAGATATTTCATGATGCCACTCTGGGCACCTCTGTGGTTGCGTCCGGCTACGCCTCTATGATAGCGCCCAGTTACGTTCATAATGCGTTGACTAACTCGGAGCGTCAGTATGAAGAATAATTCAGAGGGTAGTAAAGAGGGCGGCCAGCTCGATCGCTTTGGCGCGGTGGCTAGTAGTCTTTGTGCTGTCCATTGTGCGCTTTGCGCGTTTTTGCCGGCAGCGTTCGCAGCGCTCGGGCTGGGGGCGCTGTTGAGTCAAGAAGCGGAGTGGGGATTCACCATTATTGCCATTCTCTTCGCTGGCGGGGCATTAGTCGCTGGATGGCGGGTGCATCGTTCGTCTCTGGTGGTTGCACTGCTTTCCATTGGCATTATCGGACTTCTTGCTTCTCGGGTCATCGAGATGGGGGGCGAACATCACCATCATGATGACGTAGAGCAGGCCCATGCCGACGGGGACCACCACTCAGACGAGGAACATGAGGACGGGAAATCTGGTGAATCGCACTCAAAGGATGACTCGGATGAACATGCCAAGCACGATGACGACGATGAGCCTCATGCAGACGCCCATGAGGATGGTCACGGAGATGACGAGCTGATGCATCTCGCGGGTTCTGCTGTAGGGATTTTCGCAGGGTTACTTTTGCTCGTCGGCCACATTACGAATCTACGCGCAACACGCCAATGTCGGGCCGATTGCTGCGATGACGAAACGATGGATTCCGCCGTATAAGTGTATGAGCGGATGCGGAATGCACTGTTGTACGTGACGAATCAACCTCACGCTTACTTCCGGCACCGGATGGACAATTAGACGCCGGTGTATGTCGTTTAGCGCACAGTCGCGGCAGCCTGTGTCACACTTTTCCGTGTGTTAGATTTCGATTAATCTACGCGGCCTAATGCAGGCCGACTTGCGCTGAAAATATTGGCCTGGAAAACGTCATTACCGGTATGCACTGCGGACATGCCTAGCAGGTCTTCGTCTCTGAACACAGGCCAGTACGGAGAGCAATCCAGCCAGCATGTCTGACTGGGTCGTGAAGGATGTGGGCACCACTCCGCAACATCTGATGGTAAACGTCCCTTAGCTGCTAGAGGTCTCCTACTCCGTTGTATCGTTGTCCTTGGCTGCTGCCCATCGAAACTGGAAGTGACATTCTGAAGCGCCTTCTGCAATCGTGTGCGGACGCGTCAATGACGGGCGTGAAGACGTTCCATTATAGAAGGCGGCATCTGCGCTACAGAAGAGGGAAGCGAGATCTGATCGTCCGAGCTCATGCGCACCTTGGGCTAGGCGGCAATATGAAAATCTGACATCCATAGTTTCTTCGCCCACTGTAACTGTCGGTTGCGTAACATTCGGAAAGCGGCGCATTGCGTTCTTAGCAAAGGTTTCTCGTTCCTTTGGAGAAGCGTCAGCCCAATCGGCGAGCTCAAAATCCGCATTGGAGCGGACAAACTTGGCGCCGACGGTAGCGATGACCAGTTGTGAAACGCGCATCACATCCGGCGTAGGCATGCCGATGGAGTATAAGCTATCTGACAGGTGTACGGCTTGTGCGAGCTGGCGTCGTGTCATCCATTCCTTATCTGGTGACAGACGAGTGGGGGATAGCTCACTGAGGGCGTTGGAAGACAGCATGCGTATCGCTACCAGGAGCAACACCCGGCTTGCACTAAACCAGCCGAGCTGGTGCACTAACACACGGAACGCAGTTGGGAGCCCCTGGGACAGTTCAAACCGCAGGAAACGGACTCGGGTGAGCTCTGGACGTTTGGGTAGGCTCACGGCGATGTTTGTCGTGTTAAGCGCCGGGGAAGGACTTCCGTAATTCCGATGTATAGCGAGAGGCCGATGATGGCGAGCCAGGTTTCGTGCGCATATGCGCGTCTTACCATCATAAATTCGTGCGGTACTTGCTGTGCATCGGCCCACAATGGACCGGCGATACCCTCCGGTTTCATCACGATAAACACCATGTAGCCACCGTAAAAAATTTGAGCGGCCAGGTTAACAATGATCAACCAGTGGATACTCCGAATAAACGCGCTGAGGCGACCGACACGTTGCATAGACAAAAAAATAGCATATTGCTGACTTCGATAGAAATTTGGTGGTTCTGTTCGGAATTATGCATCGATAAGACTTTCTCGCGGCACACCTGACCGCAGGTGAGCCAGATTCTTTTTGAAGGATTACAGATACTTGCCATCCTGCCTGGTTGGGTCGGAAGGTTGGGCCAGCGATTGGGTAAGAGATGGTGAAGCTAAGCAATTTGTCTTCATTTTATGTGACCATTTAGAAAAGTCTGGTCGCGTATGTTGACTTGTGCGTCGCTTTGAATAATCGTCCGGCCGATTTTACGTCTCTAACGGCACGTTATCGAGCGGAGGACGCATGAAGAAGTACAGCCTTGGGGTGGCAATCGCCGCCATCTTTTTACTGGGATGTTCAGAAGAGGAAGCGACGATCAGCGGTGGACAGACGGCGGCAGACGCTGTTGACAGCACCGATACCACAGACAGTACTGACGCAACGGATGTAACCGACGCAACGGATACCACCGACGCAACGGATGCAACCGACGCAACGGATACCACCGACGCAACGGATACCACCG
>PKDL01000141.1 GCA_002863065.1 Pseudomonadota bacterium
CTTCCGTCTGGAAGTTTTCTCTTGGGACGACACGGCACCACTCACTTCACCGTGCACGGCACCAACATGGAAAAGTTGATTGTAATGACACACGGTCTAGGGACTAATTCCCACATATATGATCCCATGATTGAACCTCTTGTGGATGCTGGGTATGCCGTCATGACGTATGATTATTTTGGTCACGGATGGTCCGTCGCGGAAGACCGTTTTCTCAGCTATGATAAACATGTAGTTCTGGACCAATTGGAAGATCTGCTAGACCATGTCTTGCCGGATCAGGACACACCTGTGTTTGGAATCGTCGGGCACAGCACCGGCGGCTGTGTATGAGCGACACGGCAACGGGAGGCAGAGTGGTGCGCGTGCTTAGCGCGCGCACCGTGAGCGCTCTTGTTATCGCCTCGCGACCCTATCGGCTGCATGATGGCCACTGCGCGCAGCGCGGATCGCAGCGGGTGGCCGCGGAGGGCGCCGGGACGAGGGCGACTCGCGCAGGCGCCATCGCGCCTCCGTTAACCCAATGACTACCTTAAGCAGATGAACCGCGAGTGCTGCTGAGCAGTCACGCTGCGCATCTTCGACAGGCACGATGGCCGCGCATCTTGCTCTTCGGCCTGTGCGGTGCGCGTGCCGAGCCCGACGCGCTCGCTGACATCTACCAGGCGCTGGCTGACTGCCCGCTCGACGCGCGTGCGCAGCACTGTGGCAGCTTGTTCAGGACTTGAACCGAGAGGATTCCGGTAAAACCCACGCACTTTTTGGGCAGGAGCTCTAAAACCTGCACGTTGGCTCCGTATGGGCCTCTACGCATTTCCCATCATCGGCATATAATGGATGTCTGGTCATGAAATATGCCATCGTCTTTCTGGTTGCTAGCCTCGCATTCGTGGTGTTGGCACTTACCTTCCAGGGATTTGCATGGTTATTGCTGTGGCCTGCCCTGAATCTCGTCTGTCTATCGTATGCGTATGCTGAGAACCAAGCAGAGATTCTCGGGAAGAGGCCTGAGGGAGGTCTTCGTACTGTGGCAGTGCTATTTTACCTGCCCTACTTTGCGCTTACCTGGATGTGTTGGTCCGCATACGTTCGGCTACTCAGTGAAGCATGGAGCGATGAAGTAGCCCCGGGTATTTGGGTTGGTCGCCGGCCATCACCTCAGCACATCCCACCGAATGCTTTAGTAGTTGACATGACGGCAGAATTTCCAGCTCATCCAAAACTTCGTGTGCCGGGAAACCTCATGGTGCTCCCAACGTTGGATGCAAGGTCGCCTGGTTCAGCGGTGCTAAGGGACCTTGCGCAAACACTCTCGGAGCAGACGAGACCAGTGTATGTACACTGTGCTCAAGGGCATGGTCGGTCAGCCACACTTGCAGCGGTGATTCTAGTTATTCGAGGTGATGCCCCATCTATCGCAGCGGCTCTGGAACAGATGACTAGCATTCGCCCCGGCGTACATCTGCATTCTATACAGCTGAAGGATGCAGAAAACGCTATTTCACTACATACGGAGAGGTATGAGAGGAAATGCCTTCTCTAGTGTTCGCGTGACTGCAGTGCGGCATTCTGTGCATCGCATAATTGTGCGATCCCTGCTTGCGCCAGATCGAGCAGCACTCCGAGCTCATCTCGGGAAAAAGGAGCGCCTTCAGCGGTACCTTGCACCTCAATGAACTCGCCGGTGGAAAGACCAACGACATTCATATCTGTTTCGGC
Organism: Pseudomonadota bacterium; assembly: GCA_002863065.1. Taxonomy (GTDB): domain Bacteria; phylum Myxococcota_A; class UBA9042. Next base: position 1,720 of record PKDL01000141.1, read on the forward strand.
AGCCGAGTCCTCGATATATTCGAGGTCCAATCGTGGTTGTCCATCGACAATGCCGACACTCGTGGCAGCCACTTGTGCGATAATTGGGTTGTCCTTGATAACTCCGCTTTGCTCTAGTTTTTTGCATGCAAGCGCGAGTGCTACCCAGCCACCGGTAATGGACGCGGTACGCGTGCCGCCGTCTGCATCTAAGACATCGCAGTCCACGGTGATGGTCACGCCATCTAACTTGCTCAAGTCTACCGCACCCCGTAAGGAGCGTGCGATCAATCGTTGTATCTCGGTCGCTCGACTATTGGTGCCACGTCGCACTCTAGTATCGCCACTTCCCGGTAGCATGGAGTATTCCGCAGTGACCCAACCTCCTGGCTTATCTTGCTCTTTCATCCAGCGGGGCACCTTGAGATCTACGGTTGCAGCACACAATACCCGGGTGTTGCCCGTTGAAATGATCACGCTACCTGCAGGACTTCGCTGGGCACCTAGTGTGATAGAGACGGGTCGTAGTGAATCGTGAGTTCGTTGGTCAGGTCGCGACATGCATGCTCTCCGTTCGATGTCCTGCTCATGATAGAGCAAGGTTGAGTCTGCTGATGCAAGGGTGATCGCTTGAGATGACGGGATTGTCAAATCACTTGAAGGACAAGTAATTATCCGGCCCCGGGCACTCGTCGTACTTCCGCTCGAGCCAATTCAACCAGCTCTTGTTGACCTTTTATCGGTTGGTCCGTGAGGCGGGCTACACACTCTGGACATGGGCACATGGAGCGAAGGAAGCGGTATGAGTAGATGCCATCATCATGCCCGTCCGACCATTCGAAGCTTATGGCATAGTTGCCAATGGGTTCGACTGACCGTACTTGAGTCGCACCTTTCGCCAGTTGAACTTGCGTTGGGGTAAGAATATTAAACGTCTTCTTGGGTGCCGCGGATATCGGTGGCGCAGCGTGCGCGTCGCGGCAACCTGCGCATGGACAAATCCGTCGCAGATACTCTAAGCGGTACCGGCTTCGGTGTCCGTCATTCCAAAGGACAGCGACGGTTCGTCCGTCGTCTTCCCAATTGAGCTCGTCTGGCTCGGCGTCTTCTGCCTGTTGCCAAGCAACGATCGGTCGGATGTTGATTGGTGTGTCTGTTTCCGATATATTGTTTTCGTTTGCGTTGTTTTT
>PKDL01000044.1 GCA_002863065.1 Pseudomonadota bacterium
TGATGCCGCCTCGAAAAAACGAGCCTCCAGATCGGGAGATTCGTCTGACACTCCTATGCTTCGAACCCTCAAGCCTCGCTCGGTATCTGTCGTTGGCGTGGTAAAGAGGACATCGATGCGCCTGGGTGCACGAGAACCGACAAGTCGAATGAATAATTCCCGGCGAGAGGGGTCAAAGACAGTCTGCCCGTAGCGCTCGCCCAGCACAGTTCCTTCCGCAGCAATATCGACGTCAAATTCCTTGGGCAGTTCTGCGGCGACATAATATTGACCGCTACGAGAAAACCGCGTGTTCGCCGAAACAACCGTGAATGTTGGTTTGCCGGCGTCTCTGTCGGACGGAATCTCGCGCTCAACGGCAAGAGAATCTCCAGTGGCAGATGCGGTGACTTGTTTGAATTGATGGGGAGGTCCGCTGCCTTCGACCGGCGTACGATCGCAGGACATCAGACTTGAAAACAGCGCACAGGACAGCCAAAAAATCAGCGCTCGACCGGTATATCCACATTCCACGCCGGCAGTTTCACATGCATTCCCACAAACCACCAAAGTCTCGTAGTCTAGTTTTCCAGCGCGCGGGCTTTAGTTTATGCCACGAGTAGTAATAGATTAGCGGCATGTACTCGCTTATTCGGCCGCTACTGTTTCGATTAGACGCTGAAACCGCACACCGACTGGTGTTTTTTACGATGAAAGCCGGAGGTGCCGCAGCTCGATGGCTTATACGCAGCACCTCGTACCAACCAAGTCCACGCTTAGGGTGCTCGATCGCAGGTCTCGAACTATTGTCACCGGTCGGTCTTGCCGCTGGAATGGATAAGAACGGAGATCTCGCACGTCTCTGGCCAGAAATGGGCTTTGGATGGATCGAGCTAGGAACTGTGACTGCGCATGCACAGCCAGGAAATCCAAAGCCACGCATGTTTCGGTTCCCCGATGCAGGGGCCATCATCAACCGGATGGGGTTCAACAATCGGGGTTCTGCGGCTCTCGTATCACATCTCAAAAATCTCCCCAGAAGCACGGTACCCTGCGGCATTAACTTAGGTAAATCCAAAATCACCCCGCTGGATGAGGCGGTGTCAGACTATGCCCTGTCCACTGAACGGGTAGTCGATCTAGCGGATTACCTGGTCATCAACGTATCGTCTCCAAATACGCCGGGACTTCGTTCGCTTCAGGATGCCGACAGCCTGCGAGATATAACGGACGCTGTAGTTTCGCGCGCAAACGGAAAACCAGTGTTCGTAAAGCTAGCACCCGACCTAGGGGACGAGGCCCTACTAGATGCTGTCCATGTCGCACAAACCCATGGAGCTCAAGGAATTATAGCAACCAATACTACGATTCAGCGCCATGGATTACCCGATGTAGGGCCGGGCGGACTGTCTGGGCGTCCATTACACCAACGCTCCGTAGAGGTAGTACGTCTTGTCAGCAAAAATACAGACCTACCTGTGATCGGAGTCGGCGGAATTCAGAGCGGCGAGGACGTGCTCCGAATGCTGGCTGCTGGCGCCGAGGCGGTGCAACTCTATTCTGCCCTCGTCTTTGAAGGGCCTCGACTTATCTCACGCCTCAACCGTTTTTTGGATACCACACTGGACCAGCACCAGCTCACATCCATATCCGAACTAAAAACCGCCATCCGAGCCGGTGATATACCTATTGCACCCGGGTAAATGCGATGGCTGACGCTGGACTAGACACCCCAACTGTAATTTATGCGCGGTTCAATTCCCTTACGCGTTGGCTCACTGAGCACTCAGACTTCTATATTCAGCGTCCATTTGTGCATCAGATATTGCCTTGGGAAGCGGAGCACACCGAATTGGCCGAGGCTTGCCGGCGTCTCAGTCTGGAGCAAATCCGTACACTAGAGGCCGACCCAACTCGCTGGGAAGATGCGCCTCTGGCGTTTCGTACGATCTGCCGGGATACCTCCAGCCTTCTCGATGGATTAGAGGCTATCCACCCAATGCCCGCGACACGCTGCCCACGCGGCATTCCGGCACGAAAATGGGAGCAAATTCAGAAGTTTAGTCAGTCTATCGATGGTTGGCTGCAGCCTCAGGCACGCATTGTGGACTGGTGTGCAGGTAAGGGCCACCTCGGTCGCACGCTTGCCCAACGATTCAGCTCACCGGTGGTAACGATAGAAAAGCAGATGACCCTATGCCGAGCCGCGCAGTCTTTGGCGCATAGAGACAGCGTGGCGCTCACGTATCGGAATATCAATGTTCTAAAAGAGCTTCCCTCGCTTGTCGCAGACGACCAACTTGTCGGTCTCCATGCCTGCGGTCAGCTGACAGATCGACTTCTTGAGGTCGCCAAAGTACAGAAACTCCGGTTTGCCGCCGTTGCATCCTGCTGTTACCACGCAACCAATGATGGGGAGTTCCATCCTCAATCAGAATACACTCGTTCGATTGCATGTCCGCCAATAGACCGCCATACGCTTCGGCTAGTAACAGCGGATGAAGTAGTCGCAAGGCGCCGTATAAGGGTACGTCGCGAGCGTGAACATGCCTTCCGACTCGGTCTGGATCTTCTCGTGCGGACGGCGACCGGACGGGACGAGTATAGCCCAGTCCCACCCGTGTCGCCTCGGCTATTGGATAGTTCATTCCAGACCTTCTGCGAAACATTGGCGCGCGAGAATGAGCTACTACTGCCTTCGTCATACGACCCAGCGCGCGCGGAGGCGGCCGGATACGAACGTTCAAAGATGGCGCGTGCGCTCGGTCTTGTCCGGGCTCTCTTTCGTCGCCCAATCGAACTCTGGCTTGTATTGGACCGAGCAATTTCCTGTCTTGAGGCGGGCCGGCAAGCGAAGGTACAGGTATTCTGTGAACGACGGGTTACTCCCAGGAACCTGCTATTGCTCA
>PKDL01000521.1 GCA_002863065.1 Pseudomonadota bacterium
ATCTCGAATGCGTCATTGCCTATGCCTTCGACATCATCTGCTCCGGACTCCAGTGCCGCCATCATCACCGTATCCTCGTCCATCCCATGATCCGTCGCGATGACACCTTTCCGGTGAAACATGTAGGCCACGCATCCGAATGTACCTAGGTTCCCACCACCCTTTGTGAAGGCATATCGAATTTCGCCAGCCGCGCGATTACGATTGTCAGTCAATACGTCGCAATACACCGCTACACCGCCAGGTCCGTACCCCTCCATTGATATTTCATCATAGTTATCGCCACCAGCATCGCCGGACGCCTTTTTGAGGGCGCGCGTAATGGTATCTTTCGGGAGCGACTGACCTCGCGCTTTTTTCAGTGCGAGCCGCAGGCGCGGATTGGAGTCTGGGTCGACGCCACCCAACTTGGCCGCGACCATAATTTCTTTTGTTAATTTCGTGAAAAGCTTCGCGCGCTTTTTATCTTGCGCGCCCTTACGGATTGCTACGTTCGCCGCATGACTATGTCCAGCCATGGTTTTCTCCTTTGCTTTTTCCGCCTTTTCGTTCCACTGGCGACCTCCAGCCCTCTATCGCTCAACAGCACAAAGACTGGTAGATTCCAGGAACGCGACGGCTAGACAGCTTACTGCTACTCTATGGGTTCAACGTATCCCAAACCACCTCGTTGTCAAACCATCCCCGTCCCTGAAGAAAGCCAAATTAAAGGCAAAGCACCCAAGAAAGGTGCCACAAACCTGAAAGTGACAAAGGCTCGGTAACCTGCGTCGTACATGAGAAAGTGACCTGCAGTGCTTTTCACAAAGATAGATGATGTAAGCGATCTATAATGAAAAAATGAACCGGCCCAAAAACTGTGCACCGCGTCGTAATCCAGAGGCCGATTGTCACGAGCACATCGGTGTGGATTTATCAGCCCCCAAAAAGCCGATATTGGCCTCGATCGTGGGTCCCCAACTTATAGCGCGGTTTCAGTGCCTCGCCGAACAGTGTCCTGATACATGCTGTCGCGGCTGGCGTATTCCAGTATCGAGCGACGAGTATCGCGCGATGCGGGCTGGACTGGTCAAAGCCGGTGAAAAGGATCCTGGCCCCCCAGCAAAATCTAACGATGGTCTAGAGCTGCCGCAAGGTGACCAGGGCTGTTCAGTTCAAACAGCGAGTGGCTTGTGTACAGTCCATGCACTCCTTGGAGTAAAAGCACTGCCGCAGATATGCGCCGATTTCCCGCGGGTGATCAACCGAATCGATAACCGGCTGGAAGTGACCGGCGACCTCGCGTGTCCAGAAGTTGCGCGAATATTACTCACCGAGCCAGGCTCCGAACAGGTTATGGAGCTACCCGACAGTGTATTAACCCAGCGACCAATGGCCGGGCTAAATACGGACAGTGCACAGCCGTATGGACACGTACTAAATGAAGTGCGTGGGTTTATCATTACCCTGCTGTCACTGGACGAATTTACGCCGACAGAACGTATCGTAGCAGCGCATATTTTCTGCGCGCATACCGTGACTCATCTGCACACGTCATGTACTGAGCAAGATCTGCCTGCAGTCTTCGAGATCATGAACCATCTGTCGGATCGAGTCAGGCTGCGGGCTCTTACAGAAATGGTAATGGCGGAGCCCATAGCGGGTAGGCTCGCACTACCAGTGCTTCATCATGTGGTTCGGCTAGGAGCATCGACCAGTCCATTCTTCAAACCACTCTCCGACCGGGCTTATGACACATACAAAAGCCTGGATGACCCGGAACATTACGACGAACTGTGGTCGGCTTACGAATTACGGCGAGCTATGGTCAGCGCACGAATCGGGCAACATGTCGATGCCGCATTCTGGCGAATGGCCCATCATGACTGGATCCACGCGCCATACGTTCTGTCGCCCTCCCTGATCTCTCATGCGGTCCGCCTGCAGCTGCCGCTTGCAGTCACCCGTTGGCTACTATTCGCTCAACCCAGTGTCGTGCAAGCTCTGGAGCAGGATGACGATATCGAACTCAAGAAATGCATCGACGCCACTATGGTCGATGTAGCGTACAAAACCGCTCGAGCTGTCCAACACTCCAACCTATTGGAAGTATCGAAAGAGATCTTCGAGAAATTCGGTATCGATTACGCCGCCGCATCTTTACTTCTCGCACGGCTCTAGACTGAGGCGCGTGAATCTCACCAGCCTGCGACGGGCACTGCTTCACTGCAACCCGAGCGGAGATAGTTCCCTCGTTTCACTACCTCTGTACGCCTTTCTACGTCGAAGACATCGAGGTCTGTATCCCAAATACGTACGTGGTCGTATTTCCGTAGTCGCCACAACTCTCGTATGCTGGGGCCGATGAGATTCTTCGCCCTACCGGCCGCCATCAAATTCTTTTCCAGCTGTATGCGAGCCAAGCCCGCGACTGCCGACCTAGAGGTCGCGCTAGAAACCGCCGATGGCATGTCTGTTCCAGCCGACATCTATTTGCCGAAGGGCACCGTTTTCGGCACGATCTTCTCAATCCACGGAATGACCCCGGAAGCGTGGCGGGACCCAAGACTCACTGCAGTCAATCGTGCGTTTGCAAAGATTGGCTTTCGGACGATCAGCCCCTACGTGGATAGCATCGCAAAGCTTCGCATTCGAACCTCACAAGTAGACGAGGTGGCTAAACTCGTCGAAGCGAGTTTAGACCAAATCGCTGGAGTCGAGCCATTTGGGGTCTTTTCCGTGTCATTTTCGGGTGCCATTACCTTATTAGCTTGTGCACGGCAGGAACTGGCGTCCCGCATCAGTGGAATTTTGGCACTCGGTACGTTTGCCGATCCGGAACGCTGTTTTGAATATCTATTTGATTCAGACGATGATTACGGCCGCATGATTGGACTC
>PKDL01000349.1 GCA_002863065.1 Pseudomonadota bacterium
ACCGCATCTTGGGGCCAGGCAAAACACGCGGATGAACTTACAGATTTGATGGTCCAGCCCGGGCCACCGCCTCAACCGGGGTTGAAGGACTACCGGCTACAATCTGCGTTCTTGCTTGCGCTTACTGCGCTCATTGTCGGGCTCTTCTGGTAAGCCATGATCGTCTCTGTCGGCGAAGCTCTAGTGGACCGAATTCATCCACACGATGGACATCAAGCAGTCACTCAGGTGGGTGGCTCTCCCTTCAATGTGGCGATTGCCCTATCTCGACTCGGTACCAGCTCAGGTCTAGTATGCCCCCTATCGAAAGACAGACACGGGACTATGCTCCGGTCCGCACTCGAAGCCGAGAATGTCGCGATACTCGCACCGCATTCTGTCGAACAACCAACTGCCGTGGCGGAGGTGTATACCGACGACAATGGACACCCTCGATATGTATTTCACCGAGAACATACCGCTGATCGGGCGACAGCGTACCTCGACCCCTCCCATGTGCTACCGCCTAATCCCATAGCACTGCATTTTGGTTCGCTCACACTTGCTCAAGGAGCCGATTGGCCCGCCTGGCGCAGGATCGTGCAAGAGGCGAAAGCCCGAGGGGCCTTCATCGCGCTCGACATCAATGTGCGGCGCCCATTGATCGATAGCATGGAGCACTATATCGAACGCGTCGAAGAGGCTATCTCACTCTCCGACCTAGTAAAAGCAAGCACAGAAGACCTAGAGCTACTCTGGCCTCACAAGTCATATGAGATGATTCTGGAGGATTGGTCTACACGCTGCCAGATACCCATTATCACGCTGGGCGAAGACGGCGCGAAGGCGCGTGCTGAAAATGGACTTGTCGTTCATGCGAGCGCCCCCAAATCAACGGCGCCCATTATGGATACGGTAGGTGCTGGTGATACGTTCCAAGCGGCATGCCTTGCGTGGCTACACCTCCAAGGCAAAGTGGGTGCCCTGCTCTCTTCTACTGACATACAACACATGATGCGTTTTGCGTGTACAGCGGCGCGAAAGAACTGCGAGCGTACAGGCTGTGACCCACCTCGACTGAATGAGCTCAAACCAGACTGCTGACAGTCACCAGCCCGACCGCGCATCAACGATGTAGCAGTACACACCGCACGGCGCGGGTAGGTGTCATGTCGTCAGAGGAACCGCCGAAGACCTTGTAAACATCTAAGTACCCGGAGAAATCTAAAGACACCGGCCTACCCGAAGAAGCACAGCTCTGCAGCAAGAAGGTGGCTAATCAATCGGCAGGAGGTATATCCTCCCTGCCGACCGAGCCAAAGTCTCACGCTAGTAGGGAGCCTCGATGCGATAGAGCGCACGGCTAGCTTGCCCCGTGATGAATAAGTTACCGTCAGCGTCAGCTGCGATACCGTCAAAGATATTGGACGGTGGGAAGATCGGTAGAGCCTCCGTTCCTGCGAGGAACGTTGCCAGCACCTTACGATTTCCGTCGGCGTCGATATGCACTACTCGTCCTGGAGCGGCCTCAATAACGACGAACCCGTTATCAGTCACCACGAAGCCTTCCGGAGTCTCAAGACCATCGACTGCAACCTCAGGTGCCTCGAGCGCCTCACCAGACGAAGCAATGCGCCAGATCTGTCCCGCTGAACGGTCGCTCACGTACAGGTCATCTCCGAAGACTACGAGATCGGATGGTGCCGGCATCTCTTCTGCTAGTACGGCTAGCTCGGCAGGAGGATCGTCCTCGCCCGTACCCTCACTGTACAGCTTTACTGACTTACCTTGGTGCTCAGCAATGGCGATTCCCGCGCCGTAACGCACGGCTGCGACTGGAGCGAACAGGTCAGGAATAGCGGTTACAACCTCTTGAGTCGCGACATTCCATACCTTTACCGTGTTATCGAAGTATGAACTTACAATCACGTTGTCGCCATCAGCCGCAATATTGAAGGTGGTGCCAAGCTCGGTGATTCCTAGGATGTTGGCTTGCGACTCCAAAGCCTCGCCAGTCGTACGGTCGAATGCACGGATGGATTGTACGTCGGCAAGCCAGACCTTATCGCCAATCACCGTAACGCCGCCGGGACGGACCATACCACCGGGCTGAAGGGTCGTAATGCTACCGTCTTCGTTTACCCGCTTCACCCAGCCATCTGCAAAACTAGTAATGAAAGGACGGTCATTCGCGTCAAACGCAAAGTTATCCATACCGGGCTCAAGCTCAGCGACGACTTCCTTCACACCGTCTTCCACTTTGTATAGGAGACCAGCAACAGTATCGATAACGTGTAAGACACCTGCACTATCAAACTTGACTGCGGCTGGAACTAAAAAGCCATCCGCCTCCACAATGCTTTCGCCAGTTTCAACGTCCAGGCTAATGACCGACTGCGCGAACCAACGAGGACCATACAGCCGGCCATCAGGGCCCCAGTCCATTCCGTTCAACCCACAGCCAGGTCCAAGCTTGTCTGTTATCAATCGTTCGTCAGCTTCACCGGTTGGGTCAACCTCATAGACGTTTACGCCCAAGAAGCATTGCGCCACGAACAGTCGGCCATCATCAGAAAACGTGATGGGGTTCACGCCGGGGGACAGCTGTGCCGCAACCACCGACTCGCCCGCCGCGTTAATACCGGAGACCGTACCGGTGAGCAGCGAAGTCCAGAAGAACGAGCCGTCGCTGTGGAATGCAATATCATCGGGACCGCTGATACCGTCCTCAGACGTCAAGCGGTTGATTTCATCACCAGACTCCGGATCGATAATCACAATTTCGTTCCCGAGCAGTGACGTGATGTAGAGCTCACCATCGTTGCTAAAGTGGGGACCATTCGCACCTGAGATGGTCGATCCCACCGCAAATGGCTCTAGCGCGGGTGCA
>PKDL01000275.1 GCA_002863065.1 Pseudomonadota bacterium
GGCGGCGACATCATCGTCTGAATACTTCGGGCCTGACTCGTAGCCCATCAAGTCGAGATAGGCCTGGACTTGCGCATCGGAGTAGGGCGCTCCCGGCTGGAAGCCTTGGGTTGATAAGTAGGCCGCTACATCTTCGTCGGTATAGCCAGGGCCGGGTAGATACCCTTGGGCGGTGAGGTAGTTTTGCACCTGTGCGTCGCCATAGCAGGGAGCCGCGCAATAGCCCGAGAGGTCGGGCGTGTCGCTGAGGTCGTTATAGCTGCCGGAAAATGGCGTATAGCCCTGGTCGCCGAGCAGCGCTTCCACATTGGTATCGCCGTAGCACGGGCCCTCACAGAAGCCTTTGCCGTCGATGAGCGCTTCGGCGGCTTCCGCGGAGAGGTAGCTCTCCGGCGGTTGACCACCCAGGGTGTCGGCATCAGCGGCTTTATCGGCCGTACCCGCGCTCTCGGCGCGGAATGCAAACGCGCTCGATGAGATACGGAGCCGCGGCTCCATCTCGCCTTCGTCGTTGATGGACAGGCTCATGTAGAGCGAGTCGAGCTCCACCGCATCGAGGGGGATGGGCACGGTCTTGCCGAGCACGACATTGAAGCGTCCATCGAGGATAGCGACCGAAAACTCTGTCTGCTCGTACAGGACATCTCCGCCAATCTCTTCCGCATAGAGCCGGAAGGTGATGTTGAAGGTCGCTTCACACGTGCCGTCATCCGGGCAGTGGATTGCCTGGCCGTCGGCATTGAGCATCGTGCCTTGGTAATGAAGCACTCGCGGTACTTCGGCGTGGGCGGTGAGCGTGGTCGCAAAGAGCGCGCTAGCCAAAACAAAAGTCTTCAGTGTGTACTTTTTCATGGGATGGCTCCTGGGCGTGCGCAGGAAATAACGGTGTGAGTGGCCGTGTATGCGGGAAGCTAGCCTAGGCTCAGTATGCATTATGGTTTGATCTTTATGAGGTAGTACGCGCCTGTTTGGGAATCGCTTGGGTTGAAGACTCCGTGACCATCGACCGTGAGTCCGCTCTGATAATAGCCGATGGCATAGACGCTCCCATCCGCACCAATCTTTGCATTGAATCCTTTATCATTACCCGGACCACCCAGTGTGTGAGTCCACAGGATATTGCCAGAGGCGCCATACTTACGGATCCACGCATCATTGGCGCCTGCGGGAAGGGTCGGTTTACCATTTACAAAGATCGCTCCTGAGAAGTAGCCGGTAGCGACCACATCACCGGTTGCACCGAGGCCACCGCCTACGGCGATTTGATATCCATAGGATGAGCCTATCGTATCCACCCAACCATTACCGCCAAGTCCGCCTCGGACTACCACTGCGCTCGTTCCTTGCGTTGGCACCACCTGTTCCCCGAGAACCGTATGGTTCCCTTCCGTTAAGTACGTAATCCCAAAGAGCACTGCTCCTCGTTGTGCTGGGTGTGAATCGAAGTGCTGCATTCGGCCCATGGGAGTTTTATAGGGCGCTTCCGTTCCGCTTGGAGGTGGAATACGAATAGTACTCAAGGGAAGAGTCGGCGCGGCGAGGGACGCATCGGAGTTCAACTGCGAATAGAAGAATTCCCCCCCAGTCATGCGGATACCATCGATAAGCCCGCCAGGCGCTCCCACCCAGTTATTCCCGTCATACGCAGCCAGCATGACATTCACACCACCACCCATCTTTGGACTGATGCTAAGTTGCTGCATAAACGGATGCCAGTCACCTACTGAACACGTACTACCGCCACATGAGTTGGAATAGCACCAACAATTCGGTTCCTTATCACGAAGATATGAAAGGTGGATGCCCCAATCATACAACCCGTCACTCGCATACTTAGCCATGTAGATATTGTTATAATTGAATGCATCTATTTTCCCACCACCCAGATCGAGCCCGTGGAAATGGTCTGCTAGCATAATGTAGAGCGAGTCGTCCAAGACATCGAAAGACAACCCGAGTGGCACATCACCTCCGTAATTAGCACGCACTTCTGGCTCATCAAGGTACTTCGACCACATGAGTCCACCATTTTTGGAGAACTTGCCCACAAAGATTCCCGTGTCATTGTCGGGATCTTCGGAGTTCAGCACTTGCCCTAAAACCGAGACACGGCAGGCGCTAAGCGCAACGGCCACATTATCCTCAGAATCCACTGCGATGGCATCGTGAAATCCGGTCTGCTTCTTACAGTTCAAGTCGAATGGCACGACCCAAGTAATGCCCCCGTTCGGATTAAACTTTGCCAAGAACGCATCGTAGTTACCCGTATAGGCGCCACCAACCGTCCCTCCTATCTTTAGATCCCCGTTATCGTCCCCTAGCCCGAAGACATACGCACTACCGTCGCTTGCGAGAGCAAGGCTCAGTGCTCTGAAGTCGCTTTGATACGCAGTAATTGTGGTGACCCACTCGATGTCGCCGCTGCCGGCGCAAGGAGCGCCGTAAGTGCCACAGGCGTTGCCGCAGGCATCAAAGCCTGATTCATTGCAGGCTAGTGTAGTCGCGGCTGGACATGCCGCAGTGTTAGTACCAGTTCCGGTGCCAGTACAGGCGTTACCGCAGCCGTCGAGAATTGGGTCGCCGCAAGGCACCGCACTTGCAGCTGGACACTCCATACTACACATATTACCACCTCCCCCCGAGCCACTACCGTCCGATCCAGTGCTCACGGGAATCAACGTGCTCCCATTGCACACGAGGAGCTTCGACTGGCTGGCATCAAAATAAAGCGAGCCGATCGTGCTCGCATCACAAGTAGGCGCAGCCCCACCCACGGGGATGACTCCGGCGCTGTCGACGAGTGGCGCGCAGGTCCAGCCAAGGCCGGTGCTGCGGAGAATTTCCCCGTCGGCACAGGTAGCATT
>PKDL01000250.1 GCA_002863065.1 Pseudomonadota bacterium
AGGCGGATGAACTGCCTGCGCAGGTACGACGTAATACCGGTCAGGCAGTAGATTCGTAATCGGGGAAGCTTTGACACGATTTGAGTAGCGATCTATCCCCGTGTGTAGCGTGATGTCAAAACACCAGTATATCAGAAAGACCGGCACCGCTGGTGTCGTACGATGTAGTAAGTACAGTCTACTCTGCGTCAGTCTGGGGCTCTGCGTCTTTAGCGTCTCTCTTACGGGTTTGGCACAGCGTGTAAATGGAGAATCTGTAACCCAAGTTCGAAGTCGGGCGAAATCCGCCGCGGAAGCAATGCGCTCAGGCGATGAGCTCTTACGGGGTGGGCATATTGCAGATGCTTGCAAAGCGTATCGAAAAAGCCTCGATCTCCTGTCTTCATGGTGGCTGCCACACCTCGCACTGGTTCGTTGTGGTCGGATGCTCGGGGAATCACCCGCCGCCTTATTAGAACACGCAAGATACGCTGCACGTGCACGACCGAAAATACCAGCAACCCATCTTCAGTTGGCGCTGACTCTGGAGGAAACAGGGAAGGCGCATGAGGCAATTGACGCGCTAAAGGCGGCGCTCACGCTTCGACCGGACTTTTTTGAAGCTAGCTTTCGGTTGGGCATGCTTTATGCGAAGCATGGTAAGCATACAGAGGCGATTCAGCATCTGAACAACACGATTTTGGCGTATCCAGGTCATGTCGTGTCGTTGAACACATTGGCGGACTTACATTTGCGCAAGGGGCATATTGATGCGGCATTGAGTACGCTACGCCAACTCCTGCTGCATAGTCATTACCCTAGACAAATCATGGGGCGTATCGGCAACGTACTCCGGCAAAATGGACGAATAGCAGACTTATCGAAGCTACGATCGGAGTGGCACAGACGATTCGGGTCGAAGAAATAACCTTGAATCTAGGGCACATACCGATTTTTTTATTTTTTTACGTTTTTTTCCGCCATTCGGGAACTCTTTAGCATTGAGATTGTCGTACACTCTGGCCGCTTGTGAACCGGAGATAAGAGGAACTACTCGAACTATAATCCCGGCGATAGGCAGCGAACGCTTGACGAAAAAAGCGTTGTGAAAATAATCTCCGGGCTCTGAGGGCGAAGGATTTTACCCAGAGGACGGCGCGTCGCAGCAGCTTAGACGCTGACAAACGCGCATGGCGAAAGAGATTGGCAGTGGCAGACACTACACCAAAGCATCCGACTGAGGTGTGGTACAGCGAATGTTGAAGCAATACGCGGCTTATGCCGCAAAAGCGACATGCAGCGACATCGACGGCAGTACCCAGTGCTGGGAGGCCATCGAGGCGAAAACAGATAGCGTCGGCCTGTAAGGGCCTACAGCGAGGGAGCGCATGAAGTATATCGGACATGTCATAACACTAATCGGCGTGGCATTGATTGTAGCGGGTCTGGGAATCGACTGGGCGGTTGTCAGTCTTCCAGACGGCAACACAATATCCATGACCGCCGGACTCGGTGGCGACTCTGCAATCATCCTTACCTTGGGTGATAGTGGAATCGCGCTGGGTATTTTGTTCCTGACGCTCGGTGCCATCGCGGGTGCGCTCGCAGTTGCCTCCATCGTACTTCAGCGACGCGCTCTGGTGGTCAATGCAAGTATTACGTTTGTGTTCCTGCTCTTTCTCCATGCGTGGGGGCTAACAAGTTTTGACCTAGCCGCCGGCTGGCAATTGTCCGTCGGTAGCGGATTTTGGACTACATTAGCCGGGTCACTTCTCATCTTTATTGGAACGATGCGAGTGTTCGCTACTGGGCCTGTCATCAGTCCATCGAGCCGACCGCTCCGCGTTGCAACCCTCTGGAACGGTTCTATCATCAAAGAGCTGGTTTTTGACGAGCCACGGCCGGTCACACTTGGGCCCAAGGTCGATGCAACCTTCACAGTACCAGAAGGGGCGGGTCTCAGCGGCAACTACCAACTACTGACGGGTGGTAAAGGCGACAAATATCAGTTGCATCTCACGCCCGAGATGACGGGTAAGGTCAGCATCGGCGGTACTGAAATGACGGTCGCAGAGGCGGTAGAGAAGAACGCGCATGTGGACGTCTCCGGCGAAGACTGGGGCGTGCTAAATCTCGGCGCACTGGCGATGTTCTTTCAATTCGTCAAGCCGGAGCGTGCTGTTCCAGCCCCCTTCTTCAGAAGTATGGACGGTAACTCGCTCGCGAGCCTTGCATTTTCCACCGTGCTTCACCTGGGAATCATCCTCGCCACATTATTCCTATGGGAGGAGAACGAAGAGGTGAAGCGACGCCCGGTCGTGTTCAAAACCCTTGAGGTGAATACCGTTATTATTGAAGAGGAAGACGAAGAGGAAGAAGAGGACGACGGAGAAGAGGAAGAAACCACAGCGAAGAAAGCAGAAGGGGACGAGGGTAAGTTTGGTGACCCCGACATCGACCCGATGGTGGAATCGAAAGTGCCAGAAAACGAAGGCAAAATGGTGTCGAAAATCGACCCCAAGAAAGTCGGTCTTGTAGACGTACTCTCGTCAAATACGATCGGCTCGATTGCCAACATCCTGTCGAGTGACACCGCGAGCCTCTCCAACAAAATGGCAATTGCGATGGCTGGCGCCGGTACAGAGTTTGTCATGGGACACGGCTCCGGTGGTATGGGGTTCAAGGGCACTGGTACTGGCGGTGGCGGTCTTGGCGGCTATGGTCGGATCCACGGCCTGGGGAAGATCGACAGCGGCGGCGGTTCCGGTATGTACGCCAGCATGGGAAAGAAGCGCGCCAAGAAAGTAGGCAAGATTCGTATCGGGTCCGGCAAAAGTACAGGCTTCTGCAAGAAAGGGGATATTGCTCGCGTCGT
>PKDL01000098.1 GCA_002863065.1 Pseudomonadota bacterium
AGTGCCACGAGGAGGGCACGTGAACTGTGTGCTTGTAGTGCAACGCGATCGCCAGGACAGATACCAAGGGCGGTGAGACCTGCAGCATAGCTCTTAGACTCGCGATCCAGCTCCGCATACGTGAGGTCGACGCCGTCGATTCGGAAGGCGGTGCGTTCTGGACAGTGTGTAAATCCCCCAAAAAAATCACGCATGGTGTCTCTCTAAGTGCTTTGAATTGAGGCGTATCCATCTCGGTCACTGTCGCCACGTACACCGTCCATACCATACTCCAGTGAGAATGACGTACTCGGGATACCAAGGGTCTGGCTGACCGTTCTATCTTATTCTTATGTAGAAGCGCCAAAGCGCTTTCGGGAGGCTGTCGCTTTCACCAAGTGTCCCTTTGGGACCTATTAGCCGCTGCATGCTATCGCACCACTGGGGGCGAACGAATAGCACGGCCGGATTTTGGGTGGCTTCACACCGGTGATCCTTGTCTTATAACTTTGCACTGTGCATTGGTGTTCCAGAAGGACGCTCTTACAAAGAAAGCGTCGTCTCGACGAGCGCGCGCGAGACCGCCTTCGCACTCCAGAAAGAGCCGTATGGGTCGTCGCCAGTGGCTGCAATGGAGCCATATCGCTGCTTGGGAGTTGATTGGGTGTTTGACAGCGAGCCGTCGTGTGTCTTTGATCACCCTTGTGCTTGTGTGCATTGGCACGTGAGGCTGAAACCTTGGTAGCTCCCAACGGTTTTCTTATGTGTACGACGAGACAGCAGGGTCCTTCGCTGGAACCAAGGTCCGGGAAGCGATGGAACCACTCGAATCGCAGTGGAACGCCGAAGGCGATGCGAGTGAGTCTGCTTGGGATGAGCGCGCCATATCGGCAGGGGCGAACTCATTGGCGCAGCACTGAGAGGATGGCCAGCTGTCACTGGCAAAGGTGAATGAGTCCGAAATGGATTCTACGACATCCCCGGATGGTTCAATGTACGCTGACAGGCGGATGGGTATCGGCCAAAAAACCGAATGCTCAGGCGCCTTTCTGTGTGGTCTCCGATTATCCTTTGACCAGTGAGCGCAAGTGATGCGCTGCGATCCCAAATGCCACCGCGGCATTGAGTGAGGCCTTTCTTCCCGCCATTGGGATCGAGACTCGGTTTTCACATGCCGCTAGCACCTCTCGAGATACGCCAGCCACCTCATTGCCAATCACGAGCGCACACCGCGGTGGTGGGATGAACTCATCGAGAGGGACCGCATCCGCGGTGACTTCTAGAGCGACCGGTGTGAATCCCTCCGCTTGGATCCGGTGAAGCGCCTCTAGACTCGATGCGCAATAGTCCCACGGGACAATGTCTTCTGCACCCAGAGAGACCCGAAGCACCCGTTTTGCGGGTGGCATGGGAGTAATCCCGCACAAGTGGAGCTGCCCCCAGCCGAGTCCCTCGCATGTACGAAAGATCGAACCCACATTCCATTGACTTCGGAGGTCATCTAACACTACGGCGAGGTTGGAGTTTGGTGGTTTTCGCGGCGCATCCGCCAACTGGCCGGCTTCATACCCCACCTCGAAATAGCGTTCTGGTGCACTATCTATTGCGGTCTCGGGCTGATGATAGAGCCGTGAACGTTGTTTTTGACTGCCCTGCCGCAGTGGTGCGTTTTCGCCGTGATTGAGCTTGCGCTCCGCCGGAGCGTCGCCACCTCTGCTCTGCTGCAAGAGGTGCTCCCGATGTCGTAGCTGTCCCCAGAGTTCGGTGGGACGTGCCGTCATCACTCGGTTACATTGCGGACAACGAACACCGCGTCCCACCGTCTCGCTCGCGACATTGAATGTCGTGGCGCAGTCAGGGTATGGGCACAGAACGGGAGTTGAGCGAGGCACATGGGCTCCTGAGTCAATCGCGGACTACAGGATGACGGAAGCGAACGGGATAGAAAAGGGTTGGGGCCAAATATGACCTCAATGCATGCTGGGGCGAGATGATGCGATTTGGGGATGCGGAGTTACTCGCAACCTAATGCTGGACCTGGATTACCGAGATGCCCGCAGCATGAACCGCCGTTACTAACCGTGGTCGTATTGTCCACGCAGCCCATCGCCCACCAGTTGGTGTCAGTGACATTGCTATAGCCAAAGTTCGCACCATCAATCACGGCGCCGCTGAAGACCGCATTTTGTAATAGGGCGTATGAGAGGTTGGCGTGCTTCAAGTTGGTATTCGTAAAGTTTGCGCCTGATAGGTTGGCAAAACTCAGGGTCGTTCCCTCGAATTGCACCCCGAGTAATTTCGCTTGCGCGAGGTTTGCTCCCGCCAAGTCAGCATGGTTCAGCGCGGCACCAGGACCGACGAATACGTGGCTTGAGTTCATAGTGGAGATACAGGCCCAGTCCTCGGGCATGGTCGTTGGACAACCTTCCAGGTACAGCGCTCGAACATCGACCATCTCTGCGTCACTCAGATCGGCCCCGGTAAAGTCGATTCCGGACAGGTTGCTGCTCGTGAGGTTGGTATCATGCAGATTGACGTGGGGACCAATGAGCACGTGACCCGAAAACGGAGTCTGAGTGCAGTTCCATTTCGTAGGTAATGTGTGAGGGCAACCCCCTAACTGAATGGCACGGAGCCCCGTCATGGTGGCTCCGGTCATGTCTGCACCGCTCAGGTCCATTTCGCTCAGATCGACATCCGATAGGTCAATACCCGCGAGATTGGCGCCTGGACCGGCCAGGATTTTACCGGCCATTGGCGTGTAGAAGCACTCCCAGGCTGCGGGTATTTGCATGGGACATCCTGTGAGCTGGATTGCTCTGACGCCCTGCATCTTCGCATCGGTCATATCGGTGCCGGTTA
>PKDL01000491.1 GCA_002863065.1 Pseudomonadota bacterium
TATCCAAGACATACCAGCCGCGGTGCGTGTGTCTGTGTTTGACGCGTGCCGAACCCGGGGGGAACTGGCGCAAAAAGGACTACGACGAAAAAAGGGGTTTGCCATCAACGTCAGTCAGGCTCCGGCGATGCAGGGTACTGTATCCATCCAGTCATCGAGTGAAAACGAGGCGTCCCAAGAGTCAAAAGCGCTCCGAGGCGCGGTATTCACGCACTATCTACTCACCGGTCTTCGAGGAGCCGCCGACAGGGATCAAGATGGTCAAGTATCTCTAGATGAAGTCTACATCTACGCCTTCAGACAAACTGTGAAGCGCTCAGCCGCGGGACCCGGTAACGTCATGCACCCTAGCGTCGACCTCGACCTGAAGGGTGCCGGTGCTCTGATTCTTACAAATCCACGAAAACAGAGCGCCCGCTTGGTACTGCCCAAGGGTCGCGACCAACAATACCTTGTGTACCAAAAGGCCAGCGGGGCTCTCGTGGCTGAGGTTTGGGCCGAACCACGCCGCACATTGCATCTCGCAGTGAGCCCGGGGCGGTATCTCATACAGCAACGCACCGGCCACTCTGGTGGGGCACAGATCGTGGACGTTGAAGCGAATGCGGTGGTCAAAGTCGCTCAAGGCGCATTCACCCCCTTTCCGCTCAGTATTTTGAAGACCAAGGGGGCTGCCCTCGAACTATTTCAGCATCAGTTAAGACTGGGCTATGCCTCTGGACTTACCTTTGATGTGGCCTACGCACACCAAGTATCCCTGCGCTACGGCTACGGTGCTCGTGACTGGACGGTCAGCCTGGGTGTGGAATACGGCCGCAGCGAGTGGGAAACCACCTCCTTCAATCGTCAAGAACAGTGGCTACAAGTAGACCTGCGCGGAGATTGGCCGCGACTCATGGGTCCAGTCGACTTGGGCTTTGGCTTGGCCTGGCGCTACAGCTTTCAACAGCGCAAGGAACGCCGTTCCACCGATGGAAGCGCATATGCGCCACAGACCAACTATTCGGAAGGGTCCGGCCTTGGCCCAGTCCTGATGCTAGGCTATCGCCTGGATTTGACCGCGACGATCTATGTGTACTTCGACGCCGCCGCGTATGGGATGGTGCGCCAGGAGAATGAATCATTCGTGTTTCGTCCGGATGGCCGGGTCGGCATCAGGCTTGGATTCGAGTGGTAAGCATCCCCTCACATCCCCGGAGCACTTCGATGAGGTCTACAGCGTCTCTCATTACGGGACGTAGTAAAGGGTGCTATCGACTCCTGGGTCATCCATGAGAAATCCATCAGGTAGCGGACCACCCACACCGTCCTGAACAGCCACCAAGCCCACTGGATGGCGGCCGCCTGTAAGGTAATTACTGGTAGCAAAACGTACGCTAGGCACCATGCCGGCCGGGTCAAGAATCGCTACGGCAAGGATATATGTGCCCGGAGGGGCAACCACATCAAAGCTTTCTTCTATCTGATGCGTAGCTGCCGGCACTGCCCACACTGCGGGCGTATCGGACCACGTCTCCGACGGATAAAATACCGGCCAGTTGGAGGTTGGTACCCAATCAGGCGAGGGCCACCCTGCTCCTCCGAGCCAGCTTCGTATGTCGACATTCTCGAAGGTACTTTTCCAGATCGGTTCCTTCGTATCAGGGTCGAGCAGAGACACCTCGAGAGGCCAAGAGTGATAAAATGGAGCCGACCCCTCGTTACGAACCGATAACTTCACAGTAAGAGTGTCGTCGGCAGCCACAGGGCTAAAACCCACTTCTTCCAGGATGAATCGATAACCCAGATTACGCTGGACGACCTCCGCCCCAAGCTGTGCGACTGCATCGGTGGCGTCATAATTCGCAATCCAGCGTAGCTGTGTGCAATGGAGCCAACGTGCCGTATTGACGACGAAGGCCCGATGCATCGGGTCGGACACACTATCCGTCGGATCAATCCCAGGTTGAATCAGCCAATTCCCCCAGTCGTATGCTGTCTCTCCGCCGATGTAATGGGTCTTGTACCGTTCTGTTTCTGTGTTCAGCGTATGCACTGCCCCGCCATGCAGCCATTGCTGATCATAATGGGCAAATGAATCCCAGTATTCGCCGAACGGATGAGTTTTGAACTCGTTCCAAGCATGCCGGACCGAGACCTGCTTATCAGGGAATGCTTCCGCGAACGCGGTTGCGGCCAAAGCCTGCAGCTCAGGCGTCGGCGAGGGGCTATGGTGCTCCCCCCATTTGCCAAAAATTCCCATCTCAACGAACGCTACTCTTGGGTCGGAGTTCCATACCGCTCCCAAGCGCTCTACGAGTCGCTCCAAACGTTGTTGGAACTGTACACTCGTATAATCTCCGGATGTCATGTCCGCAGGCCAGTACTTTTGCTCTTCGCTGCTCCAATGGAGATACACTCTTGGGATGGCCTTGATATGCTGGGCAGCAATTCCAGCGAACTTCTGCTCCGTCACCGCGATTATCTTGGCAATGGTGTCAGACTCATCGTTCTCCAGCTCATTCCACTTGATATAGATATGCCGCAATGTCGCCCATTCGTGCGGGCTGTTTCCGTTCGTAGTAAATCCTTTCAGTGGGTTACGCAACGCAAGGTCGTATGGTGCAGGTGTCACGTACACCAGCTCAGCTGAAGTGGTATCAGACGGGAGGTCTTCGGTACCCAGCCCAACGTCACTATCCGGTACCTCGGTGCTGCCGCTATCAATATCAGGGGTAGAAACGTCGACTCCATCGACTACATCAACCAGACCAGGAGACGCATCGGCGATGACCTCTCCGGAAGTGTATGTATCCGGGGTATTTGAGGCGTCCAATATATCGTCAGACG
>PKDL01000145.1 GCA_002863065.1 Pseudomonadota bacterium
GTACTGATTTCGCAATCGTAGAACCTAGCAACTCGGCTGCACTACTTTCGGAATTACTGGCGCGCGGCAAGACCATCGTAGTACAAAGCCAAGGTCAGCCTACCGCTGTACTGACAAAAATCGATCTCATCGACTATATCGCAGCCAAGTTACGCTAACTGGGCATTCCAGCGGTTAGCTCATGGGTTAGTTGACTGGACAGTGAATTTTCTTATGCTCGCGGGGTCGAAAGGCAAAGCATGCGGCATCAGTGTGTTCGCTTAGCGGGCCAAGGGAGAATAGAACCATGAAAAAGTGGATTCAGAATGTGTGTTTATGTGTCAGTGCAATCGCTCTCATGGCTGCATGCGAGCCAGGAAGCGGTGACAGCGACGCCACAACTTCGACTACCGGTACCGACCTGACCGATGGCAACGATTCAAGCGACGGCCTCGATATTACCGATGGCATCGATGTCAGCGATGGAACAGACATGAGCGATATGTCCGATATGGCCGACAGCAATGACTCAACCGACGATACGGTAATCGAATACCCCGTCATCGAGTTCGAAGACAATAAGGACAATCCAACCCTCGGAGCAAACTGCGATCCAGGCGGAGGAATAGAAAGTCCTGGCGCAGACATTGATGCGGCGTCGCTTGAAGCGGCTGACGGTACTCTCCTGGCCTACCTATCGGGTTGTTCGGTACTGAACCCCGGAAGCTGTGAGAATGATAATGCGAGCGCAGCCAACGCTGAAGGGCAACCCGATCTCCCCAATGGAGAGGTCCTCGATACGTATACCTCACTCAACGGCGGGTTAATGCGGTGCGCATGGGAAGACGGTATCGGAGCTCAGTCTGGCGACCTAATCACAGTGTACGAGGTCGGTAAGGCAACCGGAACCACAGTGGAGACTTACGCAGTTCGACTCTGCTTGAGTATAGGCGGGAACTGCACTTTCGATAAGACAGAGTTGACGGGCGAAGCATCGTTCAACGTCGACGAGCTCCTACAGTAACCCATCCGTTTTCCGGCGGTCCCTCCTGTGGACCGCCCTTCTCACCAGTCTCTCCATCCGTAACGAGGCCAATATGCAGTTCTGGCGATGCTCTACCGTGGTCATTCCATTGTATTGTGCTCTTGTTCTAGTGACAGTCGCCTGCGCAGGTGAATACAACGAGCAATCCACAGCTGCCGACACCTTACGCTTGGATGCGGGTACTGATGACTCGACTGGAAACAGCCCAGACAATCGGTCAACGATTGACGACCGACGGGCTCAATTTCTGCAGATCAGAGATGAACCAACCGCACTATTAGAACTCGTATGCGAGGGCGACCTGTTCCCCGGTGCTGATATCGATTCCGTAGTACTCTACAGCAACCCGTCGCTCTCCGCAGTTCGAAGCTACTTGGAAGACTGCTCCTGGGGCCCGAAGGGTGACTTTTGCCCGACAAATAGCGGATCAGGCAGCAAGGGAGCGGAGGGTAAGAAGGATGGTAATGCCTTTCAAGGATTTACTTCTCTCAATGGGGGCGTCTTGGTTTGCAAGTGGAGTGATGATGTATTCCTCGAATTAGGCAACATCATCCGCATCATCGAAGTCGGGCCTGCAGATCAACTGGAACAATTTCAAGTCCGAGCCTGTAAAGATCAGGCTGGAGACAATTGCGGCGAATGGCAGACGGGAACTGCATCACAACTCACGTTTCCGGCGGGGACAATACTGCCCTAGCAGGAAATAATCTGGCACAAAAACCTATACCCACTCGGGAAAGCAGTGGGAAATTCGGTTTGGCCACCTGCACCTGCTACAATAATAGGGTAAACGTTTTTGGAGGACCTGTGACCCGACCCCATGTAACACTGCTTTGCGCACTTCTGGGTGTACTATGCGCGGTTGCTGCCGAGGCTCAGGTCGCCCGAACATCTCCCGCGCGCCAAACGCAGGACGGACAAATCATCGAAGTCTTCGTCGACGAACAAGGCAAAATCTACAAGGAGCTACGGTACCAAGGGATCATTCCGGGAATTCGGGACCAAGTCGGCCGTATCGGCAAATACACGGCAAAAGGAAAGCGGCCCATCCTTTCCTGGGTGGGATTTCAATCCAAACAGTTTTACTCCCGCATTTTCATCAAAGTGAGCCCTGTAAGCCGTTTCATTATGCGAAAGCCTGACGCGACTCGCATCATGGTAGACATCGATGACGCACGCATTCCATCTAGACAAACGCGTAGACCAATCCTAACAAGCGCCTATGACACTGCCGTACAAAGCATCCAGGCAAAGCCAGTTAAGGGTGGCGCTCAGGTCGAGATCACGCTACGAAAGCCTGCAGGTTATTTGTATAAGCGACAAGGCGACTACATATTTATCGACATCGAACGCTAACGACGTACATCAAGGCAGATAGCGTCAGCGCGCTATCCCGTAATTAAAACAAAGTAGACAGGACGCGACCGTACACCAACCGAACGGCGTACTTATCGGAGACGCAATCATGCCGACGAATAAGAAGTCGACGACTACAGCCGATAAATCCACTGCAACAAAGCCGGCTAAACCGTCTAAAGCTGAAGACACAAAAAAGGCAGCAGCCAAAACAAAAGCAACGCCCAAGAAGGCCGAAGCCAAAACAAAGGCCGCTGCCAAAACAAAGGCCGCACCAAAGAAAGCGGCTGCCAAAACGAAAGCCGCACCAAAGAAAGCGGCTGCCAAAACCAAGGCCGCACCAAAGAAAGCGGCTGCCAAAACCAAGGCCGCACCAAAGAAAGCGGCTGCCAAAACGAAAGCCGCACCAAAGAAAGCGG
>PKDL01000362.1 GCA_002863065.1 Pseudomonadota bacterium
GGATCGTCGTCCACGGAGGGGTCGAAGCTACCCCAGTTCGGATGTGCGTTGAACCAGAAGCAGTCGAACGGCTGGTCGAACCATGGATCTGGACCGCCATCCCCATCGAGGTCCGGGCCAGACACTGCATATGAGTCGTGGACGAAGTGGAGGTCTAGGTCGGTGCCTGCCTCTGGCCCTTCGTCAGTCTCGTCCGGATCGTTAGGAGTAGACCACAGTAGTTCGACGTGAATCGCTTCGTCGGGAACCACAATAACCGGCGCCTCCCATGGTACACAGCTCTCAACACCCGCCTCGTCCCATACGCGGAGACGGAATAAGTACTCACCCGCAGTATTCACCTCAAAGGTCGGGTTAGGGAACGCGTCGCTAGGCACAAAAACAGAAGCCGAGCCAGCGGGCTGTTGAGCCTCCCACTGCCACGAGGCGATGCTCCCGCCCTGCGCAAAGCTTTGATCTCCGAACAAGTGCAGATTTGTCTGCGGAATGACTTGCTCGCCCTCTTGGATAATTCCTACCGCCGTTGGGCACTCTTTTGTAACGCCTAGGCCTGTCACCTCAATGTACTCTTCCGCATTGAACGCGTTCGAGCCGACCAAGATTAGGCCCTGATCGAAGACCGGCTGGCCGTTACTATCCAGTGGATTTTCCACGTCAGGAGTAAACTCGACCTGTACCACCACCGTTTGGTTGACAGGTACCACTACCGGAGCATTTTGGCTCGGTGCGCTTCCGCCGAGCGTATCGTATACCAGGGTGAAGTCCGTACTAGACGCGGAACCGTCCTCAAGATTCACGAACTGTATACTGTATATCTCCAAATCTTTTGTACCAGTTGACTTCAGTTCGACAGGTAAAATGGCTTGGTTGCCCACCAACTTGCCGCCAAACTGTACCTTCTGCGGCGTAATTTCGATGTTCGCCCCGACGGTATTTGCTTGAAGCTCAACTAGGATCCCTGATGGCTGTGCCTCGTCATTGGTATAAAAAACGATATCCGCGTCCGCAGGTTGCTTGTTTTCGGGTGCGTAAATCACCGTCACCACGGTACTTTCCGCAGGCAATATCTCAATAGGTGTTTCGAATGTAATCTCTTCGCCTGGTTGGTAGGCGTCGGGACCAATTTGTAGTGAATAGTCGGGATGTCCCTGGAACAATATGCTGTTAATTAACAGAGTGTCCGTCCCCGTGTTGGCTATCGTGATTTGACGAGTCGGGCTTTCGCCACTGTTTACTTCCTCGAAATCGATGAACTTAGGCGAAATAGAGGCGACCGGATTACCAGACTCCATGGTGATTGGAATCTCGATGGTGCGCTCAGCTTGCGCCTGAGTGTTGCTGGTTACAACGAATTTAGCGGACCGAATGGCATCATCGGAGGGAGGTACGAACTCCACCGACGCGATGATATTTCCACCGCCCTCTGCTACTGGTGCCAACAGCAAGTCGCGTGCTGCATTGTCGCTGATCGCTTCGTCGGCGCCCTCAACAGTCAACGCGCTAAACGAAAACACGGGCGCAGCTTCACCAGGAGTCCCGGCGTATTGGAATTCGATGCCGACAGACAGCTCCCCTTGGCCAACGTTCCGAATCACCACTGTCTTAGTGATCGCCGACGTGGCGGCACCGAAGCGAATCACTGGCGGATTTGACACGGATACCAAAGGTGAGCCGTCTACATCGACCTCGATGACCGGTGCGTTCGAAAGGCCAATCGAGCCGCCTCCAGACGACCCACCAGAGGAGCCACCAGAGGAACCATTACCACTACCATTGCTATCGCCGCTGCCATCACCACCGCACGCGGTAGCCAGAGCTACTAAGCCAAGCGCGACTATCAACTTCCCGAACACTCGAATCATCGTTGGAACTCCTCCTATATGGAGCTTTCAGCCGGAGCCTTCTTGGGCTCGTAAAACGAACCCGCATTACGCGGATTGGGTCATGAGTATGGTCAACCGTTTAGCGTCGGAGCCAAACCGTCTCCCTGCTTCCTTCCCACTCCTATGACACCTCAGTTAATCTAATGTGATCACACTAGGGGCAGAAAACCTCGTCCGCGAGAACTCAGTATCATTTACGTAGGGTGTACGTCCATCACTTTACCGAGCAAAACCAACAGGAAACGGCTAATTTCACCTCGAACCTAAACCACAAGGCCGCCTAATCTAAACCGATGGCTGCACCGCTAACGGCCTTGACAGGTCTTAGCGTTCGAGCCGGGTCAGCACAAATACGTCCCAGCACCTCATTTCAAAAGCGACGGTGATGGTTCCAGTGCACTAGATCGGTGATAGAGCCTTACTGAGAACAGGCATACTGGTGCGACGATGGCACTGCACAGCAAGCGCTTCCCCAATGACACGAATAACGTTCGTAATGCTCATGATAAACGGTCCGTATGCCCTTTTCGACGGACGGAAAAACTGACCGAAATTTTGAGTCTGCTGAGTCGTTGGGGCAACAACGACTTCTCACGGTGAGCAACACTCGTGTGTCGCTTACGTAGGGTCAAACCTCACTTGCAGCCGGCGATACGGTGTGGCCTGCCAGAGTGAGGTCAACTGCCAAAAGCGTATGTAACGTTGCAGAGGCGGCCCCCAATTCACCGCACGCCGCTGGGCAACTGGTTCTCCTCGGCACGAAGTAGATGTTCCTCGAATTCACGCGTCAAAATCAGATGCTATGTGACCTTCGAAAAAAATTTTGTATGTTTTTTTCGCTTTCGAACACAGAACCCCAAAAAAGGCTGTCTGCAACCCTCTGTAATCAGGACAGTTTAAATA
>PKDL01000205.1 GCA_002863065.1 Pseudomonadota bacterium
CCTGGAGGCTAAGGACGATTGATCGTCCGCAAAACGCCTCAGGGCATTGTCAAGGATCGCACGTCCGTCACCTTGCATATAAGCAGATAACGTCTCCAGGTTGAGCGAGCTGCTTTCTTCTGAAACATCAAGTTCTGTATCATTATCGATTTTCTGTCTCATTTTGTTCATAACTGTAGAAATAGCAGCAGCACATGCCTGTGGCGTGGCGGCGGCATGCTCCATAGCGCCGGCGGCCGCGGGGAGGCCCGTTAGCAGGTACTTCTAGTGGCTCTAACGGCACTACGGCTGATAACCTGCGATTGCAGGGTTACGACTCGCAATCAGAGCCTTCCAATGGGTTCAGAGCTCAGTAAGCACTAGAAGTAACGATAACCTTTTTACTATATTTGCACACACAAGCCTCAAGCTCCAAGCTTGAGCCAAATGTAACACGGCATGCGATTGATCGCATGCTACTCCACACCTATACCACCAACTATACATGAGGAATGTACCAAAACTACTGTACGGTACGATTACGAATCACACCCCCCACTGTGGGGCGCGGCAACACCGCATGGTGAACTCATCACCAACGCGAAAACGCAATCCACCCGATATGCCACGAAGTGGACAAACGCATGCCGCGCATCACAGCCCTTAATTCGAAGATGTAGAGGATGGTGGTAGCGTAGCCAGGTGTGGACCGAAAAGATGAGCGGGTTATACGCCAAACGTACGTATTCAAAAGTCAAAACTGGCGAGGTCCTGCCTGCCGGCTCGACCAGGCTCTTCCCACTCAGTACCCGTGGTCGACCACCGCATTCTTGACCATGAGAAGATGAAGAGCAAGATTTCTCGAAAGCTCGACATCCCATAAATTGAAAAACATACCAGGACGACAAACAGGAAAGTCTCTTTCACTTTTACGCCGAATGACCAGCGCCCCAGCTGGGCGAATCACGCGGGCGCACATCTGTCATTTGATAACTCAAACGAGGCAATACTGCCAAGAAGCTCAAGAAAGTGGATATAGAGAAACTCACGCCGCGATTGATCGCTCAGCGATGAATGCGAACAAACTCTTACTCACGGGCACGCAGCCCTTGCCGCGTGCGAGCAAATCGTGACGAGTAAAAATGACGAAACTCGGTCACATCTAGTGTCGACTCCTGGCGAAGAACTCGTAGTCAAGAATGTGGTAGTCAAAGTGAATAATAGTACGAACCAGCGGATACCATGCTGTCAGGTTGGGGACGTTGGCAACCAGCTCCGACGAGGAACTCTTTCCAGGACGAAGCGGTTGACCGCCTTATCCCAATCAGGCTGTTAATACGACACACTGTAGTTTTCGCAGCAGCCCGCGACGGTCATGTTGAAGAACAGCACGACATACCAACGGATCCAATTCCTGACGATACTTCTGTAAGTAACCTATACAAAGGATACGCGTTTGACCTCCTCGTCGTCAGACACAGCCTCCAGGATGGTCGTCGGCAACGAAGGGAGAAGCATCAGCGGCCCGTGAGTCGGCCTCTGTACTTCGTTCCCGAAACGGTCGACCGTCAGGGAAGCCGCTGGGGTTTGACGTCTGGCCCACGCCGCCTGATTCCTGAATGCCGCTGTAGTTGTCGCCTTGACCACGATCATGAAGGACTCGAACATTACAGGTCGGGATTCATCAGTGGAGTACCTGGGAAGCGGTGGATCTCGTACCCAGCTGACGAAGCTGGCTACCGACGAACTCACCGGTGGTGGCTGCCCAACGTTCGCCTCCATGTCCTCAATGATTGACTGTATCATGCTCTCGTCCGTGTACCACTCTAGGTCACGGCCAGCGGCCATTTCCATTGCGGCAGCGAGCGAGTCGGTCTGCTGGCTCACGAACACGCGCGTGGTTCGCATCCGCGAACTCATGTACGGGTCAAAGAGCGAGCCATCCGTTCCGGGCTGCGCCGTTACGGTTTCATCCCGCAACTGCATGGTCTTTGCCGGATCGAAGACGCCTCGCGGTTGACCGCACGCCCTCGGTGGGCGCTCCCAATCAAAACCAGGCAAGTGGCCGATGGTTGGAGGGAGTCGTACATCAGGCGCAAGGTCTGTATCGCCAATCAGCAGATCGCCGCCTGGCCCGGTCTTTTGCGTGCGGAACGGCTCAGTATCCCAGGGGGTATTCAACGCGTAGTCTTCGAGCGTTGACTCCCCGTGGAAAGGCGCGATGTCCTCATGACCACGCATAAAGGCTTCAGACGGCATCCACGTCTCTGAATAGCCACGGGTGACTGGGAGAGAGACGTCCGCTTTGATCAGCGCCGCTTGTGCCCTTCGTACGTTTGCGTTGGCTTTGAAGCGGTCGCATATTTCGCTTCTCGGGGGCTCGGATCTTCTGGTCAATGACGGTGCGAAGGTCCAAGCGGTAGGCCGCTGGCCTCCTGATTTTCCGCGCTCCCAGTTCTCCTCTGCTTCTGCCGCCAGGGCGACGGCTTTGCTGAGGTCCCTCGCAGTCATATCCTGGACTTCCTCACGGATGTACGGGCACGTTCGACAATACACGACCTCCGTTGGTGCGCAGCTGTTATGCCAC
The DNA here is from genome assembly GCA_002863065.1 of Pseudomonadota bacterium. Lineage (GTDB taxonomy): Bacteria > Myxococcota_A > UBA9042. The sequence goes on from PKDL01000205.1 coordinate 2,567, forward strand.
GCCCACGGCAGCGAACGTTCCTCGCACTCCGTCCAGGCCTTCCAACGCTGGATCGCGTATCGGGCGTTCACCAGCGCTTTCCATATGGCTTTTGCGTTGTGACTGCTGGCCTCCTCACATAGGTTCGCAGTCATGATGAGTGAGCCAAGCAGATGGCGATCGCTCGGCGTCGGGCGCAGGTGCAACTGAACCAGAT
>PKDL01000227.1 GCA_002863065.1 Pseudomonadota bacterium
TTTTCCTATAAGCCTCCCGGACCTTTCTAAAGTTAACAAAAAATTCAGAATGTTGAATTTTGAATGAATTCACACAAAAACAGCTGCAGTTTGGAGGCACATGGTTTCCAGAGGAGCCCTTACCTGTGGCCTTGAGATGAAAAAACAGGCAGGGCACTGTAGGGTCTAAGGGAGGCACTTTATTTTGCCATAGTCAGGGTACCCTGGGGACTTTATTTTGGAACGAATTGGGTCTACACTCCAACTGTATCGTGGTTCCGTGGGGCCACATATACGTGCTGTCCATCACCGCTCATTCGCAGCGTGTAGGCTCCGGACAGATCCATGACGCCACCATCGCCATGCTGCACAAAGGACGTCCCCCGAACGCCATCGAATACGCCCACGGCACTGGCCATACCACTGGTCGCAAATACCAGTCCATCCACCTGCGCCAATGCGACCGTGTCTTTCACCTGGCGATCATCCAAAGTGGGCGAAAATCCGCGGTATCCACCACCGAGCAGTGCATCGATATGCACAGCGCCAAGGGCGATATCTCCGTTGAAGAAGTCATCGATGCTGAGCAGTGCGGTTCCGTCATCGGTAAATCGCTCCAATTCATACCGAAGCGATGCCCAACCGACGACCACATCTCCGTCAGGTAGTACCGTCAGCGCCACGGGATTACGCACAAATTGTTCTGATGCCGTAAAGTCTCCGAGGCTGGACGCTCCGGCACAATCAGACGAGCCCGATTCGTCCGTCAATGAATACGCAATCGTCCAGCCAGTACCCCGCTCGCGCCGGAATACGTGCACTGCATGCGCACAAAGGTCCGCCACATACAGTCGGTTTCCAGTTGGAGAGAACGCAATATCGGTGGGTGAAACCAGACCGGAAGATATCTCGAAAGGTGTGCGTAACTCCCCAGTCGCCGGGTCCAAGGCCACCACCCGACCATCATCGAAAAGTGGCACCATCACCAGCGAACCGTCAGGGCTCAATTGCGCACGACGCGCTCCGGGAAGCGTGACGGGTACATTGGTAACCGCACCGTTCGCCTTCACGCGCACCTGCTCATCGCCTACTGCGACATAACCAGCGGGCGTAGCCACGACCGACGAGAACACCCCTGGATTCGTTTCAACTTGTACGGGAGCTTCGTTCCCACTAACAGCCCACTCGGATAGCGCATCGTCCTGCGCAACGTAAAGACGGGACCCATCAGGTGATACTGCGAGATCTCTTCCTAGAGGTAGCGACACTTGCGTCCGCCACATCAAACGCGAGCCATCGTAGGACAGCTGCGTAAGAAAGCCGTCACTACGTGCCAAAACGTATACTGAATGTTGAGAGCCAGATTCCGCGTGTGTGGCAATGGCAACGGGATTGCGCAAACCGGTCAGACCACCATCTCCCTGCTGTATAGCCACGATCGGCTGCAACGGCGCATTCTCAGGGCGACAATCGCAAGCATCGTCCATCGGTATGGAGCCGCAGTGTCCAAAGTAACACCGGTCGTCGGTACATGGATTGCCGTCGTCACACGCGCCGCATCCATTACCGCAGACCCGCCACCAAGGGCAGGTTCCCGACGACGAGTCATTCGTCTCACTTCCGCACGCCATCCATGCCGCCGTGAGCAGACACGCTACTGCGAGTCTCACCAGACCATGTATCCGTCCACCGGTCATCGCCAGCAGGCTATGAATATCAGACCGCAATGACCAGCAATCCCGCTATTGCCCGACTGCAATCGTTGCACTCGGGTCAAACGCCCAATTTTCATCAAAGAAGCCTGCAGCCAACAGGCCATCGAATCCAAAGACTACGAAATCTGGAAACCAGAAACGCGAACTGAATGGTCCCATACTGTCAAGCAGGTATTCGTGAGTCCGGGTCGTAGTCATCACCGCTGCCAATCGTCCTCGGTGGGGAAAGGCCATCATCAACGCGCCTGGTCCGTAGGGCACGCCATCCACAGAAATAGCGACCTCGTCCCAGGAGATATTCAGGTCCTCAGGAAACTCAGGGATACTTTCTGGGGCAACACCAAGGTAAATGGGCTGATAGCTATCGGCCAGGTCATCAGTGAACTTGGAGAGGGGCAAGGCACATCCAGTTCCGTTGCCAATAATATTCCACGTACTCAGCAGTTCCGACGCTATATGCTGATAGCGCGCGGGGCCGGTATCTTCCCATACAAAGCAGAAGGGTTGATGAAACGCTTGGGAGAATGGTCCATATACGTCGGGGCGTTTTTTGGTAATCGCCCCGAAACGCATCGTATCACTCACCACCGATTTCGTTTCACCCAGCGCGGTCACGTCTGAGACGCCTTTCTCCGCTAATATCGCTCCATCGACCTCGATCGCGACTACATTTTCCTGAGTAATCGTCAGCATGGTCCCATCGCTTTTGGACGTAACTGAACATGGGATGGATTCATCTTCCTTTGCACGGATCGTGAGATAGGAATGCGTTGCACTCACCCCGGGCGACGGAGAAATAAACGAGAAATCGAGCTCGTAAGGGTCAAAAGAACGGCTGGCAAACATGTCGAAGAGTGGCGGCCAGTCTACACAGTCGGCACCCGGCGCGGGATCGACATTCCACCAATGCCCAGCACCCTCTTCTTCGTGGTAGCCAAACACCTCGGCAATAGGCTCCATCACGGTCTTCATGACCCGTGCATGGCTCACGGGAACATTGTCATCCGCCGTACCGTGGAGGATATAAACGCCGCGCTGTGCCACGTTTGTTGCGTAGCGC
>PKDL01000063.1 GCA_002863065.1 Pseudomonadota bacterium
AAAATCGCGCATGAATCAGGTGCCCACACCTTGCACTATGAGCTCCAAGGCGAAGCATCGACTGTCACTGTCGAAGTCATGGACGAAGACGGGAAAGTGGTGCGAACCATCACTGGCGGATCGGCCACTAAAGGCGAAAATGACCTCGTCTGGGACGGGCGCGACGATAATGGCAATGCGGTTTCAGCGGGCTCATACGAGTTCCGTATCGAAGCCGAGAATGAAGACGGTGCGTCGGTTAGCGCGCGCACGACAAGCACACATCTCGTCGATTCGGTCTCTTTCCAGGGTGGCGTCCCAACCTTGGTGCTGAGCAACGGAGACCGGGTGGAGATGGGCGACGTCATGCAGGTCTTTGACGCGAACGCAACACAATCGAGTGAATCACAGGCTGACGGCACGGACGTCAGTGCAGACGACATAATTTTAGATACGGACGCGGATTCCGCGGACGAGCAGCAATAGGAGGTTCGATATGAGCATCAATCGATCACTGTACATTGGTCTTTCTGGCATGAACGCAAACACTCAGGCTCTCAATGTTGTGGGTGACAATATCGCCAACATGAACACCGTCGGATACAAATCCGGAAAGTCTGTGTTCCAGGAGATGCTGGGGCAGTCCATGATGGGTACTGCAGGGACATCCATGCTCGGTAGCGGCGTTAGCATCGCTACGATCAGCAAGAACTTCAATCAAGGTTCGCTGCTCGGCACCGGCGGCGAGTGGGATATGGCAATCGGGGGAGACGGTTTTTTCGCTCTATCGGGTACTGTCGATGGACAAGAGGGTACATACTATTCTCGCGCCGGCCAGTTCTACAAAGGTCCAGAGGGACATCTACTGAACCCCATGGGACTGAAGCTCATGGGATATCCAGCGAATTCAGCTGGTGATATTGGGTCCAATCTCACAGAGCTAATGGTTGACGACTCGCCAATTCCTCCGACACCTACGTCGACGGCTGCGCTTCAGGTGAATTTGGATTCAACCGTTGAAGTCAATGCCGAGCCATTCGACCCGACCAAGCCTGGCGAGACCTCTGACTATCAAAGCTCGATGTCCGTGTACGACGCGACTGGTGCGAGCTATCAAGTCGACGTGTACTACAAAAAGACAGGCAATGGACAGTGGGAGTACCATGTGCTCACCGACGGGAGTAACGTCGAGGGCGGTACTGAAGGTGAGAATGCTGTCCTTACTCCGGCATCGAATACCCTAACCTTTGACGACGCCGGTATTCTAACGACCACCCCGGCCAGCTTTACTCTCGACTTTACACCCGCGGGTGCGGCAGCCGCACAACAAATCAATGTAGACCTGGCAGGTAGCAGCCAGTGGGCGGAAGAGTCTGTACTCAAAGACCTCGACGTCGACGGCAGCCAAAGTGGCACCTTCCAATACGTCAACATCGATAAGAATGGCACCATCGTCGGTACCTTCTCGAACGGAGAAGAGCGCACATTAGGTCAAGTCGCGTTAGCGCGGTTCAAGTCCAATGCTGGGCTGACACCGATGGATGGCGGGATTTACGACGAATCATCGAAGTCCGGGAACGTCATTATCGGCAAGCCCAATTCCGGTGGACGCGGTGCTCTGATGGCAGGCAATTTGGAGCAATCCAATGTAGACCTGGCAACTGAGTTAGCCAATATGATCATCGCACAGCGTGGATACCAAGCGAATTCCCGCTCGATTACAACGGCCGACCAAGTCATACAGGACGCACTTCAACTCAAGAGGTAAGTTGAGAAAAGAAGTGAGCGGTCCTCCTAAAGTATCGGGAGCGACCGCATGACTGGCTCGTTAGAGGGCTGCGTCGGACGCAATATAGGATGTTCGACGCAGCCTTCTCCTTTTTATGCGTTTGTATCCGTGGGAAGCTCTTGCGTCCTTCATCCGAAGACCTGCAACGACAGTATCTTCGAGCCATGCGTGCTTAGGCGGCGATGGCATCGGTAATTTGTGCTTAGAGTTCGCTCGGCCTCTTGCCCGGAGGCTCGCTCACGATGCACACTTCCCACATGACAACCGAAATCAGCCTGCATGGCAAAACTCTCTTCATCTCGGGCGCAAGCCGCGGAATTGGGCGCGAGATCGCCTTACGTTGTGCGCGTGACGGGGCCAATATCATCATTGCTGCCAAGACCAAAGAACCACATCCCAAGTTGCCTGGGACTATCTATTCGGTCGCCAAGGAGATCGAAGAAGCTGGCGGTAAGGCACTCCCGATTGTCGTGGATGTACGGAATGACGACCTAGTAGACGCCGCAATGAAGCAAGGCGCCGAGACTTTTGGTGGTATTGACGCAGTCGTAAATAATGCGGGTGCCATTATGTTGACGAATGCGCAGGTCACGACAATGAAACGCGTGGACCTGATGTTTCAGGTCAATGTCCGAGGTGCATATACCTGTGCCAGAGCAGCCATCCCGTATCTAAAGTCATCGGAAAACGGTCACATTATCAATATGTCACCACCGATTGATCTGGACCCCAAATGGTTTCGAAACCACACCGCCTATACGATCAGCAAGTACGGTATGACGATGGCAATGCTGGGGTTGAGTGCAGAACTCAAGGGGCTGGGTATCGGCGTAAACTCACTCTGGCCCCGAACCATCATAGCGACCCAAGCACTAAAAATGGTTGGTGGAATGGTTCTCGAAAAGAAAGCGAGGACACCGGCTATCATGGCGGATGCGGCGCACGCGATCCTCACCACCTCAAGTAAAGAACTCACAGGCCAACAA
>PKDL01000139.1 GCA_002863065.1 Pseudomonadota bacterium
CGAGCGATTGCAACCCGTTGTCGTTCGCCTCCAGACAGGTGGAGCGGTGATTCATCGGCTTTGTGAGCTAGCCCCACGCGTTTCAAGCTTTGTACCACTAGCACGTCTATTTCTGATGTCGTAAGCCGTTCGTTAAATTGGGCTGGTAGCGCGACATTTTGAGCAACGCTTAGATGATTGAGAAGATGAAACGACTGAAAAACATAGCCAAGGGTCTCATTTCTGAACCGAGATACCTGCGAGTCATTTAGGGAACGGAGGTCTTTACCATCGATATATGCATTGCCGTCATACGTAGTGTCTAGTGCTCCGAGAATATTGAGGAGCGTAGACTTTCCGGAACCTGACGAGCCGATGATAGATATGAATTCGCCGTCCGTGATCTCGAGCGACACATTCTTCAACACCTCATTGTTGCCGTAACTTTTACTTACATTTTGCAGCGATATTCCATGCATTGTCCTGGATAGTAGCAGTCGACGTGTCGTCCGTGTAGGCTTCCCCATTATGATTCGAGTAACAGTCCTTGATCATGGCGCAGGCAACTTAAGGTCGGTGCATAGGTCGTTAGCTGCGGTGGGGGCTGAGGTAACGATGAGTGCTGATCCTCAGGTGATAGCGGAGGCGACTCACCTGGTGGTACCAGGGCAGGGGGCGTTCGGGGATTGTATGACCCGGCTCGACCGGCAGGGGCTCGCGAATCCAATACATAGTCATATCGTGTCGGGTAAGCCGTATCTTGGCATCTGTCTTGGGCTACAGATTTTGTTTGAAACTGGGTCGGAGGGAGGGTTACACCAAGGGCTTGGAGTGCTTGGCGGTACATGTGAGCGCATCCCGCAGCGTGCCGGAGCCAAAGTCCCGCATATGGGTTGGAGTCAAGTCAACGGTCCGGTGGGTAGTGAAGTACAACATGCCGGTCTGGTACCCATGCTTGGGCATTGGTTTTATTTCGTTCACTCGTATCAGGTCATACCGAAGAACCAAGCACTAGATAGGGTGGTTGTGCACCACGGGGGCATGGAGATAGTCGCCGCCATCGCGAAGGACAATGTGTTGGCGTGTCAATTTCACCCCGAAAAATCTCACATAGCCGGGCTGTCTGTGATGCGCCGTTTTCTGGAGACATCATGAGTTTTACCGTCATTCCAGCCATCGACTTACTTGGCGGCAAAGTCGTTCGTTTGCATCGGGGAGATTACGACGAAGTCACAGTGTATTCGGAATCGCCCGCGCACTTGGCAGCACAATGGGCGCAAACGGGAATTCGCCGCTTACACGTAGTAGACCTCGATGGAGCACGTGTTGGTCGTCCGTGCCACGCGCAGTTAGTATCAGAGTTGTCGTCTATACCGGGCCTTGAGGTAGAAGTGGGCGGAGGCATTCGCTCGCGCGATACGCTTTCAGAGTACTTGGACGGCTGTAAGGCTGGGTGGGCGATTTTGGGGACCGTAGCCTATAAAAATCCAACCTTCGTGCGGGAGGCTTGTCGAGAGTGGCCAGGGCGTATCATCGTGGGATTGGATGCTCGACAGGGGCGGGTTGCCGTGAATGGGTGGTTAGAAGATACCGATATGACGGCGGTTGAACTCGGGAAGTCCTTTGCCGATGCCGGTGTCGCCGGGGTGATATACACGGATATTTATCGTGACGGTACGGGGTTGGGCCCCAATGTGGCGGCAACGGTAGAGCTTGCGCGTGAAACCGGGCTGTTAGTGTATGCGTCCGGCGGAGTATCGACACTAGAGCATATCGCGGCGCTTCGGGCGCATGAAGGGGATGGTGTCCGTGGTGTTGTGGTGGGTCGGGCTGTCCTATCCGGCGCTATATCCGTTGAGGACGCGGTTCGAGCACAGTAGCGGCGACGACGTTATCGCAAGACAGCGGCGGTACGCAGCATATGGTCGCAAAGTACTAAACACATCATCGATTCGACGATCGGAACGGCCCGAGGGAGAACACACGGATCGTGCCGACCTTTCGCGGCAAACTCCACCGGTTCGCCCTGCGTATTTACTGTCGTCTGGGTCTTAAAGTGAGTCGCTACGGGTTTGAAAGCTACGCGTACGGTAATGGGCTCTCCATTCGAGATCCCACCCTGGATGCCACCGCTGTGATTTGTTGCCGTACCGATGCGACCGTCTTTTGGGATAAAGCTATCGTTGTGCTGTGAGCCAGATAGCAGCACACCACGAAAACCGCTTCCAATCTCTACGCCCTTTGCGGCGGGCAACGACATCATCCCTTTTGCCAGGTCTGCGTCTAGTTTGTCGAAGACCGGTGCACCCCAGCCGGCCGGCAAGCCACGTGCAATGCACTGAATTACTCCTCCAAGGGTGTCTCTGTCTTTTCTGGCTTCACGTAACCGCTGCTCCATCCGTTGTGCCGTATCTGGGTCAGGGCATCTGATCTCGGACGCATCGACGGCGGCTACGTTGACTTCGTTTAAATCGACGTCCGCAGTAATATCAGCCATCTGGTCGACCCACGCCACTATCCGGATTGCGGGGACGAAATGTTGAAGGATCTGACGGGCAACTGCCCCTGCCGCGACCCTGGAGATAGTTTCTCGAGCACTAGCTCGGCCGCCGCCGCGCCAATCTCGTACGCCGTAGCGTGCTTCGTAGGTAAATTCAGCATGCGACGGTCGATATAGATTCCGCATATTCTCATACTTGGAAGAGTCGACGTCCGCATTCTTGAAGTGAATGCCAATCGCAGTCCCGAGAGTCACTCCATCTTCGCT
>PKDL01000131.1 GCA_002863065.1 Pseudomonadota bacterium
CCGTCGGTCGTTCCGCATACTTTGCTATCTCCTATGCGGCATCGGTATTCCGTCTAGCTCGACAGCAGACCGGTTTGATGACTTGGTTCGCGACGCTCAGAAGTTCAAGCCGGCACCTCCGCGGTATGTAGAAAATATCAAAGTTGGTCTACGGATCGTTACGTTCTCCCAGCTGGCTTTTTCAGAATCTGACCCGAATACCATTTACCTGGGTGCGCAGAGTGGCTATGTGCACGGTACATTCGACGGTGGCCTGTCTTGGAATGAAGGACGATTAATTACCCAGCGTTCAAAGTTTTTTGGGGCGATACGTCCTGCCAGTACGTTTAGTGGTACTGGCTTTGCGGTAGACTTCCCTAACATCCACTCGAATCTCCGCTCAGGTTTTTCATTTCGGGACTCTGAGACGGGACGGGATTACCTCGATATCAATCAAAATAATGCTCTCGATCCTGGAGGAGGGTTGCGAGGATTTGAGGAGGCTGGTGTCTGGCGTTATTCCGATACTGGAAGCGGCGGTGGCGGTGGCGGCGACTCAGCCCGCTTTGGGGTGGGCATACAGCGAGCTGCACCGCGTTTACAAGCTCTGTTGAAAAAACGACGTGCGAAGCTTATTGGGCTGAATCTGAAGCTTCTTCTGAATGTCCGGGGGGTAGAGCCGTCGTTTGTGAATCACATTGCAGTCAACCCCAGTGACCCAAAGCATGCGCTCGCCGCTACCGCCATGGGCTTATTCGAGACGCGGGATGGAGGTATGGGTTGGGACCATATCTTTACTGGCAGAAATCGCAGTGAGCGGTGGTGTAATTTTGTTGATTTTGACCCCCGCAATCCAGCTCGGCTGTATCTAGGAACTGGGCAAGGGCTGCTGATTTCAATCGACGGGGGAGAAAAGTTCGCTCAGGTTACAGGTAGCCAGCTGAGTTCTGCTCCTACTCAATGGATTGAGCAACACAAGAAGCAGCCGGATATCCTGTATGCTGGGACGAATAACCTTGGAGTATTCCGGAGCGAGGATGGTGGTCGGAATTGGCGGTGGGTGTTCTTCGAAACGCTGCCCACTGCAAATAATATCCGGGCTATTGCACTCGACCCCGAGAACCCAGACCGAGTGACAATCGCGACTATGGATGGCGCATTTCGTTCAAAAAACGGGGGCGGTAGTTGGGAACGTAGCGGTGGATTTCTTTTTACGAGTCAGAAAGTTCGCAGAATGCGGAGCAATCCCAAAGACGGTAATCATCTGGTGGCGCTCACGGAATTGAAAGTCTGGGAGTCTTTTGACTGGGGGGATACCTGGGAGGCTCTCTATATCAACGATTCTGATTGGTCTACCCGAGGCCTTGCCTTTGACCCGCATCGGGAGGGAGCCTTTTGGATCGTTACGTCGGGAGAGCTATTACGTGTGTCCAGTACTCCGCCGAAGGAACCGGACCCAGTGCGACTCCAGGAATTACGGGCGAGATTGGCCCAAGAACCCAATTTGTCAGAGGTGATGGATGCAGCATTCCGAAATCTAGGTGTGCATAGAGGGGTGCTTGGCAGTAAACGTCAGCGTGCTCGTCGTATGGGCCTAGTGCCTACGCTCAATATCGTTGCTGGCTATGCAGAATCAGATCAGGCGACTGCTTTAGGCGCCGGATTTCTCGACTTGTATGGGAGCAGTTCCCTCGGCCAGTTTGGCGCTCGTGACGTAAACGATTCGATCAGCGCCGGACGAAACTCAATCACTGAGCAAACGTTGCTCTTTAACAAAAGTCAGGGGTGGAGGTTTCCCTATGTGGGTGTACTTCTGAACTGGGACTTCTCCAAACTGATTTTTCACCGGGAGGAGCCTCCTTATGGTCGGTATTTCCATACGGCAAATGAGGGTTATCTGACGATAAAGTACCGGGTCCAACAGTTGTATGAGGAGAGGCGTAGGGTGCTCTTGCTTTTGGCAACGGTGCCACCGAACGAGGCCAAAAGTCGCTTTAACTTGCGGCTACGATTGGAAGAGTTAACCGCGTATTTAGATTACCTCACCGGTGGATTGTACTCGCAGCAGCTCGACCAACTTGAGGCAGAGGGCTGGCTGCCGCCCAGCTTGATGAATCAGCTCATACAAGAATCTATGACACCGAAAAAAGTCACCCCGACAAATCAAAATAATGTGAACATGAAACCGTCACGTGAAGTGACATTCTGACGGAGGCAATATGTATTTACGACGCATCCTCATTATCTGTACGTCCGTTATGCTGGCAGTGCCGATGGCGTCTGCGCAGCGTAGTATGCAAGACCGCCTTGAAAAGCTAAAGCGAGAGCCTAGTGTGCGCCAAGTGCAAGAGGCCGCGCTGCGGTATTTCAAAGTCAATCAAAACACGGTGGCAAGTATGAGGCACCGCGCCGGTATCAAGGCCCTTGCCCCAGTGATGGAAGTCTCCGGGGGATTCAACCGGTCAACGCTTGACGAAGACACTATCAACCAGGAGTTCGACCGGACTGACCCTTGGATTATCAAAGGGGCTGGTGGCGACGCATGGAACGTCCGGGGTAAACTGACGTGGAATCTGCCATTACTAGTCTTCAACGCTGAGGAGTTGGATGTGGCCTCATTAGCGGGGCTCATGGAAGGGCTGCTGAAAGAATCCACCCGGCTGTATTTTATGAGACGTCGCCTACAGGTGGACATGATTCTGAGTCCGCCAACCAACCAGGCATCGTTGTTGTCGAAGCAGCTTCGTCTGGAGGAAT
>PKDL01000124.1 GCA_002863065.1 Pseudomonadota bacterium
GAGAGTGAATCGTAGCTTCGCTTCCCCGTACTCATAAAAGTCTACTGCCATCGTGATCAGGGTTGGCTCCTCGGTCTCGGTAATCGACTGTATGCCTTTGCCTGTATCGGGACCGCCCCATTCCATCGTGGCGCCCACGCCCGACTCTGGACCCGACCATACAGGTTTCTCTTGTGGCCGCTGGTGCGGCAAGGTGGACCAGCCGTAGAATGACTGCAGGTTGGCAATATGTGGGTATACGGTGGCAGGTGCAGCGGGTATTTCGATGCTGCGTTCCACATGGATTGCATCGGGTAAGAGGGCGCCTATCCCTAGTAGCACGATGAATAGTCCGGCAAACCCTGCCAGGATACGTATCAGAACGCTCATGCCATCTTCTCGTCCACCATACCTCCACGGTACGTTTCGGATCGCAGTGGTCGCACTCTTAGCGCGGACTTGTCAAACGCGCCCGACTGCTCGGTGTTTGGTTTCTCCCGCCAGCGCTAGCAGTTTCCCGTTCGAACATCGAATCCGGTACGACCCATGATCACAGGATAGCGCCCGTTATCGGCTGATGCTTTGATTGACGCAGAGAACATCTTACTCTGTGCACTATGGATTCCATTCAAGGGCAAGTCGTGGTGATCACCGGTGCGGCAGGAGGTATCGGAGCGGCGCTATCCCGTCGCTTGTCCACCGCTGGTGCACGTTTAGCCCTAGTCGATTGGAATAAGGACGCGTTGTACTTACTAGCCGACGAACTTGGACCGGATCACCTCCCCATCGTGCAGGATTTGGCAGAGGTCGAGTCGTTCCCAGTGTTAGTGGCAACGGTGCGCGAGACACTGGGACCCATCAGTATGCTGATCAACAACGCGGGTTTGACGGTGTACGGGCCATTTGTTGACCAGACACCATTGGATCTCGACCGCATCTTGGACGTCGATTTGCGGGCGGTGATGCACATGACGCATGCAGTGATGCCGCAGTTGATGGAAACCAAGGGCCGCTTGGTTTTGGTGAGCAGCATGGCTGGTCTCCATGGTTTTCCGATGCAGGCAGGGTATAGCGCAGCAAAGTTTGGGGTGAGAGGTTTCGGGCAGGCAATGCGAGCAGAGCTTGCGTCGCGGGGTGTGACTGTGACGACCGTAATGCCAGGTACCGTGGCGACGCCGTTTCTCAGTAATGCAGGTTCTGTCGATCCAAAGATGTCGACTATCATCGGCTCCCTGATGACACGGTACGGAGCCCCTTCGGATCATGTGGCGGGTCGGATTCTCCGCGCAGTCGAGCGGGGCCAGGCGGAGATGCGTATCGGGTGGGACTGCATCGCGTTGGGTTGGTTAGAAAAGGTAGCCCCGAGCGTGCTCCCCCGAGGGCTTAGTCTGGCGATGCGACTACACCGAAGGAAGGAAAAGTGAACCATGCACTGACGCCGGTATTGCTTTGCTCGGTCGCGCGTTCCGGTTACTCACACATCACCGCAACCTACGGAGGAATGTTTTTGTGTTCGCCTCTGGCGTCTGGGCGAAGCACTATACTGAGGTGGTTCGGCACCAGGAGACGCGGGCACGAGTGGCTCAGTCTCAGGCGAGTTGAGCCCGCTACCGGGACCGATGTGGGCTATTTGCGTCTAAAGAAGGTCCATCAGTGCGTTGCCGCCGGTTTTCATAGACTTCAGATCGTCTCCAAAATCGCCCATCGCTTTTTCGGTCGCAGCGTAGCTGTCCATGATTGCTTTCATCGTCTTTTGTGCGTCTTCGTTCATGGCGGCTGCCATTCCAAAGGCGGGTGCGGCATCCATGAATTTTGCCGCCGCAGCATCGATTGTGGTCATAATTTCTTTCAGGCGCTCTGCACGCTTGGCGCCGTCATCGATCGTATCAAGTTCCATCATCAGCGCGGTGGCTTTTTGCGCCATTTGAGGAAGGTTTTCATGCATATACGACCGCAGGCTAGTCAACGCAGTGGCTGGGGTGTCTTTCCCGTCTGTAATTATCTTGGTCATTTGGTCCAAGTGCCCTGCGAGCTGGTCTTCTTCCGATTGTAGAAGCTGCGTTGCTTTGCAGCCGGCCGATACGAGTAATGCGGTGACGACCGCAGCCATGAGACATCGATGCATACCTTCCCCTCCGTGTGAAGTATGGCTAAAGACGAGCGAGCGTATAATGTTCGTGCCGCTCCGTCTATTCCACCGGCTGGCTACACAGGGGCGACCTGGTCGGATGGCGATGGGATGGTCTACGCGATCGATGCGTTGAGTGATTCGCTCTTCAAGATCGGCCCCGAGATCGGTCTTGCGAACTTCGCCGCGCCGCTCAGCCTGCCGATGGGCACCGTAGGGATTGAAATGCATCCGGACCATGGTGTGTTGTATGCGTGCTTTGACCCGGCGCATCTCCTTTCGATTGATCTGGTCACAGGTGAGGTGACCGACATTGGAGATAGGGGGCAGAACACTACATGTACTAGTCTCGCCGCACCGCGGGTGCCTGTGCCGTGTTTGGATGCGCTATAAGTAACGGGCATTTCTGTTTGAAACAGTCTGATACGCGTTTGAGTCTGCGCGATAGTGGGGGGAGTTAGCCTCTCTACTCAGTGGATTGTCAGGAAGGGCATGGAGAAAAACGAATGAAAATACGTGTGTTTCTTATCGCTCTGATAGCGGTTGTCAGCCTTGGTCATGCTGAGGCACCGCCCGAAGTGCGTCTAGTGCGTCCGGGAGTGGGGCTTGAGAAG
>PKDL01000259.1 GCA_002863065.1 Pseudomonadota bacterium
CGTTTCATATCATTGGAGGGCCAGCGGTCTCGTTATCCTTTAAAGAAGCCGCCGAAAAAGACGTCACGCAACTCGCTCCCATTGTTTTCGGACTCGCCTTTATCTTTCTGGCGCTATTTTTTCGGCGCGTGTCTGGAGTGTTACTCCCCCTACTCATCGTGGTTGGCACTATCGTGTCGGCGATGAGCACCGGAGGGTATCTGGGCTTCAGCATCAACAATATGACGTCGATTGTTCCCCAGATATTGCTAGCGATAGCCATAGCAGATGCGGTTCATGTCCTGTCGACATATTACCGAAGCCTGTCTCGCGGGGCGGAACGAATTGATGCCGCGCGCTACTCACTGAAAAAGAATTTCGTCCCGACGTTGCTGACCTCCGCCTCCACCGCTGTCGGCTTTTTTAGTTTTTCAACAGCTTCAGTGGTGCCTATCGCAATGTTGGGAGTTCTGGCGGGTATCGGCACGCTGTACGCCTGGATTTACACCTACCTCTGGCTTGGACCGTTGATGGTGCTGCTCCCTGTCAAACAGAAAACCAGCGGAACCAACGAAGCGCTGGATGCCCTATCTACGAGAGGAATAAACAGCGCGTCGTTTGTCGTACGGTACCGGCTGCCAATACTGGGCGCATCCATCGCAATCGCACTTATGATGGGTTCATTTGCGTACCAGACTGAGGTCAACTCAGATCCCTTTAGTTACTTCCCGGAAGGTAGCGACCTCAACCAAGCGCGTCTATTCATGGAAAAACACATCGGGGGACCTATCCCGATGGAAATCTCCGTCTATGCAAATGAAGAGCAGGGCATCAATGAGCCCGAATTCATGCAGAAAGTGGAAAAGTTCCAGGCATGGCTCGCTGAACGCCCCTACATCACGAATACCGTGTCACTTATCGACATTTTGAAATCGACAAATCGCTCGCTTCACGATGAGTCAGAAGAAATGTACCGACTGCCGGATACCAGAAAAGGGATTGCGGAGCAGTTCCTTCTTTACACGATGAGCCTGCCTCAAGGAATGGATATCAACGACCGGGTTACCATCAAGCAAGATGCACTTCGGATCTCTTCGAGCTGGACCCTCCGAAATTCAAAAGAGTTCATAATTGAACTAGACAATGTGAAACGAACGGCACAAGAGCAATTCGGCCTACCGATTACGCTCACAGGTAAAACGCAGCTCTGGCAGCGCATGAGTCCTAAAGTGGTAGATAGCTTTGTCACCTCCATAACCGCGGCACTCATTCTTATGACCTTGATGATGATCGTGGTCTTCCGCTCGGTCAGTCTCGGCCTCTTGGCGATGATCCCCAACGGACTACCACTACTGATCGGCGCTGGCCTGCTGGTGTTGCTGGATAAAACCCTGGATATTGGGACCGTCATCGTCTTTAGCGTCTGTTTGGGTATTGCGGTCGATGACACCGTTCACTTCCTGGCCAACTACAACTCGATGCGCCGTAATGGACGCAGTGCCAGAGAAGCGATCGCAAACATATTCACCCACACGATGCCGGCCCTGGTCATTACAACCATCGTCCTTGTCACTGCATTCGGAACGTTCGCATTTGCCTCATTTGTGCCCAATCAGTTTTTCGGGATTATGGTGGCGTTCATTCTCTCAGTTGCCCTCGCTACGGACGCCACGCTACTGCCGGCCTTGCTCCTTTGGCGCGATGGTGAGACATCGGACAAAAGCGAGACGGCACAGACAACAGCACCGGTATAAAACACAACGTTTACTCGGCCGTTGAACTCGGAGCCAAGGTACGTCATGCACAGGAAGATCATTTCTTAGACAGCGGAGACGTTGACTCCCAGGTTTCGGGTTGGTACCGACAACTCGGTGAGTGACATGACCTGCGACGTCGCAGAAAGACACGACACAATACGTTCAGGACCGAACTTCCAACACACGAGATGGCATCCCGTCTACGCGGGCTCGGTTATCGGTTCCGACATCACAAGGAGAATCACATGGCTAAAGTGGTAATCGCGGATGGGCTACATGCAGACGGAGCACAAATGCTCGCTGACGTTCCGGGTATGGAGGTCGTCAAACTTGCTAAACCGTCACCTGATGAGGTGATTGCAGCCATCGCTGACGCGGATGCTCTGATTGTTCGCAGTGCTACTAAGGTCACAGAAAAGATGCTCAAGTCTACAAGCTCTCTTCAGCTCGTCGGAAGAGCAGGAATTGGGGTCGATAACATCGATCTCGGTGCAGCCAGTCGACGCGGTGTACTGGTAATTAATGCCCCCAACGGAAACAGTATAACGACCGCCGAGCATGCGATTTCGCTCATGACATCGTTAGCCAGGAATATCCCGCAAGCAACAGCATCGATGCGCGCCGGGAAGTGGGAAAAAAAGAAGTACATGGGGTTTGAGCTCTACGACCACACCTTGGGCGTGATTGGGTTCGGTAAAATCGGGCAGCATGTCGCGAAACGAGCGATCGGCCTAGGCATGAAGGTCATCGCCCACGACCCCTACGCAACCGCAGAGACGGCAGACGCCCTGGGTGCAGAACTCGTATCACTCGATGACCTCTACGCCAGAGCAGATATCATTACGCTCCATCTCCCAGTAACGGAAAGCACTCGGCACATGGTCGATGCGACGGCCTTCAGTAAAATGAAGCCCGGAATACGTATCGTAAACGCTGCACGAGGCGGTATCGTGGACGAGGC
>PKDL01000499.1 GCA_002863065.1 Pseudomonadota bacterium
TTCACCTGTGAAAGTTGATTGTCTCAATCCTAAAATCACCTTGTCATCAGACAACAAGCGCGCGGAAGTCATCTTCGAGCAGTATTGGCGCTCCAACACCTACGCTGACCAGGGTGATAAAAAAATCATCATGGCAAAGCAGGCCGACAAGTGGCTCCTTATCTACGAAGATATGCTCACTGCCAAGAAGTGGAAGCGCCTCAACTTCCGTGATGGAAGCCCCGCAACTGCGGGCCCTGCCCCGGTCAAAGTCGGTCGTCTTCGGCTCCGATCGGCGCTCCCGCTAGTCGTGGGTAAGGACAAGCCCATGAAAGATTACGTCCACGACTATTGTTACAGCCAGCGACCAAAATCGCTGCGCGGCTTTCAGATGAAAGTGAAGGCACCAGCGGATGCTGATATCGCCGCCTACCGATTCCGAATCCGCGGTAGCACGACTGTCTACGAAGACGACGAGGGATACTATGAGTGCAATAAACGCCGATTAGTCGATATGGCCCGAGGTGAAGTGCCAGTAAACGGCAACAGCATTGAGATCGAGCTTGATGAAGCCACCAAAAGCTGGCCGTGTTACTACAAAGTGGAAGTAAAAGCGGTCGACTCTGAAGGCGTTCCACTGGCAAAGGGCCGAATCACGGGCGATTTCAGCTGCCCAGAATAGTCACTCCTGACATCTCTGTATGCGTGGAAGCCATGTCTAATCCCGGCCAGTATTTCTATCGGTTCGACCCGCAGCCGGACGCCAGTGAGATACCGCAGGTAATGCCCAGCCCGTTTTCTGGTGCCACACCGCATGCGCTTGCAGTGCGCGCGGCGGAAGAGTTGAAGACGCGCCTAGAAGCAGGTTCCGACACACTCCCACACGACTTCACCCAAAAGCATCGCGGGAAAATGTTTGGGGTATTGGTCGTAGAAGCATCCGATGGTCATATCGGCTATCTATCCGCATTCTCGGGCTTGCTGGGTGATCAGTGGTTAGTCGAAGACTTCGTGCCTCCAGTGTTCGACCTGCCGGCTCTTAATGCGTTTTGGCCGGCCGAACGGGCGGAAATCTACCGACTAAACCGCGAAATCACCGAGCTGACTGATGGCGAACAGCGGAGAGCGATCCTCGCACGCCGTGCTCAAGTCGAAGAACAGTGGAACCGAGACGCAAAAGATATCGACGCACGGTACCATGCGCGTAAGCAGCATCATCGCACCGTACGGGCGCAATTGGAGCGTATACCTGACGCCCCAGAGGCGCAGCAGGCATTGGCTCAGCTCGCATCGGACAGCTGGGATAATTACAGCGAGCGGAGACGCTTCCATAAGCGTAAACGCCAGGCACTAGCCCGCTATGATGATGAACTCGCGGCGCTCGATGCAAAACGTCACGCGCTCAAAGCAGAACGTGCTCGGCGAAGTGCCGCCGCTCAAACAAAAATCCTTGCCTGCTATCGATTGGAAAACTTCCAAGGCGAAGCTTGCATGTTGGACGAACTCTTCGAACCACACCCTCCCTCTGGTGGTGCTGGTGATTGCGCGGCTCCCAAGCTGCTTATCCACGCCTGCAGACTGGGGTTGCGCCCCTTGGCCCTCGCGGAATTCTGGTGGGGCCGTGGCAGCTCCGGTGGCGGCCGCCACCACGGCGCTTTTTACCCTGCATGCCGAAGCAAGTGCGAACCCATACTGCCGTGGATACTGAAAGGCGTCGCAGTCGACCCTATACCACTTTTTGGTACCGCCGAGACTCGAAGCGACGAACCACTAACCGTCTATGAAGACGAGTACCTTGCTATCGTAAATAAGCCGGCTGGGATGCTATCCATGCCCGGGCGAAACACCCGGCTTGACTCAGTTCACGCCCGATTGGCCCAACGTTATCCCAAAGCGACTGGCCCCCTGTTGGTACATCGTCTGGACATGGATACCTCTGGACTGCTCATCATGGCAAAGACACTAGATGTGTATCGAGCAATGCAGCAACTGTTCACTGAGCGGCAGATAGAAAAGGAGTATCATGCCTACCTCGACGGCGAACCACTCGACGACGAGGGCATTATCACGCTCCCGTTACGCCCGGACCCCGATGACCGTCCACGGCAGGTCGTTGACCGGCTAACAGGTCGGCCGGCTCTCACGCGGTGGCGCGTCGTATCTCGACATGATGGTAAAACCCGCGTCGCCTTATTCCCCGAGACGGGTCGAACGCACCAATTACGCGTTCATGCGGCGCATACAGAGGGGCTAGGATGCCCCATCATAGGCGATATCCTCTACGGGCGCGCAGCAACACGGATGCTGCTGCATGCACGTACACTCCGCTTCAACCATCCCGTTACGTCAGTACCGATTACAGTCACAGCCGATGTACCGTTCTAAGCAGATAATTCGCCTGAATTTGACGTCCGCAAACGATATAGTGAGATGTCACCGTCAATCCCCTTGAGATCAAAATCACCCACCGATTCCACCGCATGCACGTCGAGTAGGGCCCCGACATGAGGGGAGACGAATATATCTCCCGGCACGCACACGGACTCAATCCGCGATGCGAGATTCACTGTCGGCCCTATCGCCGTGTAGTCGACTCGCTGCGGTGACCCAAAATTCCCCACAACCGCCATCCCCTGGTGGATCCCGATCCGCATTGATACCTCGTGAATACCCCGCTCCATCCACCGTGAGTTCACCTCCGCCATACCGGCTT
>PKDL01000047.1 GCA_002863065.1 Pseudomonadota bacterium
TCGACTGGCTGATCGCGTCCGTATCATTCACGTCTGTCGAAGCCACCTTACTCGAACCACCACCGGCGACCGCCGAGGAACCGCAGCCTCCCTATACGAAAGGACAAAACCTACCCTTCGTTCCTCCCATCGTCGTCCGAGCCGATTTGGGAGCCAAACATACGTTTATTGAAGACCTTGGAGGGCAGCCATTCGGCGGCCGCCTCGGATTAGGGTACTCGTTTTTATCGCCACGTCCTCTGCCATATGGAGACTTTGCTGACCCTGTCAATCTCCTAGACGCCTCCGCAGCGCTCTCTTGGGGCCCTATTGAATTGGCCGCCGAATTTTTCAACGTGATAAACAGCCAGTACTCCGAAGTGGAGTATATGTTTACCTCGGATTGGACCCCCAACGATGGGGTGCGCTCAAGGACGCCGGCTCGGCACATTAGTGCGGGTTCGCCTTTCTCCTGGATGCTGACCCTGGGGGTGACAATATGAACGCTTACCGCCTAATAGGCCTCCTCATGATTCTACTGGTTGGCTGTGCTGATACTGGACAGGATCGCACCACGGTACCGTTGTATGTTGCAGGTACAAGTCTTCCCGCTGAGATTCTCACCAGAGGCGACGTCCCCATCACTATACAACGCGCAGACCTCGCATTTGGCCCGTTATATCTTTGTGCTGGCGCTCAAGCTGGGCACCTGTGCGAAACCGCACGCTTAGAGTGGATTGACACCATTGTCGTTGACGCTAGTGACGACTCTCCATCATACGCTGGAGACCTCTATGGCGTTACCGGTCAAGTGCAATCTTGGATGTATGATCTCGGTATTAGCTCCCAGCTAACGCAATTGGATCCATTCGTACTGGATGCAGCTGAATCGCTCGGCGGCAACTCTTTTTTACTCGAAGCGACCGCGACTATCGACGGTATTGATATTCCGTTCTCCGCAGCCATTCCCATTATGCAAACAGAGGAAACCGAACTCGGGGTACCGGTTATTCGAAAGAGTACGTCGGACAACTTCTTACACGAAGTTACCGAGAATGAATCACGGCTACTGGTGCGTTTTGATGCGACTGCCTGGGTCACTGACCTCGACCTTAGAAGCCTCGTCGCACGCGAGCAATGCACGGCAGATGGAGCGGACATCGTGTGCGACGGAACCGTAGAACGGACGTGCGACGGCGAAGAAGAAAGTGCCGTGCGCGACTGCGCTGACAACGGCGACATATGCCAACCTGGAACTGGGTGCGTCAGCAAAATCGTTATTGAGCCAGACAGTCAAGGGTATCGTAGCTTACGCAACTCTCTCGTGAGCGGGCGGCGTCCAACATTCACTTGGGACTAATTCAACAGAGAAACCTATCGAAAACGACTCACCCACGCTGAGTCTCATACCTTGACCGCGACGCGCTCTGTACCATTCCCCTGCTTTTCCAATCTCGAAATCAAAATGTAACTGAATGAACATCGCAATAAATGCAAATGAGTTGCATTACAGTCGGACTTCAGCATATAAGCCCTCGCGCGAGTCAGGTGAGAGCATTATTTTTGGAAGGAGACAACAGCATGAGAATGAATAGAACGTTACTGACCGGGATGATCGTATCCATAGTATCAAGCCTTGCTTTGGGGTGTGCAGAGGATGACACCACCTCCAGTACCGCTGCTGCTACTGGTACATCGGCATTGACCGTTCTACTCGAGCCAGAAGGCACGATTACCGACGGTATCGAGCCAGGCGACGCGGTAGATAACATCCGTGACGGCTGGAAAGCCGAGTTTTCAAAGTACATCGTTGCGGTTGGCGACGTTGACATCAATCTCTCCACCAACGCCGCTGCATCTGCAGAGGACGCAAACATCTACGTCATCGATATCAAGGCACTACCGGCTGCCGGTGAGCCTCTCTGGTTTTTCGATGGACTCGCAGAGGGTCGCTGGGACTTCAACTATGCGACTCCCGGAGCTGCTGATGGCTCCACACGCCATGAGAGCGTGACCGAGGCCGATTACGACGCCATGGTGGCTAACGACTGGACATACCTAATCAACGGCAGCATTACCAAAGAAGACGGACAATCTTGTCCTCCAGCAACGCTTGCCACTCCTGGAGACAAAACCTCCAACGGCAACACAGACAAGGGAGATAATCCGTGCTTCGACGCTCCAACCGTCAACTTTGAGTTTGGTGTAAGCGCCGAGACCTCATTCGGTCCCTGCGAGATTGATGGCGTCCCCGGCGCGGCACTCACCAATGACCAAACGCAAACCGTTGCTGCCACGATTCACGGCGACCACATCTTCTTCAATGGCTTCCCCGAAGGCGACGAGGGTGGCGTTCTGCGCCTCGCGCAGTGGATTGCAGACTGCGACTTGAACCTTGACGGCACCGTAACGATTGCAGAGCTGGAGCAAATCGCACCGTCCGACCTCGCCGAGCTCGACGACCGGTACCAGCTGGGTGGCTCGCCTATCACACCACTTACCAACATGTACGAGTTCGTCGTCGGCCAGCTAAAAACACAAGGCCATTACCAGGGTGAGGGCGAGTGCCCCTACGATGGTGTTGCCCACGATCATGGTCATGGCCACGATGGCGACGACCACGCGGACGAAGATGACCATGGCCACGATGGGGATGACCACGCCGACGAAGATGACCATGGCCACGATGGGGATGACCACGCCGACGAAGA
>PKDL01000283.1 GCA_002863065.1 Pseudomonadota bacterium
CATTTGAGGGTATGCATATCTCTAAGCCTCCTCGTGCCGTGCTCCATTGCTACACGGAGCGTATAATCAACATGACGAAAACAAGGATAGCGTATTCAAACATTAATGCGAACGGCTTTTCGCACTAGGCGTGAAAAAAAATTCGCGCATAGTGCATGAAGCGTGTAATTCCGGCAGTTTATTATTCTAATTCGATTGTTAGGTTTCTTTCTCCCCGTAGCTAGCTCCGCTTGCCCCGGTGCGTAACCAGTTACACGCTGTGTGTTTCTACCGCATTTCATGACACTCGTGACAAGACCGCCCTTAGCCTTGGAGGCACTTCCGACTCATCTGCGCCGCCCCCGGTCAACACGTCGAGATTCTTGGATGCACGTATCTCTGTGCAGTCACACAGCGGAGATACATATCGTGAAGCGCATCTGAACCAAACGGTAGGGGCATGGAAGGGGATACCTGTCGTTCCATGAACCCTCGGATGGTACGTGAAGCGCGGCGATGATTTCACTCAGGACCACTTCGCCGTTCGCTAGAACCGCTCATCAAGCATCTTAGGATTTCGGTCCTATATCACTGACTAGGCTATCCATTCCGAATCTCAGTTCGTTGATTACAACAGAGCAAGCAAAGACTGGGGATGATATAGAGCCAGTTGACATATTGAACTGCTCGACGGGTGATGAAGGTAGATATGGGTACACATGTTACGAACGATGCACATGATATTGATGGAATCCGTGCCGCTCTCGACGCAGTCAAGTACAACTCCGAGACCATAGTTCACCACTTCGGCGGCAGTACTCAAGCTGAGATGTCAGTCGACTCCAAACCCTACCTTTTGAGAAAAACATCTGGAGGGTCAACGCTGGACTCCATCATCCGTTTATTCGCAATAGGTAGTTCAGTGTCCGTATCTGATGCGATACGCGCACTAGGCCCCATGCCACTGGAGCGATGGATAAACAGCAACATCGTTTCGCGCGCCGGTGAGCAAGTCATAGCCAATATGTGTATTATTCCCCAATACGATATGCTGATATTGCATGACCCCCCGGATTCTCAAGGCCGCAGTGAGCCTAGGAGGGCCGACCACGTCATGGGGATAGCAGCCTCCACCAAACAGATCATCAGCCTTGGCGTCCCTGCTACGGGCCGTGCGCTAGACTTTGGCACCGGCTGCGGCATCGTAGCGCTACTCATGGCACGTTCCGCCACCGAGGTCGTCGCAACAGATATCAGCCCCCGTGCGGTGGAATTCGCGAGATTCAATACACTGCTGAATCAAGTCGACAACGTTGACGTCCGTTTAGGTAACCTATTCGAGCCCATAGCGGGTGAGCGCTTCGACCATATCGTTTCAAATCCACCCTTCGTGATTTCTCCTAACGATGGATTTATGTATCGCCGGGGACCGTTCGAGAGTGACGAATTGGTTCAGTATATTGTGGAGCATGCTGCGAAATATCTCACGCCCAATGGAACATTGAGAATGATGGCCCAATGGGCCAATACGCCTGAGCAAACATGGCAAGACCGCTGGGCTGCATGGCTCGATGGACAGCCTCTCGACGCTATCGTAAGCGAACACTTCGCTCATCCAAGACATGCCTACCCCCAAAAATGGCTAAAATCAGACTCAAGAGGGCACACGACGGAAGATTATCAAGCGGCCTGGAATGCTTGGTATGATCACCTCGGAGCGCTGAATATTGAATCGGTTTCAACCGGTATTGTTGCGCTCAGCCGGAGAGACAACACCGCAGGACGCCTCGAGACATTCACGGAAAACATCGATACCGATGCTGACACGAGTGCATATTTCACTAGGCTATTCGCACAGTGGAAACTGCTTGATACGATGGATGACGAGGCAATCTTGCGCGCGCGGCTGCGCGTTCCATCCGAAGTAGACCTCGAGTCCGTATCGGTAGCTGCGGAGGGCGCCTGGAAAGTGAGTGATATCGCACTACGGTCCCAAGCGGGGTTAGTGAGTTTTGTTCGAATTGACGGTCCTATTGCCACACTCGTGGGCTGGTGCGATGGCAAGCGCTCGGTACGCGAGCTTTCGAAACGTCTCGCGCGCGAGATGACAGCAAATGCGGTGTCGCTAGAACGTGCACTTGTGCCGTCAATAAGACGATTTATTGAACGCGGCTATCTGCTCCTCGAAGAGATTGACCAACGCCCGCTGGAGGAATTGCGCTGAAGACGTTCGTTTTCGGATTATCTTTATTGACGCTCGGGTTGACGATGTCTGGCTGTGAACATGAGAAGCCACTGCCGCATGCCTCCGATCGTATCGTTATGGCACTGGACGCTGCGCCCGGCAATTTAGACCCGAGGTTCGCTACTGATGCATCCAGTATGCGGATATCACGCCTGATTTTTCAGTCTCTGGTGTCAGTAGATAACGAGGAGTTGGTCCCCAAGCCCGAACTCGCGATACGATGGGCCCAAGACGAAGATGACCCGGCGCACACTCATTCCTCCTCGTCCCGCCAAGGGAGGTTCAGTTTGTGGCGCAGGATGTTCTGCTCGTTGACGTCGATCATCAAGGTGATGCGGGCACCCACCCACACGGAGATGGTTTCCAGGCCCCAAGGCAGTTCGCTGCGCAGCAAATACGCCCCCGCAGGAAGTTCGTTGAGACCGGTTTCATCGGAG
>PKDL01000391.1 GCA_002863065.1 Pseudomonadota bacterium
GGCGATACCACCGGTGGCGAAGGCGGTACGGCCGGAGGCGACGGAAGCACTACTGGCGGCTAGAAGCCCACGTAAATAGCAGGCAACTCGCCTCCCGTCTCAGTTGCGAAGCGACACCAGATCGTCGGGCAACTGCGTTTCAAACCGCAGCCCGTCCCTAAACCGGATCGACTGCGCATGTAATGCCAGCCGGTGATGCATACCGCCTATGGCCTCGGGTGCATACCGTAGGTCTCCAACCACCGGATGTCCTAGGTGCTCGAGATGGAGTCGTACCTGATGGGTCCGCCCGGTCGATATACGCACCGCAACTTCAGTCATCAGCGGCCACCGATGAATCACACTCACTTCGCTATGCGCCGGCCGTCCGGAGGCAATTACGCGATGCCGCCGGGTCTTTTCGCAATAACCTAGCGGTGCAGTCACGGTATACGCTTGCCGCTGCATTTCTCCTCCCACAAACGCTCGGTAGTCTTTTTCTGCGTGCGTGAGACGTTCTGCCCAAACGCTGACCAAAGCTTTACGCTTCACGAACAAATTCAGGCCTGAGGTCCCGCTATCAAGTTGATGGACCGCCCAAATCCGTGAACGGCGGAAGTGCGCCATCAATAGGCTCTGAACACAATGAGGGTCACTGAGCGTCCGGCCACTCGAAGGGATACCGCTGGCTTTATCGACGACGATAAGGCCATCCGCGTCATAGATGATCTTCAATCCTCTGGCAGACATGCACATTTCCCTGCAGCGGTGTGACCAATGTTTGCTATCGCTCCGTAACTTACCCGATTTATCCGTATCGGACGGACGACAGCCTGCATCTATTCCATGGCATGGACATAGCCTATATCGGATCAAGTCGCCATGAATCAGGGGTGCCAATGCGCTCGAGCTTTGCATATATGAAACGATGGGATGCATACCAGCTCTCTGCACAACTCAAGCTGGAACCCTTCTCTTCAACGCTGGTAGTTGAACCACACCACATCGGGAGTTGGATATGAGTACGGATTTGGACCGCCGTGATTTTCTCGTAGGTACTGCTGCCACCATTGGAGCGATGGGATGCCAAGAGACACCACAGGCGAAGCAACCTCCTCAACCCAAGGCAGTTGCTAGAACGACAGCACGCAAAACTCATGAAGCCGTTCAGGAAGGAGCGGAAACCGCAATGAAACAACCGCCCGTTACACTTCCCTCTGTTCGTATTCAACCTCTAACGTTCCCCTGGCAAACCCCCGATCCGTTCTTATTCTGCGTCCATCACCTAGACCGCTATCCTGCGGGGGATGAGCACATGGCACCTTCGGTGTCACTTTCGGGACGAAACATCGGGTCAGACTTCTCGGGTAAAGATGGATGGTCGATGTACCACGGAGACACCGTTCCTGGGTTTCCGCGCCACCCGCATCGCGGGTTTGAAACCGTCACCGTGGCCCGACAGGGTCACATCGACCACAGCGACAGCCTAGGTGCAACGGCTAGATTCGGACAAGGAGACGCACAATGGATGACTGCCGGGCAAGGGATTGTGCATGCGGAAATGTTTCCCCTGCGCGCGCGTGACACGCCAAATACCGCAGAACTCTTTCAGATCTGGCTCAACCTGCCTCAGAAAGACAAAATGGTAAAACCCCATTTTACGATGTTCTGGCACGAAACCATCCCAACACACCGTCTCCCCGATGCTGAGGGTAAGTACACTACGATTACCACCGTCACCGGAGCACTAGACGGGAAACTGACACCCACACCACCGCCCCACTCCTGGGCATCAGACCCCAAGAACTGTGTTGCGATTTGGACGATTGAGCTCGAGCCTGGCGCACAGTGGATGATTCCTGCGACTGAGTTGGGTGTAAACCGCAGCATCTATTTCTACGAAGGCCAAGAGCTAATAGTGGCTGGAAAAACACTATCCTCCCATTCTCATGTAATCGTTGAGCCCCAATACCCTGCCCCACTGCAGGCGGGCCCCGATGTCACCAAGCTGCTTATGCTGCAAGGGATGCCTATCCGTGAGCCGATCGCGCGCCACGGCCCATTTGTAATGAATACCCGCCAGGAGCTTCAGCAGGCCTATATGGACTACCAACGGACGCAATTCGGAGGGTGGCCATGGAAACGAAACGACCCAGTCCACACTCGAGAGCAAGGACGATTCGCAATCCACGCCGATGGCCGGCGCGATGTTCCAAGCTAGTTTGCTTTACGAACGTACGACAAGTGGATTGAACGACAAGTTCGTGTAACCTCACGCTATGGCTGATGACAAAAAACCGTGGCGTCTTACCCAACCACCAAATTCTCCAATGCTAGCTCGACGCTGGCTTACCGCCGGGCTCGCAGCGGGGACATTGGCGTGTTCTGGTCCAACGGATGATATATCCCCATACGATGCAGGAGCAGAGGACACAGCGGACGCAACCGCCGAAGAGGATGGGGCAAGCTTTTCGGACGCTTCCCTGACCGATGTGCGTGCCTCGCGCTCCGACGCTCTAACTCCTGATGACACGCGTTCCGAACGAAAAGATACGGCAAGTAGTCGCCCCTCTGATACCCGGACAGCGCCGAGCGATGTAGCAACAGCCACCCCGGATGCGCGTCCTCCACAGCAACCGCCGGAAGATATCGGACAGCCACCAGCAGACGTGGCGAC
>PKDL01000292.1 GCA_002863065.1 Pseudomonadota bacterium
ATCGAGGAATGAAAGAAGGTTCAGGCTTGCAAGGTTACAGGCAGAGTCATCGAGAAACATGTATTCGGAACAGGGATTTGATCCGTTAATACGTCCAGACGTGGGACAGGTATGCCAGTGATTGATCGTTGTATCGTATTGAAGTCCTGGATCGCCGCACTCCCAAGCTGCGGTGGCTATTTCTCGCCAAAGGTGGCGCGCAGCAACCGTCTCCCGCAACGACTTATCCCATACACCTATCGTAGTCCAGTCCGCATCCGCTTCCACCGCACGCATGAGCTCGTCGGTGACGCGGACACTGTGGTTGGCATTTTGAAAAAATATGGACCGATATGCCTCGCCGTTGAAGCTGCCGTCATAACCGGCATCAATCAAGGCATGCGCCTTCTTCTCCTCTTTCGCTTTGCTCTGTATGAATTCGAGGATGTCGGGATGGTCGGCATCTAAAATCACCATTTTAGCGGCACGACGCGTTTTCCCGCCGCTGCGGATCGCTCCCGCGAATGCATCAAATCCGCGCATGAACGACAATGGACCAGTCGCTTCACCTCCACCTGTCAGTCCCTCTTTGGAGCTTCTGATCGCAGACAGATTGCTTCCTGTGCCCGAACCAAACTTGAATAACATGCCCTCGGTACGTGCAAGGCCAAGAATAGAGTCCAAAGAATCATCAACGGAATTTATGAAACACGCAGAGGCTTGCGGGTGCTCTTCAACACCCACGTTAAACCATACCGGAGAGTTGAAGCTCATTCGTTGATGAAGAAGAAGCCATGCGAGGTCGTCCCTAAAAGTTTCGGCGTCCCCCGGGGTCTCAAAATATCCATCCGCACGGCCCCAAGCCGTCACGGTATTCACCACCCGAGAAATCAGCTGACGCACGGAAAACTCGCGATCAGACGAACCCAAGGTACCTCGAAAGTACTTGCTTGAGACGACATTAGTCGCTTGTTGTGACCAGGCGGATGGAAACTCGACGCCGCGCTGTTCAAAGAGTACGGCGCCGCCTTCTCCAATAATCGAAGCGGTACGATGTTCCCATGTCACCTGCTCATACGGGTCGATACCCGCCGAACTGAAATGCCGTTCAATCGATAATCCAGTAGAAGACGGTAGTAAGGACTCTTGTACGCTCACGCTAGGCTCCATTACGATCACAGACTGTGGATAATAGGCATCAACCCACGATTACGGAACCCTCCTCCCACCGAAAAGATGAATTGGTCAACTCAAATCCTCCGATGGACTAGGTAGAATCATCCATGCCGAAGTCGCTCAGCCACGTAAGTGAGGTAGAAATTAGGGAGTGCAGGTTGAAACTACAGAGACATCATCGACATAAACGCCCTCACCCTGATCTCCAAACGATGCCGCCTGACTTTGGAATGACCAGTAGAGTCGTATGGACTGGCCTTTATATCCTGACAAGTCAATCGTGACAGCGATCCACTGCGCGCTCGTTGGGTCGTCGGAGAAATTCCAGACGGTCTGCAGAGTGCTGCCAGACAGCACTTTCACGTTATATGTATCGAAAAAGAAGCCTTCAGCATCGATATCGGCCCAGGTATTGAATGTAAGCGTAACGACTCCAGAAGTCACCGGTACCAGAAATTCGGGGCTGATCGCGGTGCCACTACTGGCGGGGTTTGTCACATAGGTCCATGCGCCAGGAATCCCGAAATACAAGCTGAATGGCGTACTTGTCGACCGTTTAGACTGAACACTCCACTGTGCTGCGCTTCCATCATTGATGAATGCAAAGTCTTGCGATGTTGCGTCATCAAAGTCAGCGGTCAACAGCGTCCCCGCAGAACAGCAACTGGGATCGGACGACGCGGAGTACACACATGTACTCTGTACGCAAGAGTCCACAGTACATGGATCTGCATCGGCACAATCGGACGCCACAGAGCAACAGCCACTACCATTAGGCATAGGTTGCGTAGCGCACTGATTACCTATGCATAGGTCCATAGTGCACGTATTGCCATCGTCACATTCGGCGTCGAATTGACAGCAACCGTCGACCAAATCGAACTGACATTGGTTATTGATACAGCTGTCGGTGGTACACGCAAACCCATCATCGCAATCGCCCGTTGTAGTACAACAATCGGGTATCGGGCTGTTCACGCACGCACCTCCAGTGCAGACGTCTGCGGTACAGCCGTTTCCATCATCACATTCACCGTTGAAAGTACAAACATCGATCGGTTCGCATGCGGTTTGGACGAGCAGGTCATCCACATAAACGCCCTGACCGTCATTGTCGATGGCGTCGAACGCATCGAATGACCATCTTAGCCGGATGTCTTGCCCCGCGAATGCGCTCAAATTCACCTGAACTGCCTGCCATGATTCGTATGCCGGCAACGCAGTTTTATCCCAGACGACTACCTCGGTACCCGCACCAGTAAGGACCCGAACCTCCAAGATATCGTAGTCCGGGTTCTGCTCGATACCAGCCCAGAGAGAAAATGACAGCACAGCAAACTGACCTGCCGGTATGCCAACGGTGCCACTGGTGGCGGTACCGCTCGGTGGAAGGTCCGAAGGCTCACTATAATCACCAGTGGCTGGGTTACCGAACCAGAGTGCATTGGGAAGGGACTGCGCTAGGCTATTTGAAACCTGCCACCCAGCGGAACCAAC
>PKDL01000335.1 GCA_002863065.1 Pseudomonadota bacterium
ATCTGGTGGAACCGAACCGTCATACTGACAGAAGCCTACACGTTTAGCCTGGACGCTTCATCTGCTCGGCGCCACTTCACTGGCTACATTGTTTGAGACTTCCATGACTTGAGTCGGCTCGAGGCCGACGCCTACAACCTCAGCCACATCGGTCGCGTAAAATATGTAGCGCAGGTGGAAGTACTTGCGACAGACATTGATCTAACGCAACCGGTCTTTTATTGTAAGGCCGCTGGGAGCACTTTGAATGAAAAACAACATCACCAGCCATTGGGTAGTGTCCGTGGTGGTGGCAGCAGTGTGTCTTTGTTTGACGCATGGTTGCACGATACTGGGTGACGAGCCCCTCTATGTAGAGGACGTTACGGCCACGGCGCCGGGCACAGATGCGACGGACGCACCCGATGGCGTCGTCTGCGAAATAGACCCGATCCCTGCAGATCTACAAGCCGTTTTCAATACTGGATGCGGTGGTGGAACCTGCCATACCGATGGTGGGCAGTCGGGCGACCTTCGGCTCGATGCTGACGTTGCAATTCAAGAGCTTATTGGAAAGGCCGCAGTGGGCAGCGCAGGTGCGGGGTTGATGCTTGTTGTCCCTGGAGATCCGACTGCGAGCTACTTAGTGCAGAAAGTAGATGGTACCCCTACTGCTGTACCGCAAATGCCGCTAGGACAGCCGGCTATTCCAGCGGACCAAGTGCAGCTATTTGTTGACTGGGTAAATGGTCTTCCTGCATGTGCCGGAGGCTCGTCTGGCGACACGGATGGAGTAGATGCAACCGACAACCCAGTGTCTACCGACGGGACGGATACGGTTGACGGGACGGATACGGTTGACGGAACGGATACGGTCAACGCGACGGATACGGTCGACGCGACGGATACGGTCGACGCGACGGATACGGTCGACGCGACGGATACGGTCGACGGTATAGATTCAACCGACGATATAGCGGCTACTGACGGTCTTGATGAAACAGATGTCGTCGACTCTGCGGACGGCACAGACGGTGAAGTTGATGGAGCGTGTACACCGCCCGGAACCACGTACCAAGTAGGTTTTCAGGACGTCGTCGATGTATTCAACACCCAGTGCGCAGGCTGCCATACCGGTGGTGCTGCGCTCGGCAATTTGAGTTTAGATCAAGAGAATATTCTTGCCTTGATTGGCTCACCGGCATCGGCAGATCCGGCCGCCATACAACTGAAGGCAGGAGACCCAGATAATAGCTATCTCGTGGGGCGCATTGACGGCACCATTGGCCCGTTGATGCCTTTAGGAGGGCCGATGATCGAGCAATCGAAGATCAATGTTGTTCGAAAATGGCTCGAAGATTGTGCATCAATCGATGCGGTGGCGGGGCAGTCAATACCATAGAAAGTCACGTGGGCTGAGGTGCAGCCTGATCTGATTTGATGGGTAGCTGCTCGGGGAGAGGGGACGTTGAGTAAAGGCAGGCTAGCCATCGTTATGGCTTTGACCACTGCCATGTGGTCAGGTGAAGTCCACGCTATTGATGTCCATATTTCCGCCGATACCATCACGCAGGGTTATCAGCTGATAGCTTCTGATGGCGACGTGATCCAGCGCAGTCGGCTGAATCAGTTTTTGGGAATCGGGCTGTACGATATGAGCGGTGATGGTTCAAATCGGTACACATTTGTGACCCAGATGCGATTTGATTCTGACTTCGGGATTACACAAGCCGATGCTCAAAATATTGAGCAGCTCAAAAATAATAACCTCTCTGTTATGTACGCCTACTTCGACATTCGTGATGTTGGTGGGTTTCTGGACATGAGACTTGGCCGGCAGCTGTTGGTTGACCAGCTTGATTACACCATGATGGATGGCGCTACGTTCACTTTTCATACGGGTAAGAACTTTTCGATATCCGTCTTTGGCGGTTCAGAAGTCAAAAACGCGGGGTTCCTTTCGGTGATTAACAGCACTCAGCTGGAGGTGGATGGTAGTGGGGGCTTCGATGGAGATATTGACGATGAAATTGGCATTGTTTTGGGGGCATCTATCGCGCTTGAAGGACTCCGAGAACACCATGGGAACCTGATATATCGGCGCATAATGACGCCGCCAATAAACGATCCCGCCAACCCAGGAACTAAAAAAGTATTTGTCGATACCGAACGCATTGGCGGCAACTACCATTGGCGCATTATTCCCCAACTTCACCTCACAACTGCTTGGGGTTACGACATTGCTATTGGTGATTTTACGGATATTCGCGCTGGTCTTCGTTCACCGAAAATCGCTGATGTGTTGGATATAGAGCTATTTTACTGGCACTTAGTGCCCACCTTTGAGGGGAGTTCAATATTCAATATCTTCTCGACGGAGCCCATCAATGACGTGAATCTTCGACTGCGATATCACTTCGCGAAGGGGGTATCTGCGTACGTTGGAGGGTTCGTCCGTCTATTCGGTCAAGGGCCTGACGTCCGGAGTTCGACCGTGGCGAATGATGACCCGGCGGTCACCGAGACCGTAACGGATTTTGGTGCAGTCGCGGGCGCACGCGCTCAGGTTGGCCGATACGGCCGAGTTGCCTTGGATGCAAACTACGTGACTGGATACGGTCAGCAAGCGACCATCGATATGAGGGGCGGATACGGCTTTTTGAAT
>PKDL01000043.1 GCA_002863065.1 Pseudomonadota bacterium
TGCATTTGGATCCTGCCTGCAGCAAGATGAAAAACCCTACGGAGTTTGTGGTCCCGATGCAGCTGGTGACAAAGGAAATCGTTACTGTGAAATGGTGCTCAAATTGCGCTGGTTCTTTTGCCAAACGTGTGGACAAGACGAAGAAGCAGCAGTTACCAATTCGGCGGCCCGCGAACAATCCGGTCAGCACACCTGTGGATTAGTGACTGCCGAATATTCTTAGGCATACGCCGTCTATTGGTTGCAGTTCAGCAACGTTAGATGGCGTACCTTTGGCTATGGTTGGCCTAAAAGAGTGTGGGTGTGTTGAGGTGTGTGTGTGACTTGCTTGTGCGCATTCTTTAATGTTCTTGCTCTTCTTACTTAGGCCACGCCTGTTGCGACTACACTTTTAGTGCGCCAGGCTCAGTTTTAGCTCTGTGCGGCTTTACGATTTGGGGATTATTGTCTCCTGTAGCTCGCCAGACTATTTTATTCACCTACCTTGGACACTTATTTTCGTCTAACGACCTCCACTCGTCAAAGGGGGGTGTCGTTAAAACCTGAACCAGAGCAGTATAAATGTGCTTCTTCTTGGTAGATTTGATTTGAGTTTATCAGTGTCCTTGTATAGTTCTAGCTGTCTACTGGTGGTTAGTTGCAGTTCAGCAGCGCCTCCCAGTCGGTCGGCTATTGGTAGGTTGAATCATATTGTGTGAGAATTGTTTGCCCATATCCGAAGTTTGAGAGACTAACTACTGATCCATTGACCGAATTGTTATGTGATCATTTACTTTGCTATGAGCCCTTTCGATAATGTTCTATTATTGCCAACGCTTGACCCAATGCCGTATCGTGCATTTGGCTCAAGCTCTTGAGGATTATATTCTCGACTTTGGAGCCTATATGGGCGGTGTCTTCTGAAAATTGTTGCTGCGCTATCCTTTGCATTGCATTCACACTAATCGTCAGTGTCGAACAGCTGAAGAGGTACGAGTTAGCTCTGGGGATCGTACGGTCCGTACTTCACCCGCGAACTCTATTCAGAGTTGTACTTTTACATCAGAACTTGTAAATCCCCGGATCTACAGGTTATCAGCCGTATACCTCTGGTCTGACGAGTGATTGTTTTGGGTGTTAGCCACAAGCGAATACAATGGCGAGCTCAGCTACAAATTCAGAAGCGTCGAAGTTCTCTTTTCAGGTAACTTCGTCCGACTCAGCATTGACAATGCAAACCGGTACAGATAGCTCACCTGCCCCTTCAGTGAAAAGAAAGACGAGTGCCCGAGTGGACCCTGATGGCCCCGGATGCGATTCAGCCCGAGCATTTGATTTCTTTGCCGAAGAGGTGAATGACTTCCTGCACAACCATGCGACTAACCAGAACGCTAAGAAAGGTAAAAGGTCTAAAGAACACTCGGCGGAACCACCGGCGAACGAACCAACGCAAACGACTACAGACTCATCGCCGTGGTCCGTACCTACGGTCCATACCGCAAAATCCGAGTTGTTACCCACACCGAGTGGAACCCCGAGAGTGCTTGGTAGTAGCAGTCCAGCTGCGCCCAGCGTCTCGACGGCCCCTCTAAGTTGGACTAAATTGTCCGTGGGGGAAGCTAGTGGCAGTTCAGCTACGCCTTCCGCTCCACCTTTTGTACCACCGATTAAGATACCGGGTAATACTACTGCATACCATAAGCTCACACCACGAGCTTCTAAGCCTTCCAGCTCACGCCGTAGTTCCGTATCCGTGAATTCCAGTGTAACGTCCAAGACTGGATCCCGGGCAACATCTGTTCACAGTCGCCATAGTAATGCCACCACGCAGAGCCAAAAGCTCACGATCATGCAACAGCAGAAGTTGCTCGAAGAACAACAGCGCAAGATCGACGCGATATTGGCGGATACCATGGACGAACGCGATCAGAATCTGGCGGAACGAGTCAGAACGGAACTACGAGAGTCACGAGCACAGCAATACGAACAGGATTTGGCGGATACCATTGAACACGAACGAAACGCAGCGGCTAGAGCGATCAGAGCTGAACATGAAGTCGAAATGCGATTGCAACAGTCGGAATCGAGCGCGCACAACTTGGCGACAGGCCTGAAACTCGCTGAACAAAGGCTCACCAATGTTGAACACACGGCGGAAGAGCTGATTGCTCAAAAGGAACGAAAGAACCAGGCGGCTGTCGAACAATTGAAAAGGTTTACGAACATTGGACAAGAAGTTGAAGGCGTGCTACAAACACAAGACAGACAATATAGACAAGCACTGGCGGAAGTTACTACCGAACAAGAAAAGATGAACCTGGCAGAACAGTACATCCATCACATAGAACAGTTGCTACACAAAGCACAGATGGGCGTAACCGAAACCGCCGAAGCGGCTGGCGACATACAAGCATCGATGCAATATACGATTGACGACCGAGAACGAGCGCTTAAACAGAAACACGCAGAAATACAACGCGTTGAACAGGTAGCTTACTTGGCGGAATCAAAGGTTAACGAACTCACTGGCGAAGTGAACGAAGCGAGGTCACGCGTGCCCACGAACGAAGACGTGGCGAGACTAACTCAACCGTACCTGCAAAACGTGCACGACGCCAACGAACGACAACAACAGTACGTTACCGAAGTTGC
>PKDL01000300.1 GCA_002863065.1 Pseudomonadota bacterium
GTCGACATGTAATGTCAGCGATTTGAAGTTTCTCGATGACCGTTTAGGAGTCAGCGTGAGGTGGTAAAGCGATTCCAAGGCTGGCTCCGTATTAGTACCTTCCGCCGCGTCAAAGTCTTCACTTAGTGCACCCTGTCCGAATAGATAGCGCGACTGGTGATAGAGCTCGGACGAACGTACATCCAGGCGAGTGACTAACGCATCCTCAGGCTGGTAGTTCCAAAGGGTCTCACCATCGCTAATGTAGAACACCTGTTCCGGCTTGGTGTAATCCCACCTCATCTTCCCTGGACGTTTGAAGAATACTTTACCTTCTTTGGTGAGCACTCGTTTCCGGCCTGGTTTTTTCACGCTTTGAGTAAATTTAGCGCGGATATCTGGTCGGTCTTTGTAAAACTCTTCAACGCGTTTTGCCATCGTTTCGGGGGTGGGTGCGGCTGACGCACTACCCACAAATACGACAACGGGTAGCACGATACACAGTGCGTAATGCGATATTCGAATTTGTATGGTCACAAGGTGTTCCTTCTTTTCTTCAGCTCGGCATGCTCGTTGCCCCGTTACGCTTGGGACGCTACACCACACTAATTGCACGGGCACAATGACAAAACACTCAGAAGAGCCGCAGGATTCCGGAAAAGTCCGGTACGTTTCGCCTGCGTGCGCCTTTATGCAAGGACGGATTGTTGGTGGGGTTTATTCTGGTGCTGCTTCGGGAGCCAGAACGGTTCGAACGCCGCGGTGGTCGGGGCGCGATATAATTCCATCGTGTTCCATTCGTTCAATGATACGCGCTGAGCGGTTATAGCCAATTTTTAGGCGTCGTTGCAGGTAACTAATCGACGCATTTCGTGTGTCGCATACCACGGCTACCGCTTGGTCAAACAGCGGGTCGTAATCTTCTTTGGACAAATCTTTTTTATTGGCGTCGTCATCCGCGAGGATATTCATGTCGTATACGGGCGGTCCAAACTTTTTCAAGTGCTCGGCTACGCGCTCAACTTCGTCGTCGGATACAAAGCAGCCTTGGCATCTCTGGAGTCGTGACGTCCCCGGCGGCATGAACAGCATATCGCCTCGACCGAGTAGGTTTTCGGCTCCTGAACAGTCGAGAATCGTGCGAGAATCGATTTTGGACGAGACCATAAAGCTGATTCTCGTTGGGAAGTTCGCCTTGATTAGGCCCGTAACGACATCCACGGATGGACGTTGAGTCGCAATCACAAGGTGGATGCCCGCGGCACGAGCCATTTGTGCAAGTCGCGCGATGGACTGTTCTACTTCCTTCCCGGCGACCATCATCAGATCGGCAAGCTCATCGAGAATGATGACGATATACGGGAGATGCTCGAGCTCATCTTCGGCGATGTTCTCAGGCGGTTTCCGCTCGCCTGACTTGTATTTCTCCATCTTCGCATTGAAGCCCGTAATATTTCTGACCGCACAGGCAGCGAGGAGCCGATAGCGTCGCTCCATCTCGCCTACGGCCCATTTGAGCGCCAGCGATGCTTTATTTGGGTCAGTAACGACTGGTAGCAGGAGATGTGGAATGTCATCGTAAACCGACAGTTCCAACATCTTGGGGTCGACCAATATCATGCGCAAGTCACTCGGTTTATGCCGATAAAGCAAGGACATGATGAATGCATTGATAGCAACCGACTTACCAGAGCCGGTTGAGCCTGCGACCAAGAGGTGAGGGGCTTTGGCCAGGTCTGCTACCATCGGCTTACCCACAATGTCTTTGCCTAGTGAGATTGGAAGTCTGGCGCGACTCTCCTGAAATTCTTTGGCGGCCAGAATCTCTTTTAGGTACACCGTCTCCCGCACGCGGGAAGGGACCTCGATACCAACCACGCCTTTGCCTGGGATAGGAGCAACAATCCGCACGCGTTGCGCGTGGAGAGCCATCGTTAAGTCGTCCGTCAGGTTTGTAATCTTTGATATTTTGATGCCAGGGGCTGGCAGAAATTCGAACATCGTGACGACAGGACCGGGCTGAATCTTGACGACCTGTCCTTTCACGCCAAAGTCGGCGAGTTTCTGCTCAAGTGTGACCGCGGCCTGACTAAGTGCTTCTTTATCGATTGCAGTGCGGGCAGGAGCTTCATAATGAAGGAGTGACATGGACGGAAATTCAAAGACTTGGGGTCCGCCAAAGTCTAACTTCTTTTGGTCTCCCACGATCGGCATACCACCAGCAGGGCGGTCAGATACGATAACTGGGCTGGTATTTTGTAGTGGTTCCGCTATCTCCAGCGCAGCATCGCCCGGGTCGGTCTTATCGGCTTCGCGTCTGCGTTTGGCGGGTTTGTTTGCCTGGTCTTCCGTTCGGACTGGAGCGAATGCTGACTCAGGCGTGGTCTCTGCTTTCTTTGGCGTTGACGCGCCTTCTGGC
This sequence comes from Pseudomonadota bacterium, assembly GCA_002863065.1. Lineage (GTDB taxonomy): Bacteria > Myxococcota_A > UBA9042. The sequence goes on from PKDL01000300.1 coordinate 2,399, forward strand.
AAGGCCGAACGTTTCGGGGCCGTCACTTTTTTTTGTGATTGGCCTGTTATTACCTCAGCGTACGGTTCATTGAGCTGAGCGGCTTGGGGTGATGTGCTGTCGGGCGACAGTGGTGTCGCCGGCGGAGCTGCCGCGTTTTCCTGGGCGAATGGGATGATTCGCTCTTCTGATGTCTCTGCATCTTCATCGATAGTATCAAGGGCAGCTTGCGCGGGCGCATCTGATTTCTTCG
>PKDL01000143.1 GCA_002863065.1 Pseudomonadota bacterium
GCACTCATGAGAGAAGGAGACTCCCCGGTACAAAAGTACTCACGCCAGTCGCTCCGTGTCCTCGGAAGCGTTGGTGAACCGATAAACCCCGAAGTGTGGAAGTGGTACTACGACATCGTAGGCGAAGGGCGCTGCCCAGTCGTAGATACATGGTGGCAAACGGAAACTGGGGGCACAATGATAACCCCGCTTCCCGGAGCCACTGCTACGAAGCCAGGCTCCGCTACCTTACCCTTTTTCGGAATACGGCCGGTGCTGGTCGATAACGAAGGCAAACCAGTCGTGGGCAATGACGTAGAAGGACTGTTATGTATCGAAGGCACGTGGCCCGGACAAGCGCGGACGATTTACGGTGACCATCAGCGCTTCCTTAATACCTACTATGCACCATTTCCGGGACGCTACTTCACAGGTGATGGCGCACGTCGAGATGCAGATGGTTACTACTGGATCACGGGACGAGTCGATGACGTCATCAATGTGTCAGGCCATCGAATGGGCACTGCAGAAATCGAAAGTGCAATTGTAGCCCATGACGCGGTCGCGGAGTGCGCAGTAGTACCAGTGCCGCATGATATCAAAGGGCAAGGAATTGCAGTGTTCGTCGTCTGTGTGGACGGTGTAGCTGAAAGTGAAGACGCACGTCGGGATATGCTTGTGAAGCAGGTGCGCCGCGCCATCGGACCAATTGCTACACCCGATAAAATGTTCTTCGTTTCCGGTCTACCGAAGACACGTTCCGGTAAGATCATGCGTCGTATCCTACGTAAGTTGGCCGCAGGGGATACCAGCAATCTTGGAGACATCTCTACACTGTCGGATCCCAGCGTGGTCGATGCACTTAAATTAGTAACACTCCGCTAGAATACGCCGAGTCACCTCACTCTGAGCGTTGCGAGAATGACAGTATGCACCCCGATGAAGTCACAGGACTATTAGCCAACACACTGCATCGGTTCGCCCGGCGAACAGACAACTCGATCGGTCGACTGGGCCAATACATCCAATCTCCGCCCCCCTTTTTCATACCCCCACCCGATGCTGTGCCGACGGTTGATCGCCAACCCAAAAGGAGTCCACCAGGTTTTACCCTTGAGCACTGGTCGTATTCATCTCAGCACACTCCGCTGGACGCCGTGATGCAGCAACTATCGGGTTCCACATATGCTGCCAACCAAACTGTCTGGGTGCGTGTTGTTCGACCGAATCATGCCATTCGAGCACGACTGATTTACGTACATGGTTGGATTCAGCCAGAAACGGTAGCGGAGGAACTTTTCTTTCTGACGCTAATGGCACAGGTGCTAAACGTAGAGGTCTACCACCTTCAACCTCCGTATCACGGACGGCGCACACCAAATATTGCTAGATTCAGTGGGGAATTACTGTGGTCTGCAGATCTAGTACGGAGCCTGGAATCCCTTCGACAAGGCGCTCTCGACCTGCAGACGCTTGTCAGTATTCTACAGTCTGATGGCGACCAACCCATCGGCATCGCGGGAGTAAGCCTGGGTGGCTTTTTCTCATTACTACTCAGCTGCTTAGATGAGCGCATCGCCTTCAGCATTCCCATGATTGCTCACATGGACCTTGCTGCCCTCACTCGTGATGCACCAGTTCTCGGACGGATGCGACGTGAACTCAAGGCCCGCGGTTATCGTCTCTCCGACCTACAGAACCTGCTTGCCACCTTGGGCTGGTATGACCTGTCGCCCGCCATTTCGCCCGATCGTATCTATCCGCATGCCGGTGACGACGACCGGTTTTTTCCGGCGAGCACCGTCAAGAAACAGTTCCATTCCTTTGGCATACCGAAAATCGAATGGTACCGCGCAAGTCATATGACATTCATCCCCCAGATCCCACTGGCACTCCGAAAAACAGGTCCATTTTTGGATCGGGTCATAGGCAGGTAGACCCAATAAGGTCCAGCGGACACTCTAGGACGTGCCTCTATGGATCCTTGAGAATCGCCTTGAGCGGCTCCACTCGAAGATCAAATGGGTCACCATCTACGCCGAGATCGTGTAGGAGCGCCATGGTGATATGCTCCGGTAGCACCACCTCACCATCGCCGACGCTTCCATCGGCCAGGCTCATGGCTTGCGGTTCCATCGCGACGTCGGTCGAAGCGCCAATGGCTTGCCCACCTTTTATACCGCCTCCTAGCACAAAGCAGGCATTCGTTAGGCTATGGTCACGTCCACCCCGGGAGTTGATCAACGCCGTTCGACTAAACTCCGAAAAGCCAACGATAACGGTATGATCCAACCAGCTCGCACCGGTCAGAATAGCAGCTTCGCACACAGACTCCAAACAGGGGGTGGTCTGAGCCGCCGTCCCCTTTCCCGTGCCCCCTCTGACAAACACATGACATGCCCTCCTCCGTATTGTAAGAGAAGAGGCCGTTTCCAGGCCCAAGAAGGACCCAGTCCCGATGCCCACAGGGGGACCTGCTTTCGGGCATCGCAGCCCGGGACCTTGAAGCCCCCATCGACAAATTCGCCGGAGAACGAACAACAGGCCCGTTTTTCTCCCGACCAAAATCCGTCAGAGCCTTCAACCCCAATGCCTTCAATTCGGCGCGCAGTGGCGAGCGTAGGAGGCGGGGTGCGGCACTCCACCTCG
>PKDL01000179.1 GCA_002863065.1 Pseudomonadota bacterium
CAATTGACTGGAACGAACGGCCCCTGGCGCCGCTTGGAATGGTAGTGCAGGTTACGCGCGACCACCTCCTTGCTCTCTCGCGGCCCTCTCGGCATGCGGCGGTGGGCTGGAAGGCCCATGTGCGATCGCCTTGTTCGACGCGCATGCGCATTCCCTGGATCTGACCGGCTAGTGAGAGCACAGGCGGGACGTGAACTCCACACCCACCAAATGGCAAGAGCACTGGAGCCCGTGCAGTCGAATCTTCAACCGTTGCCTCGAAATCAACCAAGCTGAGGTGGCCATGTGCGACTGGTGGCATGGCTACCGCAGCAATGGTGTCTGCGACACCGAGCTCAGCATGTTCATGAGGCACATGCGTGAGACTCGCGCGGCACTTCATGAGGGCCTCGAGCTGCACTTTTTACTGCCGATACCCGATCGCACGGCGGCACAGATATCTAGGGCTTAAATTGTTCTTGCCTGCCAATTTGTCGCCGGGCAGCAACTCCCCGGAGAGGCGCTTGCTGCCCCTGCTGCGAACTGTTCCAACCCACGTTTCGCAATGAGTCCACTCACGCCCGCGATGCCAACGCTACACCACAGCATTGTGGAGCCCGTGATGACATAGGGGCCCCACCAGAGCCCAAGTGCCAAGGCCAACCAAGGCCATCGGTCGACCACAGTGCACGGTCATCGTTTATCCACTTTCCATCGATAAGCATTGGCATACCGACATCCTCCATCGGGTGGTTGGCCTGTAGACGCGCGAAACCATGCACTGGATGCACAAATTACCGATGAAAACGAAATTTCAGAGATGGCCAACAGGGGTCGAGGCACTGAGATCGTTACAAAACTATCCGTCTACGGCGCTTTCTTGGGCGGCGGGTTACCGTGGAGACAACGCACGGAGTACGTTCGGCTATCATTATTCACCGTACGCCGCCAGATGCCGGTATTCGATGGGTGAAGCGCATTCCAAGTAATATATCGGGCCCAGACCTTTCCGTCTTCCGCTACGGTTGTGGTCCAAAGACCGGCATAACTCCCTTCTGCTACCGTACCTACAATCGGAAGACGTTCACCGGCGGGTAGTAAAGCAAAACCCGTGGTGTTGATGGCTTGTTTCTCTTCATCGGTCCACGAGAAAGCCACGTCGTATTTCTTGATGGACTGACTCACCCGATCGCCACGCCAACGCAATGCATTCAGCTCAGAACCGGGCATCCCGAGAAACGTTTCCAGCGCCTGAATGTCCGCATCACTGGGCACTCGCCAACCTTCAGGGCACAACCCAGCGGGGTTCGCCACACTATCGAAGCGGTAGAGCCGACCATATTTTTCGAGATTGATCAGTGCAGAATCAATGACCTCGCTGCCGTCCAAGTGCGTATTGACGGCAAGGTTTTCGGCGAACCAGCACTGCTGACCAATCGCCACGGTCCGATAGACCGTGCCTTCCCGGTCTATAGCAGTATCTGGGCACCCGAGCTTGTGTCGTGCTTCGGCATTCGACGCGTAGTCAAACGCGCCTTCGGCCGGAGTCGCAATTGCGGCCGCGGTCGCATTGACGATGAACATAAGAATGGCGACGCCAATAATGCCCCCGAATGCAATCAAAACTTTGCGCTTCATCTCCCCTCCCATTGCTGCGGTTCAGACGTGCACGCAGCGGACACTACCAAAGAAATAACGACGCAGGGGTACAGAGTGTTCAGCGATAATTGCTGGGAGATAAACCTAGGTGGCCACCGGGAACCAGTGCTTGGTCCGATTCGCAAATGCCACGAGCGATAGCATTACCGGTACTTCGATCAGCACACCCACGACCGTCGCTAAAGCGGCACCGGACGATAGCCCAAAGAGACTGATGGCGACCGCGACCGCGAGCTCGAAAAAGTTGGATGTACCAATCATCGATGCAGGTGCCGCCACACTAAAAGGTAATTTGAGTATGCGAGCCAAGGCGTACGTGACGGCAAAAATTCCGTAGCTTTGAATCAATAGCGGGATAGCAATGAGCACCACCCTGCCCGGTTGCGCCATAATCGTCTCGGCCTGAAAGCCAAACAGCAGCACGATTGTAAGTAGGAGACCAACGATCGATGTAGGCTTCAGACGCGCAGCAAGCCGTTCTACTGCACCCGATTCGGCCAGATGCCGCCGAGTGAAAATTCCCGCCCCGAGGGGGATGACCACAAAGATAATCACGGAGGCGAGAAGTGTCTCCCAGGGTACCTCAAGGTCGGTCACACCGAGCAATAGGCCGGCAATCGGAGCAAAGGCGAAAACGAGGATAATGTCGTTGACGGTCACTTGCACCAGCGTATATCCGGCATCGCCGTCAGTCAGGTGACTCCATACAAAAACCATAGCCGTACAGGGAGCGACTCCGAGGAGAATCATGCCAGCGATATATTGCTGAGCATCGGCATCGGGCACTAGATCGGCAAATATCGTGTGAAAAAATAATACGCCGAGAGCCGCCATCGTGAAGGGCTTCACCAGCCAGTTGATCACCAACGTCAGCCCCAACCCTTTCGGCTTATCGCCCACGTCGCGTAAGCAGGACGGCTCCACTTTCAACATCATGGGATAAACCAT
>PKDL01000070.1 GCA_002863065.1 Pseudomonadota bacterium
CACCGACGCCACGGATGCCACCGACGCCACGGATACCACCGATGGAACGGACATGACCGATGCCACCGACGCTACGGATACCACCGACGCCACGGATACCACCGATGGAACGGACATGACTGACGCCACGGATACCACCGACGGTACGGACATGACTGATGGTACGGATACCACCGACGGTACGGACATGACTGATGGTACGGACATGACTGATGGTACGGACGGGACTGACGGCACTGATGGTACCGACGACTCCGCTGAGACGGAGCTGCGAGCGATTCATTTGGTCACGGGTGCCCCAGCGGTAGATATCTATGGGACTGCGGATGCGAGCGGCTCACCTCTGTTTGTCGATGTGCAATTCCAATCTGCGACCAATTTCGATGTCGCACCGATACAGTTTACAGCAGCGGTTACTGCCGCGGGTACGGTTTCTCCGATTCTTCAAACGGTTACTTTGACTCTCGAAGAGGGTAAGAAATCCAGCCTGATCTTGTACGGCGAGGCGGGCCCAGGCGCTCCCGTGGAAACACTGCTCCTTGATAACAGCACCCCCGCACCGGCATCTGGCGGTACCTTGGTTCGTGTGATTCATACGGCAGGACCGGTTGGGATGGTAGATGTCTCACTGACTGCTGGTGGAACCGCGATTGAGCTTGCTGCAGACCTCGATTATGGCGATGTCGGAACGTTCGTCGAGATTGGGACCGAGGCTTCAGTACTCGGCATTGATGCCGATGGTAATGGCGATGCTGACCTGGAATGCCAGGTGCCTGCCACGAGCGGAATCGTACTGGATGCGTTCATTCTTTCCGACGTACAAGGTACGCAAGTCGCGTTTTTCCCCATCGCTGGAATGCCGTTCACCGTGAACTGCGAGTCATCTACTCCGGCCCCACCCGTCGCGGGTGACACTTGCGAGAGCGCAACTGTACTCGGCGGAGACGAGGGTGTGGTCACCGGCGATACCGCGGGGTTCAATGACAACTACAGCTACGGCCCTGAGTGTCCCGTTGACGAAAGTGACGGAAAGGGTCTGACTGCGCCAGACTACGTCTATAGCTTCACGCCGTCTCAGTCAGGAGAATACCTGTTCGAGTTGACAGATACCTCTAACTTCGGTTCCGCGCTATACGTCGTGACTGACTGTGCAGATATCGCAAGTTCCTGTTTGGGGGCACAAGAGAACGGCTTCAATCCAAATGAGTCGCTCCAGCTTATGCTCGATGCAGGCACCACGTACTTCGTAATTATCGATGGGTACGGTGACTTCTCCAGCGGTACCTTTACGCTATCCTACGGTCCAGTTGACGCAGGCCCAAGTAACGACATGTTCGATATCGGTGGCCTAGTGCTTGAACAGGCTGAACAGGGTAGTCCCGCAAAGACGTTTACCATACCCACAGGCACGCTAGTTCCCGTTGGCGGCTACGTGGTTATCGCGCGGAGTGCTGACCAGGCAGAGTTCGAAGACTATCATGGTGTCACGTTGGGTGACGATGTTGTGTTCTTGAATGCTGGAGTTACGAGCAGCAATAATGGTGCTCCGCTGATCAATGGCGACGAGACATTTAGCCTGGCGGTTGATGGCGATGGTATTGTCGACGGCCCCACGGTTGCGGTGGACGGGTTTCTTAACTATCAGCGCATCGGCAGCGGCGATGCATCATTAGCGGAATCGTGGATTGCATCGAATGACATCAGCGATGCAACACCAGGTTCGGGTGCGACCGGAACGTCTGGTATCTACATTTCGGAGTTCTCCGACCAACCGGGCGGAAGCGGTAATTTCAACTACGAGTTCGTAGAGATTCACATCGCATCTCTACCGGATGAGGGAGGAGACGCCGGCGGTGAAGCGCAGCTTTGGACCATCAACACGGTTGGCCTGACCTTCACGCCAGACGACCTTATTATCCAAGCGGGTGATAGCGTGAAGTTTGTCCTCGGTCAAAGTCACAATGCGGTCGAAGTAAGTTTCGACACCTACGATTCGAACGGAAGCACGCCGCTTGAGGGTGGATTCTCGATTGCGTTTGGTGCGACCGAAGAGATTATCTTCGATATGCCCGGTACGTACTACTACGTTTGTACTCCGCATGCGCAAGCGGACATGAAAGGTAGCATTACGGTCGAGCCGTAGTTAGCGCCTGGCCCGGGGCCCTTGGCCCTGGGCAACCCACCATCCTTTGACCGCGGCGTTGACCTGCTGGTCGGGACACACGACAGTATCTCCGGCACATGCTCAGCCCGTGTCCTAAGCAGTCAATGTGCGTGCTGGCGTGGACACGCCCAATTTCCATCAAGTTGGTTCCCGATGCCGAGAGGCTTTACGGCCAAGGTAAAGAGGGTGAAAAAAGAAGCAGCGCGTATGTCCTTCATGTACGACCTGCAGAAAGGAAGGAGGCTGAATGGGGTGAACGCGCTGGGCTAAGCGGCTACGCCGACTTCGTGCCGAAGATTACTACCCTGAGTTGTGGTAGCAGCGTCAATGGTCTTGGCGTAGTCGTTCATCGCGTCGCGTAACTGCTTGAACGAATCCAAGACATATAAAATCGGTTGGTAGC
>PKDL01000152.1 GCA_002863065.1 Pseudomonadota bacterium
CTCGCGCACACTTACGGCCTAATGGCGCGCTAACTGAATAGCCCATTCCCCTTTCGGATTCGCCTCGGCGCGAAAGAAGTGTTCCGTCTTTGAGCGGGGTACATACAGTGATCCTGTGCCTGACCAAGACCCTGCCACGCCGCTTCTCGAACGGCGAGTAAGGGCCGTCCAGCGCACCACGCCTTCCGGCACTTTTTTACGCAACGCCTGTTCCAGCCGTGTTGCTTCGGTACGGTTTGGCGCGCTTCCCCCCAACCAGGTGTATTCCACGACGCCCAAATCGGAGCAATACCGAATACTAGGTGCCTTCGAACCGCCAACGCTCTTACGGGCCTTACCCATCACTGCGAGGCAATCGGCACCTCCGCCTCCGTAGAAGTAGCGTCCTTCGATCAACTGGCTTCTCTTCGTCAGATGGCGAACCAACGGAGCCACCTCAGAATCGCGTTCAAACGTGCCGATTGTCGACTTCACATCGGACAGCCGGTGTATACGCTGTTGGGTAACGACGGATGGCATTAGACCACCGGTTTTCGCCTGAATGGGCGCCCGAAACTCCACCCTATACTGCACACGATGTCTCGACCATCGCCTCGGTGTCCGACCGCGAACAATAACCTGAGGAGCACCCAATCCTCGTTTGCATTCCACAGTGGCCTGGGCAGATCGGGTAAACGCACGAAACGCCTTCGCATGCGTTTGCCGGAGTTCCCGATACACATCCTTCGCCGAAACGGCGACCGTCGGGCATTGCGCTTGCGCATCTACCACGCCAAGACAGAAGACGATCATCGATATACGTAATACCAACATTCCCAGATACTATCTGAATTTGGGTCGACTTCGCGAACCCCGTCAGCGAGGAAAAATTTGAACTTTTGCCGTCTTTTTTACAGGTTGTTGCCTAACACAACGGTCTGAATCACTTACCGCATTTCATCCACAGCCAAAGCTCGGACAGGACGGGTAATAAGCTGACTTAAACCGTACAATAGAGGCCAACTTACCGTTTCCAACCGCTGCTCCGCAGAGTAGTCTTCTTACATGGCATTCACACCCGAACTCACTTTCGTCCCTCGCCACATCGGCCCTGGCGATTCAGACATTGCGGCCATGCTGAAAACCGTAGGCTTTGAGTCGCTCGATAGCCTGATCGATACCGCAGTGCCCGAGTCTATACGCCTGCGGAGGGACCTCGACCTCGGACCCGCCCGGACTGAGCACGACGTGCTTGCCACTCTAAAAGACATTATGAGCCAGAATAGGTTGCTGCCGTCCTACATTGGACTCGGATACCACGGGTGCATCACTCCCCCGGTGATCCAGCGAAACATCCTTGAAAACCCAGGCTGGTACACCCAATACACGCCCTATCAGGCCGAAATCGCTCAAGGCCGCCTTGAGATGCTTTTCAACTACCAGACCATGGTTTCTGACCTCACAGGACTACCGTGTGCGAATGCCTCGCTGCTCGACGAAGGAACGGCTGCTGCCGAAGCCATGTCAATGTCACTGCGCGTCCGCCCCCGCAAAAGCGAGGCAAATCGGTTTTTTATTTCTGATACCTGCCATCCGCAGACCATAGAGGTCGTAAAAACGCGTGCCGCTGCGCTCGGCGTAGAAACCGTCATTGGGTGCCATACCAACATCACGTTGGACGAAGGTTTTTTTGGCCTATTGCTCCAGTATCCGACCACCAATGGTGACATCCCGGACTACCGCCCAATCATAGGCCGTGCGCATGAATGTGGAGCGGTGGTCACCCTCGCCGCAGATATACTCGCGCTTGCACTGATCACATCGCCGGGGGAACTCGGTGCCGACATTGCGGTGGGATCCACTCAGCGACTTGGCATCCCAATGGGGTACGGGGGGCCGCATGCGGCGTATTTTGCCACCCGAGACCAATGGAAGCGACAGCTACCCGGGCGAATCATTGGGCTGTCAAAAGATGTGCATGGCGCTCCCGCCCTGCGTATGGCGCTTCAGACCCGCGAGCAGCATATTCGCCGCGACCGAGCGACGTCCAACATCTGTACCGCCCAGGTTCTGCTAGCCATTATGGCCGGTGCGTACGGTATATACCACGGGCCGGATGGCATTCGCCGTGAGGCGCAACGCGTGTATGAACTGGCCAATGCGCTCCGTGGCGGCCTGAAACGGCTGGGTCTCCAAGTGGATGACGGTCCAATCTTCGACACGGTCCGGGTCCGAGGTGCGGTGTCTGCGCCGGACGGTATCAACCTGCGACAATTTTCCGACGGCCTCGGGATCACAGTCGACTCGACGCACACGCCTACTGACATTCTTGATGTACTGCAGCGCTTCGGAGCCAAGACAACGGACCTATCGCGTCTGCGCTCGGCTGTGCCAGACCTTCCGGATAGCTTGGTGAGAACGACCAGCTTTATGACGCATCCAGTCTTCAGCAGCCACCGGTCAGAAACCGCAATGCTTCGCTACCTGACCCGGCTGCAAGACCGCGACTTGTCGCTAACCCATTCCATGATCCCGCTCGGCTCATGCACCATGAAACTCAACGCCACCGCAGAGATGATT
>PKDL01000007.1 GCA_002863065.1 Pseudomonadota bacterium
ATGACTGCCCGTTGACCATTGCGGTCGCTCCGTTCAACTCCACGGTGTATTCGCGGCCGTTCACTCGGACCGTGACTGGACCAGGAGCGGCGATTGGCGCAGGCGTCTCTTTTATGTGCTTCCGCACTCCGCTCGTCCCTTCTCCTTTGAGGAAGGCAATGCCCTTGTCCTTGCAAGCCGCGGCGATGAATATATTTTCGTCGGTGACAGGTAGACCTTCGGCTTCCAGAACCTTGGTTGCAGCCGCGATCCCTTTGCTCGGGTCTTCGTCGTTGATCTCGCGAGGGTTCCGTGTGGTCGGCTCCATCCCCAATTGCTCGGATGCAAGCTTGACGATTTCCGGGTCGGGTTCCACCGGCGTCTTGCCAAAGTAGCCAAGCACCATGCGGCCGTAGCTATCAGCAATACGCTTCCATTCGCCAAACACCACGTTATTGAATGCTTGTTGAAAGTAAAATTGGGATACCGGAGTCACGGAGCTTCCAAATCCACCGCGCCGCACGACCTCTCGCATCGCTGCGATGACCTTGGGGAATTTGTCCATCATATTATTGTCACGAAGCATCTGCGTATTTGCGGTAAGAGCACCGCCCGGCATCGGTGAAAATGGAATCACCGGCTCGGTCGCTTTGGCCTCAATCGGCATGAAGTAGTCTTTCATGCAGTCCTTGAAGACCTCTTCGCACTCCATCACCTTCTCGATATCAAATCCGAGGTCGAAGTTCGTGCCTCGCAACACATGCCACATGGTGATGACGTCAGGCTGGGCCGTACCGCCACTCACTGGCGCCATGCTCAGGTCGATCCCGTCTACCCCTGCCTCCAAGGCAGCGACATATTGCTGAATACTTGCCCCCGCCGTTTCATGCGTATGCACTCGGAGGTGCACATCATCCCCCACAAGTTTGCGAGTCTGCTTGATGGATTCATACACCACACTCGGAGGACAAGTACCCGACGCATCCTTAAAGCAAATCGACGCGAAGGGCAGTCCATCATCGAGGATATTACGCACGCACTGTACGTAGAACTCCGCATCGTGGGCACCGCTCAGGCCGGGAGGAAGTCCCATCAGCGCGATGACTACCTCATGGTTGAGTCCGGCATTGGTAATGCATTCCCCAGAGTAGTTCAGGTTCCGCACATCGTTGAGCGCGTCGAAGTTGCGGATGGTGGTCATCCCATGCTTTTTGAACATTTTCGCATGCAGGTCGATGATGTCGCTGGACTGCGAATCGAGGCCGACCACATTGACGCCTCGAGCCAAGGTCTGCAGATTCGCATCAGGGCCAACGGTTTCCCTGAACGCATCCATCATATCGAAGGCGTCTTCCTGACAATAAAAGTACAACGACTGGTAGCGGGCCCCACCTCCTGCTTCAAAGTGCGTAAACCCCGCATGCACTGCCGCCTCAAGCGCCGGTAAAAAGTCTTTAGTGAATACCCGAGCTCCGAAGACGGACTGGAAGCCATCACGGAAGGCTGTGTTCATTACATGTACAAGTTTCTTTCCCATGACCTACTCCGCCGAGCCGCGCAGCGCACGTTCTGCCACCGCAATAGCCAGCGCAATTTCCGTATCGTCCGAGATTACCGCAGGTATTTGTCCAGGAGTTTCGGCTGCCACGTCCTCGAAACGGGACAGGACGCGCGCCGACCCGTACATTACGAGCACAAGCAACGTAAGAAATGAAAACACCGTCCCCATACCGACGACCAACAACCGCAATGCCTCATGCATGCCGGATCCCTAGCACACCTTTCGGCTAGCGCCCAATACGGACTTAGATGTCGTAACAAAAACCAGAAATGAAATAACGTACGGTACTCCGCTGAGGCTCTTGCCCATTAGCCGCTATCAACCATCCATGACATATGCGGTCCAGTGGAGGCACAGTTGCAGTCAAGACTATTGCTGCGCTACAAACTCCGTATCTCAACATGCGAGGAGTACATGGACTACCCGGGTATATTGGCCAGATGCTGGTTGACCTCACTATCGAACAGCATCCTCATCCTATGCCTGACCCTGGGCTGCGGAGATGCCGCGCCGGCCGGCGTCTCAGGCGGTACTGCAACCGAAGATACTCGGGATACTTCCGAGGGCGCACCCGATATTTCTCTCGTCGACAACGATACGACCGACTCGGACGCCACCGGCCCGCAGAGCGACTACGACTGCAGCACGCCCGGCGGCCCGGGCTGCGACTGTAGTGAAAACACCGACTGCAACAGCGGCTACTGTGTAGAAGGTCCGAGCGGCTCCGTCTGTACTGAGACGTGCATCGAGACCTGCCCTGATGGCTGGTCATGCAAAGGCGTCACCAATAGCGGCGGCGATATCACCTATATCTGTATCCCCAAACACATCACGCTCTGCCGGCCGTGCAATACCAACGCGGACTGCCAGGCGAGCATTACGGTAGGCGATAATCGCTGCGTGTCGGCCGGCGCCTTAGGCTCCTTCTGCGGCAGTGAGTGTGCGTCGAATGACGACTGCCCCGAGGGCTACCAATGTGACGAGAGCGCCATTACCGACGGC
>PKDL01000137.1 GCA_002863065.1 Pseudomonadota bacterium
TCCACGCAAGTAGCCATCCACCGCAAATACGGTGGAGTGGTACCAGAACTGGCATCTCGAGCGCATCTTGAAGGCGTCTTGCCCATAATTGACCTCGCGCTGGAGCGCGCGAAGGTAGGTATAGATGACATTGATGCTATTGCCGTGACACGGGGACCTGGATTGATAGGGGCGCTCATGGTGGGCGTACAAACGGCGAAAGCTCTGTCCTGGACTCACGGGCTAAAGTTAGTTGGAGTGAACCACATTGAGGCGCACATTTGCGCCGTACACCTACATGATGATCAGCGTGAAGCTATCAATCTACAACCACCGTATGTCGCCCTAGCGGTCAGTGGAGGCCATACGGCACTTTATTTGGTTAAGAATGGACGCGATATCACGAGAATTGGGCACACTCTCGACGACGCCGCTGGCGAAGCATTCGATAAAGTCGCCAAAATGTTGGGACTAGGGTATCCGGGTGGCAAAGCCATTGATGACCTAGCCAAACGCGGCAACCCTCATGCTATCGACTTCCCAAGAGCATGGTTACCAGGGCGGCGCAACGCATTTTCCTTCTCGGGTCTAAAGACCTCCGTTCGAACGTATCTCCGAAAACATGAGCCTAAAACCCCAACAGATTTCGAAGATATCGCAGCGTCTTTTCAAGCAGCTGTAGTGCATGTGTTGGTGAAAAAAACGGTCCGAGCAGCACAAGAAGCAGGCGTCAAGTCCATTGTTATAGGCGGGGGCGTTGCAGCAAATTCCCATCTACGTTCAGAAATGAAGAGGGCTGCTGCCAGAAAACGACTCAGAGTGTACCCTGTCCCAGTGAGATATTGTTCTGACAATGCCGCGATGATTGCCGGCCTCGGTGCCATTCGACTCGCACAAGGGCTAGAAGATGATCCAATGGACTTTGACGCAGATATCAGCACTCCGATAGGGCGATAACGATGCGCGCAAAAAAATCCTTCGGACAGCACTTCCTCCACTCCGTCGATGTATTGGCTCACATCGTCGATGCATTGGATGCATCATCGGACGAGACCGTCTTCGAAATTGGACCAGGCACAGGACAGCTTACTCGGAGATTGGTTAGCGCATTCGGTGCAAACCGTGTGACGTGTATTGAGAAAGACCGAGATATGGTTGCCCACCTGAAACGACATCTGCCCGAAGTTTCGGTCATCCAGGAAGATGCAGTGCGTACAACCTGGGCGAAACATGTGACTGGACCCTCGGTGGTCGTTGGTAACCTGCCCTACAACGCAAGCTCCCAAATCTATTTCAACCTACTACTTTCACATAGGCACCTTTTCAGACGCATGGTGTTCATGTTCCAGAAAGAGGTCGCCGATCGCTTCGTGGCAAGCGAAGGAACCAAGGTATACGGGCCGCCGAGTGTACTCACCTGGCTACTCGCCGATGCACATCGAACAATGGTCGTGAAACCGGGAGCATTCAGACCTCCTCCGAAAGTCGACAGCGCGATTGTGCAAATCGACTTATTACGGGATCCACGGCGTGACGTAGGTAATAGTATAGATGCCTTCAATACGTTCGTGCATGGGCTATTTCAACAACGCCGTAAAACGATACAGAACAACCTCAAACGAATGTATGGACCTGAAGCCCTACCCTGTTTGGATACAATTGGGATCTCTCGTTCTGCACGTTCGGAGACTGTATGCCCGGAGTTGCTTGTCGATCTCTGGCGCTGCGTGATAGACCTCCGCTCATGAGAACTTCGGGACTGCGGCACATGGAAACAGTGGCATATGCTGGTAACGCAATTCTATGCGCCATGTTGATATGCCTATTGGCAGCCTGCGCACCGACAGTAGGCGATGAATGTCAGACTAATGTAGACTGCGGTACAGAGCTTACATGTGATGCAAGCCAACCAGATGGATACTGCACGCTTCAAGGCTGCAATACGAATGAGTGCCCCGATGAGGGAGTATGTATACGCTTTCCTGACGACTCCAGCTATTGTATGAAACGGTGCGGTTCTAGCGGCGATTGCAGAGACGACTATATTTGCGTGAAGAACTACGGTGACGCACCATTCTGCAATGCTGCGGAGTACACTGCACAATGAGCGAATCTGAACGTCCAAAGCTTCCCGAGTCTGTCGCTATTTTTGGCGGATTGAGCGTCTTAGAAATCGACTCTGTCCGTGAATTACTGACCTACCACCGATATGATGATGGGGATGTCATAGCATCAGAAGGCGAGATCGGCTCTGAGATGTTCATCATCGCGGAAGGCCGATGCCAGGTCAGTAAGTCCTTAGGAGAGATTAAAGAATCCTTCGTGCTTGCCGAGTGCAACGCAGGCGAAGTGTTGGGCGAAATGGCGCTGATTGAAATCAAACCCCGTAGCGCTACGATCCGGGCATTGGGAGAAGTCGGCGTGTTTACGCTCGCAAACGGCGATTTTCTCCGCCTCTACGAAACTAATCTAGATACTTATACTATGGTGCTTCTCAACGTTGCACGTGAACTATCACGGCGCCTACGTCGCTCCAATAGGGTGTTAGCCACATG
>PKDL01000213.1 GCA_002863065.1 Pseudomonadota bacterium
CCCTCGACTCCATCGCATGAGTGGGAAGCAGATTGCGGGAAATAAGGCGACGTATTAGGTCGCGTTCACGCAGGGCGATTTTCAGGGTCTCATGGACTGTTTTGAATAATCGATTTGCAGCAATGAGTTGTGCAACCGCGCTGCGCAGATGCTGCCCCTCCAGCTGGTGCTCTTCCGTGTGAAGTATCACGCCAGCGAAGTGTCTTTCGATGGAAGCGAAAGGTCGTCCATTCTTCAGTGTGGGATCTGCCATGCGAGTCTCACCCAACCCCGCTTCTGCTAGTGCGGCGTAGGTCATAGGCACAGCATAAGTGGCTACGAGCTGGCCCTTGCGATGGTCGAGGCCGATGGAGCGAAGTGCGAGCACGACCACTGCGCGCGTGTTGTCATTTACGGCTGATGTATTCGCTAACGCGATCTCAGTACCGCCATTGCTCCAAGCGATATGGCGTTTTCGAACTCTCTTGATGTAAGCCGTTCTTGAATCTGCGGAGAGCACTAAGCGGCCGATACCGGTACTGAGCTTCGGCGGTAAGGTGTTCGGTATGGTGGTCGGTAGTCCGAAGGCATCCCTTAATCTTCGTGCGCGCTGGCGCATTTCTCGGAGCGTATACGGGGCTAGAGCATGCGTCTGTGGTTCTCCGGTACGGATAGCGGCAATGAGAGCTGTGGCGTCACATCCCATCGACCTGAGGTCGTCTTCGGGATATTCCGGAGCACCGATGAATAGTGGCCGGTCTACATCAAGAGCTGCAACCAAATCCACGATTGCTTCGAGTAAGTCGGACCCCTGCGCTTCTACTAGTATTCGTCCGAGTTCCGGTCGCAGCGGCAGGCGGAATAGATGACGCCCTGTTTCGGTCAATTTGTGGGACTGAATAGCACCCATGACGGTGAGTTCATCTCGCGCAGTGGCGAGAGCGTGCGGTGGTGGGGAGTCGGGAAACGGGAGCGTTTGGGGATCTGCGCCGCAAGCCATTGCAGCAAGCACCAGTGGCACAACTGATTCACGGTGTAGTTCGGGAGGCGTTGACTCTTTTAGTCTGCCTCCATGGCCCCAGAGTCGAATGCAAAGTCCAGAACTTACACGCCCCGCCCGACCCGCACGTTGCTCAGCGCTGTCTTGCGCTATCGGCATAAGGGTAAGGTAACCCCTTCCATCCTGGTATCGTGTGCTTCGAACCAGTCCTGTATCGATCACGGTGCGGACGGAGGGTACCGTTAGAGAGGTTTCTGCCACGTTCGTTGATACGATAATGCGCCGCCGTTTTCCCTTGGAAAATATGCGTGACTGCTCTTGTAGGGTGAGTCCACCGTGTAAAGGGAGTATTTCGAATGGGAGGCCCGATAATGCATTGATAATTCGACGGATTTCGGCCTTACCCGGGGAGAATATCAGTACATCTCCGTCAGGCAGTACCCGCTCTACAGCTTCTTGGACCCGTGTTTCGAGTTGGTATGTCGTTGGTAGGTCGGATGGATAGCCAAGATACTGGATATCCACTGGAAATGTACGTCCAGCCGCAGTCACATGCGTACCTCCCACATGCCGAGCGAGGCGGTCACCGTCGATGGTGGCAGACATCACGATAAATCGTTTTGGTCGTCGCTGCGTGAGCAACGCAAAGATCAGATCAGTCTCCATGCTGCGTTCATGGAATTCATCGATAATAACCGTCTCATACTCATCGATCCCATCGGGGCTTGCCAATAGCTTGAGCACAATTCCAGGGGTAGCGAAAACGATTTGGGTGTTCGACGAAATGCATCGTTCGTCGCGCACGATATATCCTACGGCTTGCCCAAGAGAGCTGTTCTCGAGAGAGGCAATTCGTGATGCGAGTGCCCGGCATGCAACGCGCCTCGGTTCGACCACGAGGACTCGCGAGGTTTGAGAGCACCATCTCGGTACCTGCGTAGACTTCCCACTGCCGGTAGGACTCGATAGCACCACAGGACCACGGCGTATCGCCTCATGAAACGCGTCATATGCCATGGAAATTGGTAATGAGGGTTCGTCCATCGATGGCGTCATGCGGTGTTAGATGCCTTTTTCCGTATTGTTGAACACATCTCACGGTGAAGCATGGCAACTCAAACGTTGAAGTGGCAAGCTCTCTGTATGGTTGAGCGTATTGCAAATAGAGTAGCCATTGTTACCGGAGCCAGTCGAGGTATAGGCCGTGCTCTGGCGATTGAATTGGATCGTAGAGGGGCGCATGTTGTCCTAGCGGCGAGGGATGAAGGGGCCTTAAACGATGTGGCCTCGGAGCTGAGTGGACGCGGTTTGGTGGTGCCGGCCGATATGACGTCCAGCGATGATATTCAGCGGGTAGTCGACTGCACACTGAAGCAGTATCAGCGGGTCGAGTTGTTAGTGAATAATGCCGGGGTGGGTATCACGGGGGTTGTTAGCGATGTTGATTTAGATTCACTACGGCACGTATTTGAAGTCAACGTATTTGGCGCTGTGGCCGCAATTCAAGCCTGTGTTCCGCATATGCGCAGTCAAGGTTACGGCCATATAGTAAATA
>PKDL01000305.1 GCA_002863065.1 Pseudomonadota bacterium
TCAGACGTCCGGTCTATAGTGGCGTCATGTTTACGCTTTGACCCCAGCGACCGTCCATCATCAATGCAGGGGGTTCTCGCCCATTTAGAAAAAGCCCTCTCTGCGCGCGGTATATATTCGCCATCTAGAGAGATAAAACGTTACACAGAATCATGGTTGGCCTACATGCCACCGCCTACGACGATTACGACAGCCTCGCAGGCTAGCGGTGACCCTGGCTCTCGACTTCTGACAGCTCATGTTGAAGATGCATCAACACTGCTCCTAGAATCCACCACCATAGTTCCATCTGAACGGGACCCAGACACGTCGCGACCATCGCCTGATATCGCCGTTGAACGAAGCGTAAATTATGCTGCTTCGGAGGCTGCCACTCGCATAGAGACTCTTCAGTTGCCGTATCAACAAGCTCCGGCAACCTCCGTGGTTCAGAGTGATTTAACACGCTCAAAACCACCGGAATCCACTCGTCTTAGCATGGAGGATGAGCCGGGCTCTGCTTTATTACGCAACGAATCTCAGCGACCTAAGATTCCACCGAGAGCGGGCCGGGCATCACCACGCTCGCTGGCTGTATACGATCGCTCTGTTGCCGGCGAGGTAGTGCGTGTCAAAGACCACCTCACGGCGCGTATTGACGCACACACTGATTCAACGTCCCAGTGGGCGGTTCTCGTGTTCATGGCATGCAGCCAGGCAGGTGTATCTTTTGAAGACTTAGCTATTGCTGGTCAACATGTCTTTCCCGGTGCGCAGGGGCAAGACCGCCTCGCGTCTGTCCTGGCCACTCTTGTCGATATCGGGGTGGTTGTGCAGAGCAATACTGGAGGACTGTCTTTAGCGCCGGACTGTACATCGCAGCGTATTGTGGACTGTTGCCTTTCGAGCCAGGATGCATCTGGCACCCCACGCTGGATGATATCAGAGCTGACTAGGCTGGCAGCTCTCCAGAGGGAACAATTCGATTACCCGGATGCGAGTACAACCCTCAGCCGAGCGTTGTTTCTCGCGGAACTTGCGGGAGTATCGAATGGTGTTGTGCGAGATTTGACAATCCGCCAGGCAGATTTGTGCCTGGAACAGGATAAGCTAATCGATGCTGCGGAATGGTTTGGCTCAGTATATCGCACACATGCACACGACCAGCATTGGTATAAGAGTGTGTTAGGTCTACTTGAGCTCGACCTTGCATTTGCTCGATATGACCGCATACATCAGCGTCTGAAGATATTTTCAGGCCTTACGGACACGGGGTCTACACGATGGGAGGCTTCGCTAGATTCGACGCGAGGCTGGCTTGCATTCCACGAGGGGCGAACTCCCGAGGCTATCCGTTATCTGAAGGCTGCCTCCAGCCAAGCCGATGCACTGACTGCTGGGTACGCTAAATCCCGTCTAGGCTGCGTATTAGGTGCGGTTGGCAACCGCTTGGCGGCATGCGAACTACTCGAAAGCGTGGCAGCTCAATTCGCTGATCTGGGGCACATTGCCGCAGAAGCCTTGGCCTTAGTGCGCCTCGGAACTGTCTATCGTGCTTGGGGGCAATTAGACCGGGCGGAGGATATGTTGCTCCAGGCGAGAGGAACCGCGAAGGCTGTCGCTGCCAACCGCGTCATCGCTATGGCCATGCGAGAGCGTGCGGAAGTTGCGCGACTTCGAGAAGACTACACGCTGGCTACTGAGGAAATTGAAAAAGCCATCGGCGTGGCAGAATCGGTGCGCCTATCTGGTTTAGTGCTTGAGGCGAGACTCGTACAAGCGCGTCTATTCTGCGATCAAAACGATACGGATGTAGCATTGGCGGTGGCTGCGAGAGGGCTCGCACAAGCGGTCTCTCCTCGCGGACGATTTGCGGCTGAACTCACCTATATCCGCGCCATGACACGTAACGGTTCATTTGAAGCGGCATTTCAGAAAATGCGGGTCATACAGGGGGCGGTCCTTTTTCCGTATGATCAGGCAATCTTTTGGCGTCTGGCAGAGCAATTATGTCTCATCCTCGGTCGAGAAAAAGGTGCCCACATAGCTTTCGAACGGTCGAATCAGGCGTTTGACACTCTAGATTGGTCAGAACAGCGGCAGCTGCTCCAAGAGCTTTCTCGCTTCATGCCTCTACACTTCGCGATTCAACCCACCACATAGGCTCGCACTGCAGGTTGCTTCTAAGGTAGGCTACCTCCGAATGGCTAAGAAAGGGATGGTACCGCACATGACAGTACGTCAGTGGTCGAACATGAATACTTTGAGGCTTGCTAGCGGCGTCGCGTTCGCGCTTCTCATTGGTGGTTGCTCATCTTCGCCGAGTGATGATGGCGGCGATACAGCCACAGATTCACCCACGTCAACGGATATTGTTGTATCTGATACAGCAGTGGATGGTTCTGAAGGCACTGATGTGCAGGTTGATGCGGTGGACGCGACGGACGCGGTCGAGAGTACCGATGCGGTGGATGCGACGGATTCGGTTGACGCGACGGACTCGGTCGAGAGTACCGATGCGGTGGATGCGACGGATTCGGTGGACGCGACGGA
>PKDL01000303.1 GCA_002863065.1 Pseudomonadota bacterium
CAAGTACAGGCGGGTGATAGCTCAGGGAATTGGAGTACCAGCGGGCCATCGGCAACATTCGAAACACTTGAATTCACCACCACGGTGGGTGTCGGCGGGGTCTATACGGCACTAGAGCCCCACTGTGGGACGTGCCATTTCTCCGAATTCAATACGCAAGGCAGTTTCGAACAGACCTTCGCGAGTGATCCGGTAGTCGTCGTTCCCGGCGACCCGGACGCAAGCAAGCTCATACAGTACCTAGAAGGCACCTATCCGGGAAATAAGAGCCAAATGCCTCCGTACGGCCCCAGCTACGAAGAGCTGGTGACAAGCGGAGATGCCGCGCTTCCCGTAAGCGCCATACGAGACTGGATCAAGGCAATGGAATAAGCATGTTGAGACAAAACACGGTGAAAACAAGAACCTTGGCGCCTTTCCTTACTGCCGCATTGCTACTGTCGGCGTGTACAGAGACAGAGGTGAACTCCGCTGAGCCACCTGCCAAACCGGATGTCGCTAGCGATTCCGGCACCGCACCGCAGCAAGACACTGCGGTACCCGATATACCCACGCCCGAACCTCCGAAGTGGCCCGAGGGAGCGACACTGGAGCTAGACGAAGCCACTGCCACAACGCTCCAGGTGGCGTGGCCAGCTCCCATCGGTGAATCCTCCATTGAGACGATCGCTATTTTCGTGGATGGCGAATTACACTCCAGCGTGGAGGGTGAAGACACTACGGCGCTGGTAGATGGCCTCTCGTTTGGAAGCCAGGTCACGGTGAGCGTGCAGGCAGTGGACGCACGAAAACTGCGCTCTCCGCATCTCATAGGAGCCTTCAACACCTTGGATAGCGCGCCGCCCACGTGGTCCGGTACGCCGTCACTTCAGGTAAGTCAGGTCGGTGAAACTACGGCTATGATCGCTTGGACACCCGCGACGGATGACGGTGACGTGCTCTATGACCTGTGGCTCAATGACACACTTCATACGGAAGGCCTGACAGAGAACAGCACGGTGCTCGAAGAGCTCGCGCCGCTAACCAGCTATACCGCTCGCGTGGTCGCTAAAGACACTACGGGCCATATCACTGAGGACGGCCCCAAAGTCAGTTTCAGCACCATAGATATTACGGCACCTACCTTCGCCGAAGGAGATGTCTTGATAGCTGAAGCCAACACGGATGGTTTGGTGTCGCTTAATTGGCCTGCCGCCACCGACAATGTCGCGGTGGCTAATTACGAGGTGAAGACTGGCAATACCTCGCTCATACAAGTCGATGGAGACACTCTCACCTCACCACTGGAGGCACCAGTAGCCGATGGAGAGAGCCTCACCATACAGCTAATAGCACGCGATGCATCCGGGAATGTGTCTGCCCCCGGTCTATCTCTGACCATCGAAAGCGATGATACGACCGCCCCAGCGTTTCCTGACAGCGCGTCCCTTGTCATCTCAAGCATCACGCCCAACAGCGCAACCCTGGCATGGACGCCAGCCACCGACAACGTGTCCGTCGCGGCCTATCGGGTGTACCTCAATGGCGACTTCTTACAGCTCACACCCGCGTTGGCCCTCACTCTCGATGAGTTACTCCCGGGCTCTGTATATGACGTGGAAATACGCGCCATTGACGGCCTCGGTAATGAAAGCTCAAACAGCCTTACTGGTGCGTTTGCAACACCAGATTTAGCACCACCCACGTGGGATGCCGGAGCGCTAACCGTGAGCAATGTGGCTCCCTCAAGCCTGACATTGGCCTGGCCCGCCGCATCGGACGACGCGGCCGTACTGGAATACGATGTCATGCAGGATGGCGCATTGCTGGGCACGGTCCCCGCTGAGACTCTCAGCATGGAGGTAACGGCGCTCAACCCGTGGACTTCCTACACCTTTGAGGTGTTTGCCAGAGATATCAATGGAAACCTGTCCTGGGAGTCCTTGAGCGCCACAGCAAAGACATCCGATAATTCCCCTCCAACCTGGGGCCCAGGTGCGCTGGAAGTCACAGCGGTCACACCCAACACAGTCAGCCTTGCCTGGCCTCTAGCCACAGACGATGTGGGTGTTGTGAACTGTCAGGTCATGGTGGATGGCGCCATAGGCCCTACCCTGAGCAGCGATGCGACGACCACGACCATCACCGGGCTGAACCCCTGGACGGATATTAGCGTCCAGGTGACCGCCATCGATGCCGCCGGGAACGCAAGCACTGCGCTTGAAGCCACCGCGAAGACGGACGACATTCAGGCACCTGTATGGCTCTCCGACGCGAATTTGCAGGTGTCCGTATCGGCGGATGGCAAGACGGCCTCCGTGGAATGGCCTGGAGCGCTAGATGACGGGGAGGGAGCAAGCTATACCCTAACAGTCGATGGCTTTGAGGTGGGCTCATACGCCTGGACAACGACTGAAGGCACCCTCGCCGACCTGAAGGCTGGCTCGGTCATACTGGTTGCGGTCACTCCGCGGGATACGGCCGATAATGTGGGCATGCCACTGGCTGCCACGGTATCAGTGCCTGATGTGGAGGCGCCCACCTG
>PKDL01000367.1 GCA_002863065.1 Pseudomonadota bacterium
CTGGTATCCCTTACGAAAACTCCGATACGGCTCGCCACCTAGCTACCGTTACCTTCGAATTTATCGGCGCCGTGGACGTAGAGGAGCCAGCGGGCATTTCTGGTCGGGTCGTAAGCCTTAGAAATAACGACAATGCCTCGGTTAGCGTCGACGACGATGTCCTGTTTCGAGGTCCAGCAGAGATTACCGCTGCCTCGGGTTATGTCTGGCAGACGGCCAATCAAGCAGTTGCGCTGGTAGCATCAACACTTGCACCCGTGTTCGGTGCACCTCTCATTGATAAAAAAGCGCTCTTAGCGTCGGTACAAGTAACGCGGATCCTGAGCGACGGCACATTCGATGATGGCACCCAAGTGAAAAGCACAATCAAGGGTGAGCAAATAGTCGTCCGCGACGGCTCACTGCAGACGCAAGTAGCTATTAGGCCCGTCCAAGCAGACAGCATCCAGCTAGCGATTGAAAACGATGAGCTCCGTATGATTGACGGGCTAGGGCACATCCAGACGACGACGTTACGTGTAGTCGCGGCAGACGCAGACGGCCTCACGTACGATGTTACTCCTCTCGTGAGTATTCAGACCAAGCTAGACTACGATCCCAACACCCGGCGCTTGTCCGCGATCCGTCGAGGAAAATATCCGGTGCGTGCCGTGGCGAACGGTATGGTAGTGGCTGAAGACACAGTTATGGTCAATACGCAGGACACCGTTGCTATTACTGCGCTGGATCTGTCTGCTTTGTGTGAGGTCGAGGTTCTCGAATCGCGCGTCGACGGTGGCCACGTGATCAGCACCGTTCATGTATCTGACGAGCAGACCTCGCTGACTACCAACTGCACGGCCGTATCTACAGCGAGGCTGTCCGACGGGCATACGGAGCGTGTCGATGCTACTTTGGAGTGCACCTCCTGCGTTACGGGAACCAATTCGGTTCGCGCGACAGACACGGGTGATACACCGGTTACAGCCACTTTGCGACGGGGCGGACGCATGCTGGCGCAAGCAACACGCGTGTTGACAACCAACCTGCCGGCTCTAGCCGACTTACGTGTTGAACCGAGCCTAGGGAAACTTGCGAAAAACTCGGCCGACTTGGCAGCCACGATACGGGCGATTCCCGTGGGTACGGATATAAAAGTATATGCAGTCTATGAAGACGGCACGGAAGTCCAATTGAAGAACTTAGTCGGCCTGTCGTTTACTAGCACCACCGGTGTGGTCACGGTTGATGCGGCTGGACGGGTGAATTCACGCGGCCAGACGGGTGGTGATGTCGTAGTGGCACGCTACCAAGGAATTGCTAAGTCCATACCATTTCAAGTGGTTGGTGTAGCCGGGCTGCGCGTATCGACACGTGCAGTTCTCAACGATCAGCCTGATGACACGTTAAATCGAATCGAGAAGGCTGACGCCTTCCAGCGCGTGTTGGTCGGATCGGAGATTGAATATACCGATGGCGAGCGGTGGCTGCTTGCTCCCGATGATGTCGAACTGCGTGCGGTTCGTATGGGAACCCGACAAACGGCGTCAAAGATCGTTCGATTAGACGGAAATATTGTCACGGGCGCCTCGGTCGGTCGGGCAGACATTGTCTCTACAGCATTCGGCTATAGCGGTCGTACCTCCGTCACTGTTTCGAACAAAGCAGTGGATATCGTCGACCTTGCGCTGCCAGCAATTCAACGCGGTACTTACGCTGCGGTAGCGGAGCAAGCACAGGCCGTTCGAATTTCGGCTACCTTTAGCGACGGAACAGAGGACGATGTCCAAAGTCAGGGTCAGGCTATGGGCGGCCTTATCGTCACTTCCAGTGTCACAGACGCCCTCAGTGTTACCGACAGCGGTGCGCTGGTAGCTAAGTCGAATCGCTCGACAGTGCTTTCAGTCACTCTGGACGATTCCATCGATGCATCTCCTAAACTGACTCCTGCCGAGACGGCAGTGGACGTCAATCTACTTCCAGCAGTCGGAGACTTAGACTTAGGAGACGTCGATGGTTTGGCGTTTAAAGATCGAATTCCTGGCGAGGTTTTCCTTGTCGAGGGGCGGTTCTCAACGGGTGAGAACGAATTAGGTGCATTCGACGTTACCTTGGAGTTCGATCCTGAGGTTGTGGAAATCATGGGGGTATACCCTGGGTTTGATGCGCAGCTGCTGATGAACTCCAACAGCCGTTCCGAGGACGGTAAGCTGTTTATCAACGGTATGGTCCTGCCACTGTCCGACCCCGGTACAGGGACCATGCATGCGTTTACAGTGAAGTGCAAAGCACTGAAGGGCGGCGATGGGTTATCGCACATGGGCGGTACAATCCATACGTTGGTAGCAAGTGATGCAGTGACAACCATCGGCGCTCCAACACCACGCGCCATCGTGGCCGGGGTTGGAGAATTTGACCCGAATTGTTCCGGTACGGTGTTTGGCGATGCGAATGACAACTGCGCGTTTGGTGCGGAAGATCCGTTGTTCACACAGAAGTACCTTGCGGGTCAGGAGACTCCGACGGCCGAACAG